>NZ_JBAUZA010000398.1:0-6665 GCF_049585075.1 Mycobacterium sp.
GTTGTCGCCCCCGCCCACTGGGTTCCTGACCGCAGCATGTTCGCGACCCGAGCGGTACGCGCATTAGCAGCGCTATGCGTCGAGCCGATCGCCACCACCAGCACCCCTAATTCCGGGTCGAGCGTGCTGACTCCCAACTCGGCAAGCCGCTCGTGCAGCACGGACACCAGCCGATCATCCTCGCCTAGGACATCGGCCTGTCGAACCGCCACACCGCAACTCGCGATCTGTCGGGGGATGTCAATGCGGGCGTGGTAGGCGTCGGCCAGCAGCAACGGGGTGACCACCACGCCTGGCCTGAGCACGTCAACCAAGCGTGGAGTGTTCAACTCGCAGAACGCCACCCGCACGCCCAGGCCGGGCCGCATGAAACGAATTTGGTTGGCGACGGCCCGGGCATTGGCCGCCGACTGTGGATCTGCGCTGCCATGCGCGGCCAGCACCAAGGTGGTCACGACGCGTGCAACCCGCATTCGGTCTTGGACTGCCCCTGCCAGCGCCCGCTGCGCGGATCCGCACCGTCGACTACCTTGGCCGTGCAAGGAGCGCAGCCGATCGACGGATAACCCTCGTAGACAAGCGGATTGACCAGCACATCGTTTTCGTCGATGTAGGCCTGCATGTCGTCGTCGGTCCACGTGGCCAGCGGGTTGATCTTCACCAACCCGAACGCCTCGTCGAAGCTGATCAGCGGGGCGTTGGCCCGAGTCGGCGCCTCGACGCGGCGCAGCCCGGTCACCCACGCGGAATAACCCCGCAGCGCTTTGGATAACGGTGCGACCTTGCGAAGCCGGCAGCATTCATTGGGTTCGCGGGCGAACAGGTCCTTGCCCAGCAGCCGGTCTTGCTCTGCAACGGTCTGCTCGGGCGTGACGTTGAGCACCGAGATGTCGTAGACCGCCTCGATCGCGTCACGGGTGCCGATCGTTTCCACGAAGTGATAACCGGTGTCCAAGAACATCACTGGCACACCCGGGCGCACCTTGGCCGCCAGATCGACGAGCACGGCGTCCTGCATATTCGAGGCCACAACGTAGTTGCAGGTTGCCGACGACCGGGGCCCTCGGACGCCGCCGAAATGCTCATCGGTCCAGCGCAACATGTCGCTGGCGTCGGCGCCTGCCAGCTCCGCGGCACCGCGCTCGGCCAGTTCGCGTAATTCCGCTTCCGTCAACCCTTTCGCCTCCCCATTCATCGCAGATCCGCCTCGTCGGCGCGTAACGCCCATTCCGCGAAGCGTTCGTCGGCATCACGCTGCTTGATGAAATTGCGTACTACGCGGTCGATGTAATCGCCGAGCTCGGCGCTGGTGACCTTGTGCTGGCGCAGTTTCCGCCCGAAACCACTGTCAAGGCCCAAGCTGCCGCCGAGGTGCACCTGGAACCCCTCGACCGAGCCGCCGTGGCCGTCGTCAACCATCTGGCCCTTGAAACCGATGTCGGCTACCTGGATGCGGGCACACGAGTTCGGGCAGCCGTTGATGTTCACCGCCACCGGCACGTCCAATTGTGCGTTGATGTCGTCGAGCCGACGCTCCAACTCGGGCACCAGCACCTGAGAACGCCCACGCGTGTCGGCGAACGACAGTTTGCAGTATTCAATACCGGTGCAGGCCATCAGGTTTCGGCGCCAGTGCGACGGCTGCGACGGCAACCCCAGCGCATCAAGCCCAGCGGTCAGCTCATCAAGCTTGTCGTCGGCAACGTCCAGGATGACCAGTTTCTGGTAAGGCGTGAACCGGATCCGCTGCGACCCGGCCCGTTCGGCCAAATCGGCCACCGCGGACAGGATGGTGCCGGACACCCGGCCGGCGATCGGTGCCACCCCAACGGCATTGAGGCCGTTCTTGAGCCGCTGCACCCCGACGTGGTCGATCGGATGCTTGACAGGTTCGGGAGCCGGACCGTCGATGAGTTTGCGTTTCAGGTATTCGGTTTCGAGAATTTCCCGAAACTTCTCAATGCCCCAGTCCTTGATCAGGAACTTCATCCGGGCTTTTGACCGTAGTCGTCGGTAGCCGTAATCGCGGAACACCGATGTAACGGCCTCCCAAACCTCAGGCACCTCCTCGAGCGGCACCCAGGCACCGACCCGTTGGGCCAGCATCGGGTTGGTCGACAGACCACCGCCGACCCACAGGTCCAGCCCGGGGCCGTGCTCGGGGTGGTTGACCCCGATGAACGCGACGTCGTTGATTTCATGCGCGACGTCCTGCAGCCCCGAGATTGCCGTTTTGTACTTGCGCGGCAGGTTGGAAAAGTCCGGATTGCCGATGTAGCGGCGGACGATCTCGTCTACGGCCCAGCTGGGGTCGAGAACCTCGTCGAGCGATTCACCGGCCAGCGGGGAGCCCAGCACCACTCGCGGGCAGTCGCCGCACGCCTCGGTGGTTTGCAGGCCGACCGCGGCCAGCCGCTCCCAGATTTCGGGGACTTTCTCGATCTCGATCCAGTGGTACTGCACATTCTCGCGGTCGGAGATGTCAGCGGTGTCCCGGGCGAACTCGGTGGAGATCTGGCCTATTGTGCGCAGCGCCGCGGTGGACAGTGCCCCGCCGTCGCAACGCACCCGCATCATGAAGTAGTTGGCTTCCAGCAGATCGGCGTTCTCGTCACCGGTCCAGCTGCCGTCGTACCCCTCTTCACGCTGGGTGTAGAGGCCCATCCAGCGGAAGCGACCACGCAGGTCGTTCTTTTCGATGCTGTCGAAGCCCGCTTTGGAGTAATGGTTGAGGATTCGGTCGCGCACATTGAGCGCATCGTCATCCAGCTTGAACTGCTCGTTGGGGTTAAGCGGCTCGCGCTCACCAAGCGCCCACTGGCCTTCGCTACGGCCCTTGGCGGGGCGGGGGGACGTCATTCGGCATCTCCTTAAGTGGAGTAGCCGGCTTGGACCGCGCGGATCACCGGTTGCTGTCCCGGCGGCGCAGATCCGGGAGCCAGCTGGAAAAACAGGTGGGCGGGTCTACGACATCAAGGCAGACAGCGACAGCTGCAGACACGCTTGAGATCGACGTGCCGACGCGCCACCAATGCGATGTCGAACGAGCTGCGGCGGGCGACGGTCACTTGGCCATTGTGCCATGGATGTCGCCGATGGTCGCTACCAGGGTGGAATTTCTCTCACAGTGAGCAAAATTACGTCGCAACCCTGGGACGCAGCGCAAACGTATCCGAGAGTCCGCTGCCAACGCCGCTCGTCGGCTCGCATAGTCGGCGCAAAAACCGAGGCGTGTCGTCGCTGAAGTGGGGCGTTGCTGAGCGAAAATGGCTTGGGTTCGCAAATGATCCGCCGATGTCTATCCCGCGGGATGCGTCGCGGCCAGGTAGGTGAGAGTGAATGGGACTTCCGCGAGATCCCGCGTCAGCCAGCGTCGATGACGAGAACGACTACGACGAACCGGTCCAGGATCTTAGGGCCAGTCGCCGTCGGGCCACCCGCATCCGCGGGCTGGCCGCTGCGGCGCTCGTGGTCGCGCTGGCCTGGGCCGGTTATGAGGGATGGCTGCTGTCCCAGCGGCAGCAAAAGGATGTCGCCGCTGCGCAGGCGCTCGCTGTCGCGGAGAACTATGTCGTCACGCTGACCAGCGTCGACAGCAACACTCTCGACAAGCATGTCGCTGACGTCCTCGACGGCTCGACCGGTGAGTTCAACGACAACTACGCCAGAACCGCCAGCGGGCAGCACAGTCGGCACGTCGTCAACGACAAAGTGAAGACGCACGGGAAGGTCGTCGAATCCGCCGTCAAATCCGCGACCACGAACAAGGTTCAGGTTCTGCTGATGGTCGATCAGTCGGTGAGCAGCCTGGCCAGTCCCGAGCCGCAGATCGATCGCAGCCGCATCAAGATGACCATGCAGAAGATCGACGGCCGGTGGCTGGTCAGCAAGGTGGAGCTGTTATGAAGATTTGGCGCACGATGCCCGCTGCGGCCGCGATCGCCGGATCGATCGTGGTGTTGTCAACCGCTCCCGCCACTGGCGGTGCACATGCAGATCCAGTCAACTGGGAGGCCATCGCGCAGTGTGAATCCGGCGGTAACTGGGCGGCCGACACCGGCAATGGTGCCTATGGCGGCCTGCAGATCACCTTGCCCACATGGGAATCCCACAGTGGCACCGCGTGGTCTGCGTTACCTTCGACCGCCAGACCGCAGGAACAGGTCCTGGTAGGGCAGCGGATTATGGCTACCCAGGGGCCCAGAGCCTGGCCGAGATGCTCGTCCTGCAGTCAGAATGAAGCCCCGATGGGTTCTCTCACGCATCTCCTGACGTCAATGTGGAGTCAGGCTGGCGGGTGCCCAGGGTCGTCGCGTGCTCTCGAGGAGGGAGCGGGGTAAACGCCGCCGCGCACCACCTGAGAACGGGGCTTTATCGGCTCGCTGTGTGATGATGTGTGGGCATGACACCGAATCCGCGCCGGGTCGGCCTCCCCGATGTGCAGCTGAGCCCGGCCGGACCGTTCGGAATCTATGTGCACGTCCCGTTCTGCATTACGCGCTGCGGCTACTGCGACTTCAACACCTATACGCCGGCCGAATTGGGCGGGGTCAATCCCGACGCCTGGATGCAGAAACTGCGATCGGAACTCGAAATGGCCGGTGCGCGGCTGGGCGCCCCGACAGTGCACACGGTGTTCGTCGGGGGCGGAACGCCGTCGCTATTGGGCAGCGCGCGCTTGGCCACGGTGCTCGAATCGGTGCGCGACAATTTCGAGCTCGCATCCGATGCCGAGGTCACCACCGAAGCCAACCCGGAATCGACCTGGCCGGAGATGTTCGACGGGCTGCGCTCGGCGGGGTACACCCGGATATCGCTGGGCATGCAATCGGTGGCGCCGCGGGTACTGGCCACCCTCGACCGGGTGCACTCGCCGGGTCGCGCGGTGACCGCCGCTGGTGAGGCAATGGCGGCAGGCTTTGAACACGTCAGCCTCGACTTGATCTATGGCACCCCGGGAGAGTCCGACGACGATCTGCTGCGCTCGGTGGACGCGGCGATCGGTGCTGATGTCGATCACGTCTCCGCCTACGCGCTGGTGGTTGAGGATGGCACCGCGTTGGCGCGACGGGTCCGTCGCGGCGAGATCGCCGCTCCCGACGACGACGTGCTCGCGCATCGCTACGAGCTGGTCGACGAGCAGCTGTCGGCGGCAGGGTTCGACTGGTATGAGGTGTCGAACTGGAGCCGTCCGGGCGGGCAGTGCCGACACAACCTCGGCTACTGGGACGGCGGCCAGTGGTGGGGCGCGGGTCCGGGTGCGCATAGTTACGTCGGTGCAACCCGTTGGTGGAATGTCAAGCACCCCAACGCTTATGCACAGATAATCGATGGCTCGGCCTTTCCGGTCGCCGGGTTCGAGCAGCTGACTGCGCAGCAACGCCACACCGAGGATGTGCTGCTGAGAATCCGGCTGCGCCAAGGCCTTTCGCTGGACTTGCTGGACGAGGCCGAACGCGAGCGCGCCGCCGTCGCCGTCGAGGACGGCTTGCTAACCCCCGACGGCGAACGCCTGGTGCTTTCCGACCGGGGGCGGCTGCTGGCCGACGGTGTTGTCCGGATGCTGTTGGGTTAGGCCGCATGCCGGGCGAGCGCGACGCCGATGCGGACTTCGAGATCGCTGATGTGGATCGTCGGTGCGCGCGGTGGCGCTCCCGATCGGTACTGCGCGCCGGTTGGGGTGGTGAATATTGCTGTGTGTCTGTGTGTTTCGTCGATGCTCGGTTCGACCCGCCAGCCGGCGGCTTCTTTGACGTAGTTGCATCGCTCGCATTGCCCCAGCCCGTTGGCGGCACTCGTCGAGCCGCCGCGGGCCCATGGTCGGGCATGGTCGCGATGGCGGATCGGCGCGTCGCAGTACGGCGTGCGGCAGCGCTGATCTCGCAGTCCGATGAAGGCGGCCAGCCCGCCGGGAAACAACCGGGCCCGCGACTCCATGGCCACCAGCGCCCCCGAGCCTGGGTGGGCATAAAGCCGGCGAAGCGTCGCCCGCGATCGGGCATCGCTGACAGCGCCCGATACCAATCCGCGGGCGACCCCTGCGGGAATTGGCCCATAGCCGCTGATCTCTGCCGGGGCATTGTCGCCGCCTAGCAAGGTGTGATCCGAGAGGACCAAGTTGACCGCGACCGGTGTCGGCGTCGCAGCACTGCGACCGGTGACCCGTTCGACGAGTGTGTCGGCCATGACCTGGCCGCAAGACCGGTCGTCAAATGTGGTGTCTGCCGCACGACGCAAGGCCGCATATGCCGATACACCTTGGGCCACCGGCAACAATGCGGTCAGATACGTCATGGTGTCGGGTGCAGGGCGAATGGTTACCGTGCGTTCAGTTTCGGCTTTGGCGGCCCGGTCGACCACGGCGTGGGGATCGAGTCGATAGGCGATTGTCTTGGCCGCTGCCGCGATTCGCGCATCGCCCATTCTGTCTAAATCGGCTACGTCAGCGCACATCTCGGCGTCCAGGACGCGCCGGTCGTCCACGTCGAGGCAGGCGCTTTCGCGCACGATAAGGGTGGCCCGCCACTCGCTCAGCACTCCGGTCTCCAAAGCTGCCAGCGTGTGCGGCATCTCATGCACCAGGGCCTTGGCGAAGCCCAGATGGCGGTTACCCCGTGCCGGTGAATCGTGCCGGGCCAGCGCGACCTCGCTGGCCACCCCACGTC
>NZ_JBAUZA010000399.1:0-9474 GCF_049585075.1 Mycobacterium sp.
TCAGACCCGAACCCAGCACCACCTTGCTGACACCGGCGAAGGTGTCGTAGTAGGCGGCTTCGCGGTCCAGGCCCCGTTCGCGGCCCTCCTGGTAGCGGCCGACCATGAATATCGCGTAGTCGGTACCCGCCGCGATGGCCAGTGCCGTCAGCAAGTTGACGGCGAAGGTCGAGAGCCCCATGATGCCGGTTTCGCCCAGCAGTGCCACCACGCCCCGGGCAGTGGCTAGTCCGACGAACAGGATGACCATCGTCAGCAGCACGGTGCCGATGGATCGGTAGACGAACATCAGCATGATCGCGATGATGATGATGGTGATAATCGTCATCTTGGCCAGGCTCGCGTTGCCGACAACGATTGTGTCGGCGGTCAGGGCTCCCTGACCGGCGACGTAGGCCTTCACCCCCGGCGGCGGCTTCGAGTCCGCCACAATCTTGCGAACCGCGGCAACCGACTTGTCGCCGTCGGCTCCACCCTGGTCACCGCGCAGGTTGACCTGGACGTAGGCGGCCTTGTGGTCGTAGCTCTCGACACCCGAGGCCGTGAATCGCTGCCCCCAGAAATTCAGCGCATGCTCGACGTGCTCGTGGTCCCGATTTAGCTTCTTGACCAGGTCGTCGTAAAAATGGTGAGCGTCCTGGCCGAGGGGTTTGTCGCCGACCAGGGTCACCAGGACGAGGTTGTCGGAGTCGTACTCCTTGAATTTCTCCCCGATGTGCTTCATCCCCGTCACCGAAGGCGCGTCGGATGGCGACAGCGGCACCGAGACATCCTCGGCAACCTTCTCCAACTGTGGGACGAAGACGTTGACGCCGACCGCGATCAGCAGCCAGACCACGACGATCGGCAGCGCCAGGACGCGGATCGTGCGGGCCAGCCGCGGCTTGCGCTCAAGTTCGTAGTGCGGCGCGACGGGGATTTCGTCCGTGTCGCCGGTGTCGCTGTTGTCGTCGGTCACGCGGATTTGTCCAAGCAGGAAACCTGCGCGTCCCGGGTGTTGACCTGTTGTTGATCGACCAACTTGCCGTCGACGGTGATCCGGCAGCCGATGGAGGGACTGTCCCCTTGGGCGACGACGTAGGCGAAGATACCGGGCATCTCGGCGACGATCGTCTTCGACCACGGCAATGTGGTGAAGCTGGCCTTCTGCGGTAGGGAATCCGCATCCATCCAGTTGACGACGCCGGTCGTACCGGGCGGTCCAAGAATTTCGTAGATGGCGGTCTTGGCTGCGTATGGCGGGGTCGCATCCCGGGGATCGGGCTTGGGCAGGCCGGGTCCTGGGAAGACGCCATTGAGCCGGAGTACCGCAATCCCGCCGATGACCAGTGCCAAGACAACGACCAGCGGAACCCATGCCCGGTTAAGAATCGTCAACACCGCGTCCCCCGACTAGGAATGCCCGACGGGCTGATACTAAGACATCTCATCGCGTGCGCCACCGCTAGCCGAACGCCATAGCTGACGAGTTAATTCCTGTGCGGTGCGCCGTCGCGTCGGAGCCGCGCATCACCGCAACAACCATCGCGCGGCTGGTCGGCGCCGTGTTACGCAATGTCGCTGCGGTCTCCCTTCGGCCCGTGAGGACGACTGCGTGCCAAACCCATTGCGTGTCACCATCGGTCGAAATGGACCACGTCGTCGAGCGGAATCCGTTTGGCAGGGCGGAAGGTCGTGCCGGTGTAGTAGGCGGTGGGGATTGTCGTGGCGTGATAGACGTTGTCGGGCAGCCCGAGGATGGCCCGCATCTCGTCGCCGGCCATTATCGTCACCCCGGTCCACGTCGTTCCCAAGCCCCGAGAACGCGCGGCGAGCATATAGCTCCACGTGGCGGGCATGATCGAACTCCAATATTGGTTGGCGTTTTCGCCCGTCAGCATGCCGTCACCGTCGATGACCTCGACGCACGGGATCATCAACACGGGGACCTCGCCGATGTGCTCGGCGAGATACGCCGCACTGTCGGACACTTTGCGCTGCTCGCGATTGCGCGCGGGGTCGTCCTTGAACCGATCGGCGACCGCGAAAGGGGACGCGACGATCAAGTCCCATGTGCGGCGGTACACGTCGGCGATCGCACGACGCTGTTCGGCATCGGTGACTACAATGAAGCTCCAATTCTGCACGTTGGCCGACGTCGGTGCCTGCACCGCGATCTCCAGGCATTCCCGAATGAGGCCGATAGGAACGGGTTTGGTCAAATCGAGACGTTTGCGCACCGAGCGGGTCGTGGTAAGCAGTGCGTCGGTGGACAAGTCGACGATGGGGTAATCGCTCATGCCGGCAGGATGGCGGTGACTTCAACTTCCACGCGGATGTTGGGCCACACCAGCCCGTCGATGATGCTGAACATGGCGGCGGGTTGGTGGCGGATGACTTCTTTGCTCACCGCCAAGTAAGCGGACGCATTGTCACGGCTGGTGACCCACTGGCGCATATAGACAATGTCGGTGAGCTTGGCGCCCGCCTTGCCAAGCGCCCGTTCGACATTGGCCCAGCACTGCCTGGCTTCGTCGGTAAAGTCCTCAGGCACGGTGCCGTCGTCGCGCAGGCCAGGCGTGCCGGAGACGAAAATCTGTGTGCCGTCGTCGCCGAATACGGCAACGGCGTCAGCGTATTCGCCGATGTGAGCGGCTACTCCGGTGTATATCGGGGTAATTGTGGTCATCTCAAGACTCCTCGCTGGGTATGAGGTTTTCCGGTGTGTGATGGCAACTACGTCAGATGTCTTTCGTGATGACCACTCCCCTGGGCTCGTGGCCTGCGACGACGTGTGCGAGGGCGGCGGCGGCCTCATCCACGCCGCAGGTCCGCGGGATCGGCATGCTCAATCGACGGGAGGCGAGTAGCGCGGTCAGGCGGTCGAGTTGAGCGCCGTCGGAACGGACGTAAACCGCGGTTACGCTGATGTCCCGGGTGGGTGCCGGCGGATCGGGGGTGATGGTGGCGAGTCGGCCTCCGTCGGCAAGCGCGGTCATCGCCGCAGCAGCACCCCCGGGGGCCGCATTGGCGACGGCGTCGATGCAGCCCTTCGCCAATTCCCTTGCGTGTTGGGGCCACATCGGGTCGCCGTAGTCGATCACTTCGCGGGCGCCATTCGCGCGGACGCGCTCGGCGCTGCGCGGGCTGGCGGTGGCAAGCACATCGACCCCGCGCAGCGCGGCCAGCTGAACGATGAGCCCGCCGGTGATTCCACCCGCGCCATGAACGAGCAACGTTTCTCCCCCGTGGAGGGCCAACGCCTCGCCGATCACCTGCTCGGCGGTCAACGCCGGCACCGGAAAGATCGCTGCGGTCTCCCACGAAATCTCAGGTGGTTTGTGGGCGAGCGATCCAGCGGGTGCGATCAGAAACGGCGCCCACGTGCCTTGATCGCGCAGCGGGACAGGGTGACACAACACCTCATCGTCCACACCGAATCCGCTCAGGCGATTACCAACCGCCTTGATGATCCCGGCAGCCTCGACGCCGAGCGCCAGCGGCGGCCTCGTGCCAACGTCCCAACCGCCGTAACGAATGATGTTGTCCCAGTTGCCAACCCCGGCGCCACGAACGTCGATCAGGACCTCGTCGGCCGCCAACGGTCGCGGGTCGTCCACTTCGAGCGTCTCCACTTTGCCGCCCAGCGTGCGAACCCCCGCCACAAGCATGGTCACAGTGACACGACCGGCCAATAGTAGGTCATTGTGGTTCCTCTCAACGATCGAGGTTTAACGGTTTGATTCGCTTAAGCGCTCTTTTGTGCTTTCTGCGCCTCGTTGTTCAGTAACGGGGCAAGTTCGGACTCCTGGGCGAGTAGCGGATCCCAGACCTGATTGACCGTCGGATGTGGCGCGACAGCATGGCGCAGCAGACTGACTGGGACCTTCGCGACGATAGCCAGGGTGGCTGCTTGAACCAGTTCGGAGAACTGCGGGCCGACAAATGTCGCTCCGAGCAGTGTATTGGTCTCGTCGTTAATGACCAGTTTCGCCCATCCTTCGAAGCCATCCCTGTAAAGGGCGAGGAATGCCACTGCGCCGGGGTAATGGGCAGTTCGCGTCCGTACCGCGAACCCTTCTGCTCGGGCCTGACTTTCGGTGCGCCCCACCCAGGCCACTTGAGGTTCAGTGTGGATAACCTGCGCCAGATTGCCGGCGTCACGGACAGTCAACTCGCTCTCGGACAGTTCTCGCCTCGCGGCCAGGGCCGCGATGATGTCGGCCACGACACGGCCGTGGTAGGTGGAGATATGAGACAGCCGAGCACGCCCGGTGGTATCCCCCAGCGCGTAGAGCCAACCGCCCGTGACGCCGACCGCCTGTAGATGGTCGTTCACAGAAACGATCTCGCCGCCCGGCAGGCCAACGGTTTCCAGTCCGAGGTGGTCGGTATTGGTGCGCCGTCCGGCGGCCAGGACGACCTCGTCTACCTCGATGGTCTGGCCCTGGAAGGTTGCGGTGACGGGCCCGCCAGCGACGGGGCGGGCTACCGCCGACAACTCTGTCTCAAAGTGGATCTTGACGCCTTTGCTTCGCAGTGACTGCGCGACTCGTTCGCGAGCTTCGGGTTCGCAGTTGCAAAGCAGGGTGTCGTCACGCACCAGAAGTGTTACCGCTGAGCCCAAACCGCTCAGGATGGTCGCGAACTCGACGGCGACGGGGCCGCCACCCACCACCAGCGCCCGAGGTGGCACCTGTGTCATGGTGGTTAAGTCCCGATTGGTCCACGGGCGTGCTTGCGCCAGCCCAGGTATCTCAGGCACGTTAGGACGAGTGCCGGTGGCCAGCACGACCGCGTAGCGTGCAGTCAAGACGGCTTCGGTGGTATCTCCCAGGGTGTAGGCCACGCGCACTGTTCGTTGGCCGCTCAACCGGCCGAACCCATGAAACACTGCTACACCGGCTTGCCGCAATGATGCTGTTCGGTCTTGGTCCGAGAGGTGCTCGATGAGTGCGTCGCGTTTCGCGAAGACGGCCGCAACATCCAATCCTTCCTCCGAAATAGCCTCTCGCACACCAGGAACGGCCTTTGCGAGATTGAACACCTCGATCGGGCGAAGCAGCGTTTTGCTCGGGTTGCAGCCCCAGTAATGACACTCCCCACCGACCAGACGATCCTCAACGAGGGCTACCGAAAGGCCCACGGAAGCAAGCTTCCGCACGGCGGCTACACCGCCCACCCCGCCACCGACGACGATCACGTCGAATTCTTTACTAGTCACGTCTACCCTGTCGGATGATCGGTACGTACCGCTGTGCTTGGGTGAGGTGTGGTTTCAGTCGTGTGTGGCGGCGATGATGTGCCGAGTATCGCGTAGGCCGCGGCTGCACTTGCTGCGGAGAAGACACTGTAACTAAGCGGTGCTTCCATACCCAGAGATGTAGCCATTGCGGTTCCGAATACTATGAGCACCAAACAAGTCGCCGCGCCAACAAGTTTCGGCCACCAGCCGGTCAGGAGCAAGATTCCCAGGCTCGTTTCGATGGCAGTGACAGCCCACACAATGGCGGTCAGTAACCATCCAGAAGCAAACGGAACAAGCTGGTGGGCATATTCGGCGAAGGCGTTCATGCTCCCCCAGCTACCCTGCCCGAACGGCGCCCACCAACCGAATCGGTCGGCAACAGCGGACAGAAAGGCCGCCGCGAGCGACAAGCGTAGTGCGATCCGGACAACCCGAACCGGATCAGGCGTATGCATGGACTCCTCCCAGAAATGGATGATGTCTTCAATTTGTTAGCGCCGAACGGCGCGCACATGTTGTATCGCTAACGCGGCAGCTATTTTTCGGCGGTGTCGTCCGTGGTGAGCGGGCCGTCTCCGGCATCGATTAGGAAGACTGCGAGTAATTCAGCAGGGTCGGTGGCGCTGGCATTTTCACTAATTGTGTGGTGTGCGCCGGGGGCTTCACTCCACGTCTCACCGGCGTGATAGACGCGTACAGGCTCGCCTTCGACTTGGCTGCGGATCGCTCCGGAGATCACGTAGGCCATGATGAACGCCGATTTCGCGTGGTGGTGAGCGCCGCTCTTCGCGCCTGGCGGATAGCTGACGGTCACCGATTCAAGTGATTTGCCCGGCACGTTCGTAGGTTGATCGAAAACTTTGCGGACAACCGGGTTTTGCCCCGAATTCTGTGGTGTCGGCTCGGCGCAGGCCGCAGGCGCAAGTATCACCGCAACTGCCAGTGCCGCGAGCGGTATTTTTACGGCCATTTTCTGGCTGCCTTCCCTTTTCAGTCTTCGGTTACGCGAAGGATCGTCTTGCCGGGGATGCGCTTGCCAGGAGCGAATGCCGCGGCAGCTTCGGCAAGTGGCAACACAGCACCCACCACCGGTTTGATGCGTCCATCCCTTACTCGCGCTGCGAGGTCAGCGAGCTGCACACGATCGGCTTCGACAAGGAAGAAAACGGCCCGCCCATCGCGCGGTAGAGTCTTCGGCGGCTCGGCGATGGTGACGAGCGTTCCGCCAGCCCGCACCAGAGCCGCTGAGCGGGCCAGAATGTCGCCGCCGATCACATCAAATACCACGTCGACTTCGCCTGCGTCCTCGAGCTTTTCGGTCTCCAGGTCGAGGAAAGTGTGGACGCCGAGCTCCCCCGCCCGGTCTCGGTCTGCGGTCCGGCCGGTACCTATGACGCGCGCACCGACCTCGCCAGCGAGCTGCACCGCGATCGACCCAACCCCGCCTGCGGCGCCGTGAATCAGAACCGTTTGTCCGGCGGCGAGGCGGCCGTGGTCGAACAGGCCCTGCCAGGCGGCCAATCCAGAGATCGGCAGCGCCGCGGCCACGGTATGGTCGATGTCCATCGGCAGCGGAGCGAGATTACGGGCTTCCACAGCGGTGTACTCCGCGAGCGAGCCGTTGCGGGCCCAGTCGGCGAGCCCAAACACCCGCTGACCGACGGTCAAAAGTGTTGTGCCGTACCCTAACTCAACCACGACGCCCGACAGCTCGTGGCCGGGCACGCTCGGTGTCCGATCACGACCCGCGCGGTCGATCCAGGTGTGCGGCCATTCAAGCTCTCCGGGCGTGAAGCCCGCGGCGTGTACCCGCACGACGACGTCGTTATCGGCCGCCTGCGGGTAGGGCAGGTCCGTCAGCGCCAGGCCAGCGACACCGGCGTCACGGTCTGAAACAGTGATGGCTTGCATTACAGGTCCTTCCTGATGTGGGTTCTTGTCGGGGCAGCCGCGGGCCGCGGTTGTACGCTGATGAGCTCAAGGCCTAGATCACGGACCCGGTCGAGGAGTCCGTAAAGCTGTGACTGGTCACGGATTTCACCAGTGAACATGGTTCCGATCGCACCGGCCTCGAGGCGCATCCCTTCTAAGGCGGACCCGAACCGTTCGGTCACGTGGCCTCGAATGCAGATCTGGTACATCGTCGGCTGCACTTGACCCTCCACTCACCAGCTGCGAGTAAGCATTCATCGGCGCGGGGTGAGTCGTCATCACCCGCCGAGCTAATTCACCCGGGTGAGTGCAAAAGCATCAGCCCCAGGTGTCGCCATCCCGCGGGCGCGGCCTCACAGTTTTGACGATCGTGGGCCGGCCTTGAGGGCGAGCGCCGCCGACGCCGCGTAAGGCCATACTCGCCAAAAGCGTCTCGTTGAGCAGGTTTTCCGGGCTCGCTGCCTGGACCGTCGGGACGGCACCGGCGAGGGTGTTCGGCCAGGCTGCCGCGACGTGTCTGATCGGCGGGATGGCTGCGGCCCAGCGCGGCGGCACCGACAGCGCGCCGATTGAGGAGGCCCGGCCTAAACCCGCTGACAATCCAGGTGCCGCACCGCTGCCGGCCGCCAGGTCTGCCGATCCCAATGACGTTAATGCGCCTGTTCCTGAGCCTCCCGGAATCGCCCCCAAGCGTTCCAGTACGGCATCCGTCTTGCTGGCACCGTCTGGGTCGTAGTGGACCGCATATCCCAAGCCCGTATACGACCCGGCCGTGCCGGTCGACGTGATGGCCGTTGACGCCGACGCAACGGCCAGGTTCACCGGACTCAGTAAGCTCAGCAATTGCGCGGCGGCCGGTAAAGACTGGGAAAGTCCCTGAAGTGCATTGGGTACTGCGGGCAGCACCTGCGAGCCCGTCGACATGATGGTCTGGGTGGCCGTGCCGGCTGATGTGGCGCTGGCGTGGGCAACTGCAGCAACCTGGCTGGCGACTCCGGCTGGATTTGTGGTGGGCGGGGGCGTGGTGAACGGCGGTAACGCCGAAGCGGCAGCGGACGCGCCAGCATACTCATACATGGCCCCGGCGTCTTGGGCCCACATTTCGCCGTACTCGGCTTCGGTGGCCGCAATCGCCGCGGTGTTTTGGCCGAAGATGTTTGTCGCGATCAGCAACATCAGCTGCGCGCGGTTGACTGCGATCATCGGCGGGGGCACCGTCATCGCAAACGCGGCCTCGTAGGCGGCTGCGGCGGCCCTGGCATTGGTGGCGGTCTCTCGGCACAGCGCAGCAGTCGTCATCATCCACTCGATGTACGGCGCCACCGCTGCCGCCATCGACGCCGACGAAGGACCCAGCCATGCTGCGCCGGTCAGGTCCCAGATCACCGACTGATAGGAGCCCGCAGTGGAATGCAGGTCGTCGGCCAGCCCGTCCCAGGCTGCTGCGGCAGCCAGCATCGACCCGCAGCCGGGCCCGGAATACATGCGGCCGGAGTTGATTTCTGGTGGCAACGCTCCGAAATCCATCTTCGATAACCTCAGGGTCCCTTGGTTATCCGGTCGCTTCCCGGATATAGCGGCCGATCTGGCGCAGTGAGCGGGTGGCTTCGGGGATCAAAGGCGCTGCGAGTTGGAACACGTGGATTTGACCCGGCCACACCTGCACATCGACGGGCACACCGGCGGCGGCCAGTCGTTGGGCCGCCAGCTGCGCGTCGTGAAGCAGCACCTCGCAACCGGATACGTGGATCAACATGGGTGGCAGGCCGGGTTGGATGTGATCGAGCGGCTCGTAGAGCGCGTCCGATTGCCTATTGGCCTCGCGGTCTGCTGCGGCGCGGGTAATCAAGCCATGGAAGGCGTCAAATGCTCTGGGCGGAAACATCGCATCCGAGCCGACATTGGGGTGGGTCGTTTTGGGTTGCGTGGCCAGTTGCAGCAGTGGTGACATGGCCACCAGCGCGGCCGGCTGCTCACCGCACTCGAGCAGGCGTTGGGCCAGCGCTAGCGCCAGATAGCCGCCGGCGGAATCGCCGGCCAGCACGATCTGGTCGGGCAGATAGCCTTTTCGGCGCAGACACCGGTAGCCGTCGTAGCAGTCGTCGATCGCCTCGCTGATCGAATGTTTGGGCAGCTTGCGGTAATTGGGCACCAGGATAGGGCTGTCGGCGAATTTAGACAGCATGCTCACTAAGCGGCCGTGCGAGTAGGCGCCGCAGGTGATGAACGCCCCGCCGTGCAGATACAGCACGGCCCGGCGGGTGCCGTCGGCCGGTAGCACTCCGGCGGCGCGGATAAGCTGCGCGGTGCACTGC
>NZ_JBAUZA010000400.1:0-2224 GCF_049585075.1 Mycobacterium sp.
CCGCTGCGCTGGAGGGCACGCCGCCACGGCGTCGTCAGCAACCGACCGGCGGGGCCGGCGGCGGGCGCCGACCACCCGGTCCTCCGCCACAAAAGCCGCCATTGCCCGACGGGGGCTGGGTTCAGCGCATCGACTGGACGTGGCTGCAGCGCGTCAACTGGCTGTGGGTGCGTCGCGGGCTCTACGTGGCCGCGGCGGTCGTGTTGCTGTTGCCGATCGTCACGTTCGCGATGGCCTACTTCATCGTCGACATCCCCAAGCCTGGCGACATCCGCACCAACCAGGTCTCGACGATCCTGGCCAGTGATGGCTCAGAACTCGCGAAAATCGTTCCGCCGGAAGGTAATCGCGAAGACGTCGGCATCGACCAGGTGCCGGTGCATGTGCGCCAGGCAGTGATCGCGGCCGAGGACCGCAACTTTTACACCAACCCCGGCTTCTCGTTCAGCGGTTTCGCGCGGGCGGTGAAGAACAACATCTTCGGCGGCGACACCCAGGGCGGTTCGACGATCACCCAGCAGTACGTCAAGAACGCGTTGGTGGGTTCGCAGCGCGCCGGGGTCGGCGGCCTGGTCCGCAAAGCCAAGGAACTCGTCATCGCCACCAAGATGTCGGGGGAGTGGTCCAAAGACGATGTGCTGCAGGCCTACCTGAACATCATTTACTTCGGTCGAGGCGCCTACGGGATATCGGCGGCGTCCAAAGCTTACTTCGACAAACCCGTGAACCAGCTGACTGTGGCCGACGGCGCCCTGCTGGCCGCGCTGATCCAGCGCCCGTCGACGCTTGACCCCGCGGTCGACCTCCCGGGCGCTCAGGAGCGGTGGAACTGGGTGCTCGACGGGATGGTTGACATCGGCGCGCTGGCACCGAGAGACCGTGCTGCCCAGATGTTTCCGCCGACGGCGCCGCCCGAGAAGGCCCGCGCGCAATACCAGATCAGCGGACCCAACGGGCTGATCGAACGGCAGGTCACCAGAGAGCTGTTGGAGCTGTTCAACATCGACGAGCAGACGCTGAACACCCAGGGGCTGCAGGTCACCACCACCATCGATCCGCAAGCGCAGAAAGCCGCCGAGAACGCGGTGCCGAAGTACATGGACGGCCAGGCGCCCGACATGCGCACCGCGGTCGTGTCGATCGACCCGCACAACGGTGATGTGAAGGCCTACTACGGCGGCAACGATGCCCACGGGTTCGACTTCGCTCAAGCCGGGCTGCAGACCGGGTCGTCGTTCAAGGTGTTCGCGTTGATCGCTGCGCTGGAGCAGGGCATCGGTCTGGGCACCCAGATGGACAGCTCCCCGCTGACGGTCAACGGCATCAAGATCACCAACGTCGAAGGCGAAGGCTGCGGAACCTGCAATATCGCCGAGGCGCTCAAGCGGTCGCTGAACACCTCCTACTACCGGCTGATGCTCAAGTTGAAAAACGGTCCGGACGACGTCGCGAAAGCCGCGCACCAGGCGGGCATCGCGGACAGCTTCCCCGGTGTCGCGCACACGCTGTCCGAAGACGGCAAGGGCGGCCCGCCCAATAACGGAATCGTGTTGGGCCAATACCAAACTCGGGTGATCGACATGGCCTCGGCGTATGCCACGTTGGCCGCGTCGGGTATCTATCACCGACCGCATTTCGTGCAGAAGGTGGTCAACTCCGAGGGCCGCGTGCTGTTCGATGCGACCAACTCCAACAACGGCGGCGAACAGCGGATCCCCAAGGACGTCGCCGACAACGTCACGTCGGCGATGCAGCCGATCGCCTCCTATTCGCGCGGTCACGCGTTGGCCGGTGGGCGGCCGTCGGCGGCCAAGACCGGCACGACGCAGTTGGGTGACACCGACGCCGACAAGGACGCCTGGATGGTCGGCTACACCCCGTCGCTGTCGACGGCGGTGTGGGTGGGCACCGTCAGCGGCGACAAGCCACTGGTCAGCAAGGGGGGCGGCCCGGTCTACGGTTCGGGTCTGCCATCGGATATTTGGAAGTCGACGATGGACGGTGCTCTGAAGGGCACCACGACCGAGTCCTTCCCCAAGCCGGGCGAGATCGGTGGGTTCGCTGGTGCGCCGGCCGCGCCGCCGCCGCCACCGCCGCCGCCACAGATGACCGTCATCCAGCCGACGATCGAGGTGGCGCCGGGCATCACGATCCCGGTCGGGCCGCCGACCACGGTCCCGGTGGGGCCGGCACCTGGACCGGTGCCGCCGGGCGGGCCCCAGCC
>NZ_JBAUZA010000401.1:0-1624 GCF_049585075.1 Mycobacterium sp.
GCCGCCAGCTCGGCTCGCGCATCATCGCGAGCCACCTGCTCGCCGGCGATGATCGTCACCGGTCCGCTTACATGCCGCAACGCGCGGACAATGGGATGCGGGTCGCCGGCCAGGCGCGGCCGCTCGACGGCGGCTGGGCGTCCAGCACTGCGGCCATTGAGGTGCAGGATCGACTGTTGAATGTCCTTGGGCAGCAACAACACTGCCGGGCCGCCCGCTTGTGCCGCGGCGATCGCGGCCGGCAGCGCCGTGACAATGTCGGCGGGGGTCAACACCCGCCGGCAAAAGACCGACACTGCCGAAAACAGTGCCTCGGCGTTCAGTGAGCCGTTGCGGCCGCTGGTGTCCTGAAAGCTGCCCCGACCGTCCATGGTGGTCGCCGGTTGGCCCACCAGCGCCAACACCGGTACCCGGCTGGTGAATGATTCGCCCAATCCCGGAAGCAGATTCAGCGCTCCGCCACCCGACGTCGCCGCGACGACACCTATCCCCACGCCGCTGCGGCTGTATCCATCGGCCATCGTGGCGGCGGAGAACTCGTGCTTGGCCAGCACCGCGGTGATATCTGACCGGAAGTAGGCGGCATCGTAGAGATCTTCAATGTTGGCCCCGTCGACCCCGAAGATGTACTCGACGCCGATTCCCGCGAGTTGCCCGACGATGTGGTCGACCACTCGGTGATTTCTCGGCATACCAGGTACACGACTCGCAGGGGGCCGCGGTTCATGGAAGTGCGGAACTGAACCAGACATCGTTGTTAACCGTGTTAACGCCGGGACCCAAGGATAGGGAGTCATGCCGCCTGTGTTCACCGACCACCACCAGAGCAAACCCGACGTCGTCGTCATTGGCGCTGGGCCGGCCGGTTTAGCTGTCGCACGCGAGCTGCAGCACCGCCACCGGCTTTCGGCGCTCGTCGTCGACAAGGCAGCAGCCCCTGCGGTTTCGTGGCGGAATCGCTACGACAACTTTCGCCTGAACACCAATGGGTTCTTGTCGCACCTTCCGGGGCAGCGAATTCCTCTGACGGCCGGCCGCTGGCCAACCAAAGAGGACATGGTCCGCTACTTCGACCGCTACGTGCGGCGCCAAAACATCACGCTTGCGCTTGGATGTGAGGTCAACCGCATCGACCGTGCCGCCGGCGGCTGGCTGATCGAGACCCCATCGGAGCAAATCCGCACACCAGCCGTTGTGCTGGCCACCGGCAAGTACCGTACGCCCGTCGTCCCGCCCTGGCCCGGCTTGACCGATTTCACCGGTCAGATCGTGCACTCGGGCGACTTCCGCAACGCTTGGCCGTTCCGGGGCCGCGATGTTCTCGTTGTCGGCGCAGGCAATTCCGCCGCTGACATCGCGGTGCAACTGGCTGACGACGGCGCGCGCAAGATCTGGCTGGCGGTGCGCACCCCGCCACATCTGGTGCGGCGTGCCATCGGGCCGATCCCGTCGGACGTCTTCCTCGAGCTCTCCGCGCGAGTGCCCGCGCGCATGGTCGATCCGCTGATCGGGCAACTCAATCGTCTGCTGTTCGGCGACCTTTCGGTTTACGGATTCGGCCGGCCGCCGCTCGGACTGAAGGCAACGGTGGAGCAAAAAGGCCGTATCCCGACCCTGGCCGATG
>NZ_JBAUZA010000402.1:0-1892 GCF_049585075.1 Mycobacterium sp.
GTCCGGGGACGATCGACATCGGGCATCGCACCATCCCGAACTACGGCGGATTCGACTTGGGTGTGGTGCCGATGTCACGGGCATTCGCCAGTTCGTGCAACACCACCTTCCCCCAGTTGGCCAGCAAGATGCCGCCGCGCGGTTTGAACCAGGAGGCAAGCCAGTACGGCATCGGCCTGGACTACCAGGTGGACGGCATCAACACGGTCACCGGTTCCGTACCGCCGACGGTCGATTTGGCCGAGCGCACCGAGGACGGCTTCGGTCAGGGCAAGGTGGTGGCCTCCCCGTTCGGCATGGCGCTGGTCGCGGCCACCGTGGCCGCCGGAAAGACGCCAGTGCCCAAACTGATTGAGGGGCGCTCGACAACAATCACCGGCGACACCACACCGATCAGTGAGAAAGTGCTCGACGGTCTGCGCCCGATGATGCGGCTAGTAGTCACCAACGGCACCGGCAAGGACATCGCCGACTGCGGGGCAGTGTTCGGAAAGACCGGTGAGGCTGAGTTCCCCGGCGGTTCGCACTCGTGGTTCGCTGGCTACCGCGGCGATATGGCGTTCGCCTCGCTGATCGTCGGGGGCGGTAGTTCGGAGTACGCGGTACGGATGACGAAGTTCATGTTCGACTCGCTACCGGGCGGATATCTGGCTTAACAGCCGGTATGGGCTACCCACAAAAGGCTTGTCGCCCGGCCAGGGGGGCGTAGCCGGGCGACAAGGTCCTGATGACTGAGCTAGACAGCCCACCCCTCCGAGGTTGTCGAACTTCCCCCCCGACTGGCCGGTGTTGTCAAGGTCCGGCCACCTCCATCAGGGAACTGGATTACTCAGTAACCCAAGGGAAAAGCATGGGGAACACCGATCTGGCCGGCGAGACTTATGCGGCCCCGCCGGCCAGACGGTCACCCCCCGTCAACGAACGGGTCGCTCACGCTAACCCGGACGCCGAGATTACGGGCTCGCCGGGAATCCCAGCAGCACGTCGATCAGCGGGCCCAGAAGCAGCGGGCCGAGGCCGGTCGGGTTCAGCAGGTCGGCGTCAAGGGTCGTGCCGAGGTAACCGAGGAAGTCGTCCGGAACCAGGTAGCCGCCGCCGGGGAGGTAACCGGCGATGTCCGGGTCGACCTGGGTTACGTATGCGCTGGGGTCGAGCCCGAAGAACAGCTGCTCGAGCGGGTGCGCGGTGCCCGAGGCTTCAAAATTGTCGACCAGGGTGTCGACTGCTGCCGCATTGCCGGGGTTGCTTTCGAACATCGACTGGTCCAACGCCACGTTGTCTCTGATTTGTCCAGCAGATAACCCGATTGTTCCGGGTCCTCCGAACAAGTCCTCATACGCGTCGGCGTCGGCGTGGGCGGTGCCCATGCTGATGAACCCGGCGACAGCTGCGCCGCTGATGGCCGCGCTGAAACCTAACGCGGTAGAATGCTTGCGACTCATGTGCGAGCCTCCAATCTCAGTGTCATTCGATGTGGATTGTGGGGTTGCCGCCCCACAGCCGTTGGCTCGTACATGAGTCTTTGCCCCCATTAAGAGCCCTCGACGAGGGCAGCATATAACAGAACATAGCTTTAGTTAAGCTTTTTTCTAACATAAATCTCAGGCGAAGTTGGGTCGGCCTTAAGGCTGCTCTTAGTTGCCGTTCGGCTAGCAGAATCGGAATCTCTGCGCTCAGCCGGACGATTTGCTTGGGAGGCCACGTGTTCGCCGCAGCGGGCGCGTCTGACCCGAAAAGCCAGGTCAAACGCATCGCAACCACGACTAACAAGCGCCGTTGATCGCGGTGCCTGCATTTGTCCAGCGCTGGATGTAAAAATCCAGGAAAATGGACAGCCAATCAAGGGAACCGAACAATAGCTCTACATAAGTCAAATATAGATAAGAAGCGAC
>NZ_JBAUZA010000403.1:0-1942 GCF_049585075.1 Mycobacterium sp.
GGACAAGCGGTTCATGGAGAAGTACGGCAAGGCCACGCCGGAGGCGCTGGTCGAGTCGGCGCTGTGGGAGGCCTCGCTGTTCGAGGAGCACGGCTTCGGCAACATCAAGATCAGCGTCAAGCACAACCACCCGGTTGTGATGGTCGCCGCCTACGAGCAGCTGGCCGCGCAGTGCGACTACCCGTTGCACCTCGGCGTCACCGAGGCGGGCCCGGCGTTCCAAGGCACCATCAAGTCCGCGGTCGCGTTCGGTGCGTTGCTGTCGCGGGGCATCGGCGACACCATCCGGGTATCGCTGTCGGCGCCGCCCGTTGAAGAGGTCAAGGTCGGCACCCAGATCCTCGAATCGCTGAATCTGCGGCCACGCTCGCTGGAGATCGTGTCCTGCCCGTCGTGCGGTCGCGCCCAGGTTGACGTCTACACCCTGGCCAACGAAGTCACCGCTGGACTCGACGGCCTCGACGTGCCGTTGCGGGTCGCCGTGATGGGCTGCGTCGTCAACGGGCCGGGGGAGGCGCGCGAGGCCGATCTCGGCGTCGCATCGGGCAATGGCAAGGGTCAGATATTCGTCCGCGGTGAGGTGATCAAGACCGTGCCCGAGGCGCAGATCGTCGAGACGCTGATCGAAGAAGCCATGCGGCTCGCAAGCGAAATAGGCACTGAGCCGGGGGAAGCCGCAACAGCGAGCGGTTCGCCTATTGTGACCGTAAGCTGAGACGTGGCCCACTCCGGCCAAACTGTCGGTCCCAGAAAGATTTGGTATGTCGGCTCCACCCATCCGCCGCGTGGTCAGCGAGCGACGGGTGTCGGTAGTGCGCGACGGCGCGGCGGTGCGCCGTGTCTTCGATGACGACCCGGTCGGGTCGTGCATGGTCGCCGCCCGGGTGGCCGATCACGGCCTCGACTCCAACTCGATCGGCGGCGAGCTGTGGACGCGCCGCGGGCCCGAGGAGTCGCTGTGCTACGCCGGCGCGAACCTGATTCCGCTGCGCGGCCGACTGACCGATCTGTATGCGTTCGCCGACGCGGCGCTGACTGTGTCACGGCGATGTTCGTCCCTGGTCGGCCGGGCCGAGTTGGTGATGCCGATGTGGCAACGGCTCGAGCCGGCGTGGGGCCCCGCCCGTGATGTGCGTGAACACCAGCCGCTGATGTCGCTGAGTCGGATGCCGACATGTGAGATCGATCCCGGTGTGCGCCAGGTGCGGCCCGACGAGATCGAAACCTACCTGGTGGCCGCCATCGACATGTTCATCGGCGAGGTGGGTGTCGACCCGCGGCTGGGCGACGGTGGCCGCGGCTACCGGCGCCGGGTTGCCAACCTGATCGCAGCGGGCCGCGCATGGGCCCGCTTCGAAGATGGCGAGGTGGTCTTCAAGGCCGAAGTCGGGTCGCAGTCACCGGCAGTCAGCCAGATCCAAGGGGTGTGGGTTCATCCGGAGTGGCGCGGCAAGGGTCTGGGCACCGGCGGTACCGCGACGCTGGCAGCGGTGATCGTAGGCACTGGGCGCACCGCCAGCCTCTACGTGAACGACTTCAACACCGTGGCCCGCGCCACCTACGACCGGGTCGGCTTCGTCGATGTCGGTACCTTCGCGACCGTTCTGCTGGACTAACCCGCGACCGTCGTTGCGCGACACTTAAACGCCTGCGACGACACGCGGATGGGAGTCACAACGGCTTAAGTTTCGGCGCAAACAGGGCAGCTGCTGACCGATGTCACGACTCCGTCTCGGTGCGCCTCCGCTGGTCTCGTCGCGTAGTTTCATAACATCTGCCTCAATGGCAACAAAAACCACAGCAGTAACCGCCGCGGTGCTGGCGGTGCTTGTCACGACGACCGCCGTGTCGGCCTGTACGCCGCGCGCGGAGGGTCCGACGCCGGCAGCCGAAAGGTTTTTCGCTGCGTTGTCCACCGGCGACACCGCGTCGGCCGCCGACC
>NZ_JBAUZA010000404.1:0-2094 GCF_049585075.1 Mycobacterium sp.
ACGTCATCTGGGCGGTACCACTCCAGCCGGCACCGGCGATGTTTTGGCTCGACGCCCACATCTTGCGGGCCTCGTCCTCAACGGTTTGGGCGTGCACATCAAAACGGCCCGCCATCGCCCGCATCTCGTGCGGGTCGGTCATAAAACGCGTAGGCACTTACTTGTCTCCTTGATTGAGTAGTGATCGACTGCAACGGACGTGCTGATAGCCGGACCGGTTACCCGAGGTAACCGCCGACCTGGAACACACGGCGAATCCCCCCTTTCCCGCTACCCGGTTGCCACCGCATTGGGACGGACTTCATTGACGGCGTTTTAGAGGGCCGCGGCTGCGTTGGCGGCCTCGGTGGCCGCATACGAACCGGCGCTGGTGCCCAGCGTGTTCACGAACATCTCGTGGATGGCCGCTGCCTGGGCACTCACCGCCTGATACATCTGAGCGTGCGCGACGAACTGCGCGGCCGTCAGGGCCGAGACCTCGTCGGCTGCAGCCGGAACAACACCCGTCGTCGGGGCCGCCGCGGCCGCGTTTTGCGAGTTCACCGCCGAGCCGATGCCTTGCAGGCTGCCGGCCGCAGCCGACAACGCCTCCGGCTGTGTGGTTACGAACGACATTGAGCTTCCCTCCTCGGGTATTTCAGCAATACACCCGTGGATGAGGATAGACGGGCGTCCGGTTACTTGCCGCTGGTGAAGCTGGGTGTTTGCAACTGTTCACCATTCGGCAACAAGTGTTCACCTTGGGTAACGGCGAAGTAACAAGCGGTGCTCCGCGAAGGCTGGTCCGCCCCTCGCTGGGCTTCGTGACCTGCGCAAATTTACGGACGTCAGCCGGGCCTGGGTGCGAGCCTCGTCAGCAAGCCAACGGCTACCGATTGAGCGCGGCGCCAAACCAGGACTTGCGGGGCATAAAAATCTAGCCGCGGATAAGGTCAACGGCGCGCGTTATACATGCGTCCAGCAAAATTATCCGCTGGGTATGCCGGCCACCGCCTGGCCACCAAGGCGTGAACCAGCTGCTGAACTTTGGGTGACCAAATGTTCTGGAAATGCCGGCAGCCGTCACCGGCAGTTAGGATCTGGGCATGCCGTTGACCAGCGGCGCGACCTTCGCTGGATATAGCGTCCTTCGACTCCTTGGCTGCGGTGAGACGGGCGACGTCTACCTCGCCCAGCATCCGCGCTTACCGCAGTGGACCGCCTTGAAAGTGTTGTCCGCGACGCTCACCGAAGACCGTGAGTTCCACGACCGGTTCATGCGGGAAACGCCGCTCGTTACCACGCTCTACCACCCGCACATTCTCGATGTCGAGTACCGCGGCGAGACCGACGGTCAGCTGTGGATCACCATGGCCTATGTCAACGGCACCACCGCGGCGCAGCTCATCGCTAACCGGTTCCCGACGGGGATGCCCGCGGGCGAGGTACTGGCCACCGTCACGGCCCTCGCCGACGCGCTTGACTACGCGCACAGCCGCGGCATGCTGCACCGCAACGTGAAACCGACAAACATCCTGTTCAGCAGTCCAGCCGAGGGCGAACAACAAACGCTGCTCGCCGACTTCGGTATAGCCCGACAGCTCGGTGACCCCAACGGCGCCTCGCCGCCCGACCTCACCGCCGAAGCGGTCGCCTACGCCGCACCCGAACAATTGATGGGCGCCGATATCGACGGACGTGCCGACCAATATGCGCTCGCCGCGACGGCGTTCCACCTGCTCACCGGAGCGCCGCCGTTCCAGCAGTCCAATCCGGTCGCCGTTATCAGCCAACATCTCACCGCGGCGCCGCCAAGCCTGCGAGATCGGCGGCCCGACCTCGTGCGCCTGGACGACATATTCGCGACCGCGCTGGCCAAAAGCCCCCACGATCGCTTCCACACCTGCCGTGCATTCGCGGACGCGCTGAGCTACAGCGCCGGAGCCTGGACCGGTGATCGCAGCCCCGAGGCCTACCTCACGGTCGTCGACTATCCCGACGACCTGCCCGAGGCCGCGCCGACAACGGGTGACCCGGCGTCGTCCGGCGTCTTCCCGGCCTGGGCGAGAACGGTCCGGGGTCTGGCGCAGCATCACGCCACCATCGGACAGCGGG
>NZ_JBAUZA010000405.1:0-26527 GCF_049585075.1 Mycobacterium sp.
CGGCCGTCGCCAGTGCGTATTCCAAGTCGAGGATCTGGGCACCGAGGATCTGCAGCGGTCTCTCGTCAGGATGGTCGACGAGCAGCACGGTGACATCCCAGCCGGCCATCGCCCGGTCGAAAAGCCAACCGCCGGCGAATCTCACCACATCGGCGACATTCGCAGCGACCACATCGAGCCGGTATCTCATGCCAAGCTCGGCGGTGCCATGTCCCGCTCCAACGACTCCGAGTACTCCTTGAAGACCTCGGTCAGCGGTATCGAAGGATTGAGCAACCATGTGGTCTCCATTCCGGTGATGAAGGCAATTATTTGGACCGCCTTGACGGTCACGTCCAGGTCCATGCGGTACCGGCCGGCCCGCTGACCGCGCCGGATGAGCTCGGTGATGATGTCGATCGAACCCTGGTATCTGGCGGCGAGGCGGTCGTGCAGCGGAGCGTCAGGATCGATGCTCTCGGCCAGCAGCACGCTGTAGGTGCCGACGAGTTCGGGCGACCGGTAGAACCGATCGGCGACCGCGGCGATTTCTGCGATCAGATCGCCGGCCCGGTCCGCATGCGAGTCGTCATCGGCGTCGCGGATATCGAGCACCGCGTGCAGCAGCTGTTCTTTGGATTCGAAGTGATGCAGCAGGCCAGCGGGGCTGACGCCGGCCTCACCGGCGATCTGGGCAAGCGTCGTGTTGCGCCACCCGTTGCGAGTCAGCAGTCGCTGGGCAACGGCCAGGATCCGCTGTTTGCGGTCCTCGCCCTTCGCCCGCAGCGAGTCATAGGGCCGTGCTTCTGGCACCGGATTCCTTCGTCCAACCAACCAACTGAACACACAGTAGGTTGGTTGGCAGGCTGTGACAAGGGTCTCAGCTCGCGAATTTTTCCGGCTTTCGAGCGCCGTCACAAACCGAGCGACTTGGCGATGATCACCTTCATCACTTCGCTGGTTCCGGCGTAGATGCGTGCGACGCGCGCATCGGTGTACAACCTGGCGATCGGATACTCCATCATGTAGCCGTAACCGCCGAAGAGCTGCAGGCAACGGTCCACGACACGTGCCTGCATCTCTGTGCAGAACAACTTCACTCGAGCCGCGTCGGCGGCCGATAACTGCCCCTCAACGTGCAGCGCGACCGCCCGGTCCAGCATCGCCTGGCCGGCTTCCACCTCCGTGGAGCACGCGGCCAGCTCGAACTTGGTGTTCTGGAACGAGGCCACCGGGGTCCCGAAAGCCTTACGGTCCTTCGTGTATTCGATCGCCGCGGCGATCGCCGAGCGCGCCTGCGCCACCGACCCGACCGCGACCGTCAGTCGTTCCTGCGGCAGGTTGTGACCCAGATAGCCGAACGCCTCACCCTCATCGCCCAGAACGTTCTCGACGGGGACACGAACGTCGACGAATGACAGTTCGGCGGTGTCCTGGACCTTGCAGCCCATCTTCTCCAGTTCGCGACCGCGGGTGAAGCCCGCCATCCCGTCCTCGACGACGAAAAGCGTGAGGCCCTTGCGCCGGTTGTCGGGGTCGGTGGAAGTGCGGGCGACGACGATCACGAGGTCGGCCTGCATGCCACCGGTGATAAATGTCTTGGCGCCGTTGACGATCCAGTGGTCTCCATCCCGCACGGCCGTCGTGCGCATACCCGCGAGGTCCGACCCGGTCCCTGGTTCGGTCATCGCGACAGCGGTGAGCAGCGTCCCGTCGGCCAGGCCCGGAAACCACCGCTTGCGCTGTTCTTCGTTCGCATAGTGCAGGAAGTACGGCAGGATCACCTCGAGTTGGGTGCGGACCGTCGACAATGTCACCAGCGCCCGCGCGGCCTCCTCCTGCAGCACCACGTTGTAGCGGTAGTCGGGCATGTCGGCACCGCCGTACTCCTCGGGAATCGCCATCCCGAGCATCCCGAGCTCACCCATCTGCTGGAAGACAGCGCGTGGCATCCGCCCGCCCTTCTCCCACTCTGGGTAGGCAGGAACAACCTGCTTGTCGATGAAGTCGCGCGCCAACTCCCGGAACGCCTCGTGATCTTCGGTGAACAGGTCTCGACGCATGAAATCCCCTGTTAGGCAACAAGTTCTACAAGTGTGGCGTTGGCGGTGCCGCCGCCTTCGCACATGGTCTGCAATCCGTATCGAATCCCGTTGTCGCGCATATGGTGTGCCATCCGCGTCATCAAGACCGAGCCCGACGCGCCGAGGGGATGACCCAGAGCGATGGCTCCGCCCAACGGGTTGACCCGGTCCGGGTCGGCGCCGGTTTCGGCCAGCCAGGCGAGCGGCACCGGGGCGAACGCCTCATTGACCTCGAATACACCGACTTCGTCGAGTGGAACACCGGCCTTGGTCAACACCTTTTCGGTGGCGGGTATGGGACCGGTGAGCATCAGCACCGGGTCCGCCCCGGTCACCGCGCCCGCCCGATACCGCACAAGCGGGGTCAACCCGAGCTCGAGCGCGGCCTGTGAGGTCATCACCAACAACGCCGCCGCGCCATCGGAGATCTGCGAGGAGTTGCCGGCATGAATCACCCCGTCGTCGGCGAATGCCGGCTTGAGCCCGGCCAGTTTCTCCACGGTGGTCCCGCGCCGGATGCCCTCGTCGGCGGCGACTGCGGTGTCGTCGACAAAGACCGGGACGATTTGCTCATCGAACGCGCGGTTGTCCTGGGCCGCGGCGGCCCTTTCGTGCGAGAGCGCAGAGTATTCATCAAGCCGGGTGCGGGACAACCCCCACTTCTTGGCGATCATCTCGGCCGACAGCCCTTGGTTAAACGAGAAATCGCCGTAGCGGGCAAGGACTTTGGGCCCGTATGGCATTCCGGTGGCCCTGGCCGCACCCAACGGCACTCGGCTCATCACCTCGACACCGCCGGCCACGACGACGTCCTGCTGGCCGGACATCACCGCCTGCACTGCGAAGTCGAGGGCCTGCTGGCTGGAACCGCATGCCCGGTTGACCGTCGTGCCCGGGATGCTTTCGGGCCAGCCGGCGGCCAGCACCGCGTAACGCCCGATGTTGGCGGATTGGTCCCCGACCTGCGACACGCATCCCCAGACCACGTCGTCGATGATCTCCGGACCGACGCCAGTGCGGTGTAGTAACTCGTTGAGCACCAGTGCCGATAAGTCCGCCGGGTGCATGCCGGAGAGCCCACCGTTGCGCTTGCCGACCGGTGTCCGTACGGCTTCGACGATGACTGTTTCACGCATTTGTCTGCTCCGATCTCGATACTGCCCATCGACCAGTAAACGACGGCTCCCGCCGCTCGGCGAACGCGGCATACGCCTCGCGCGCATCGGCAGTGGCGAAGTTGACGCCCTGCGCGCGGGCTTCGTTGGCCAGCGCATCACGCAAAGTCCGGTCGGCGCCTTCGTTCAGCAACGCCTTGCTTTGTGCCAGTGCGATCGTCGGTCCGGCCGCCAGCCGGTCGGCAACCTCGGTGACGAAGTCGTCGATCTCCGATGCGGACACCACCCAGGTCACTAGGTTCAGCGCCTGAGCCTCGGCGGCGTCGATGGTTTCGGCTAGTAACACCAGGCGCTTGGCCTGTTGCAGGCCAACGATTTTCGGCAGTAGCCAGGAGCCGCCGAGATCCAGCGACAGTCCCCGCTTGGAAAAGATCTGGGAAAACGCGGATTCCGGGGTGGCGACCACCAGGTCGCAGCCCAGCGCCAGGTTCCATCCGGCGCCGACGGCCACTCCGTTCACTTTGGCGATGGTCGGTACCGTCAGCTCGTGCAGTGCCAGCGCCACGTCGGTCAGGCGTTGCAACTTGTGCATCGGGTGACTGTCGTCGGGCGCCGAGATGTCGGCACCCGAGCAGAAGGCGCCACCGGCGCCGGTGATCACCACCGCGCGTACCTCGCGATCGTTACCGGCCGCGGTCAGCGCGTCCGCCAACTCGATCCACAATGCACGGTTGATCGCGTTCTTGCGCTTCGGCCGATTCAGCGTCAGCGTCCGAACACCGTTGCGGTCACTGCACAGCAGCGCGGAATCGCCCGTCACTGGTAGACCGGCCCGATGGCGCCATGCGCCCGTAGCGCGTCGATTTCGGCCGGTGCGATGCCGAGCTCGGCGAGCACTGAGTCGGTGTGCTGCCCCAGCCCGGGCACTGCGCCCATGGCGGGCTGGTAACCGGAGATCACCGGCGGAGGCAGCAACGCCTGAATTGGACCCGCCGGGGTGTCGACCTGCCGCCACCGGTCCCGGGCCGTCAACTGCGGGTGCGCCAATACGTCGCTTGGCAAGTTGTAACGCGCATTGCCGATCCCAGCGGCATCGGCCGTCTTCTGCACGTGCTCCAAATCGTGCGCCGAACACCACGCACCGATAGCGTCGTCCAGGATGTCGCGGTGCGCGCAGCGACCGGCGTTACTGGCGAATCTCGGGTCGTCGGCAAGGTCGTCACGTTCCAGGATTTGGCGCGAAAGCCGCTGCCATTCAGCATCGTTCGTGGTGCCCAGCACGACGGTCTGAGCGTCGGCGGTACGGTAGGCGCCGTACGGAGCGACCGCGGGCGAGCCGAGCCCCAATGGCTGTTGATCGATACCGGAATGCTGGGTGAAAGTGAGCGGGTAACCCATCAGATCAGTCATGGTGTCGAACAAACTCACCGCGACCGCGTTGCCGTGCCAGCCAGGATTCGGCCCGGCGTCGCGCGAATACAACAGCGCGAGAATTGAGAGCGCCGAATACAATCCGGTGCTGATGTCCGCCATCGGCGGCCCTGGCTTGGCCGGTGCGCCGGGATGGCCGGTCACCGCGCATGCGCCGGATTCCGCTTGAGCAAGCAGGTCGTAGGCCCGCTTGTGCGACAGCGGTCCGCCAGGGCCATAGCCGTCGATTTCGACCGCGATCACGTCGGGGTGGCGTTCTGCCAGGTCCGCGGGCGCGATGCCCAGCCGGGCGGTGGACCCGGGGGCGAGGTTAGAAACCAGCACGTCGGCCCGGTCAAGGAGCCTGCGCAGAATATCAAGCCCGGCGTCGGTTTTCAGGTTGAGCGTCACCGACTCCTTGCCGCGGTTGGCCCAAACAAAGTGTGCGGCAAGGCCGTTGACGACATTGTCATAGTGCCGGGCGAAGTCTCCCCCGTTGGGGTTTTCGACTTTGATGACGCGTGCCCCGAAGTCGGCCAGAACCCGTGTGCACATCGGCGCGGAGACCGCCTGCTCCAGGGCCACCACGGTGATTCCCGCCAGCGGCCCGCCGCTTTCCGACATCACATGACCATTCCGCCGTCCACCGGCAACACCTGACCGGTGATGTAGGAGGCGGCGTCGGAGGCGACGAAGACGAATGCACCGGCGACCTCTTCCGGTTCGGCCCAGCGCTTCAACGGAATTCGATTCATCATGTTGGCCGCGAATTTCTCGTTGGTCCGAATGGTTTCAGTCATCGGCGTGGCGGCCAGTGGCGCCAGCGCATTGACCAGGATGTTCTTGGTAGCGAGTTCGCGCGCAAGCGATTTCGTGAAACCGATGATGCCCGCTTTGGCCGCGGAGTAGTTGACCTGACCGAGGGTGCCGGTCAGGCCGGCCGCGGATGTCACGTTGATGACGCGTCCGGTGCCATCGGTGGGGATGTATGGAATCGCGGCCTGGGTGCAGTTGAACGCACCCATTACGTGGATGTCGAACAACAATCGGAACGACTCCTGGGTGGTCTTCTCGAACATCGCAGGCTTCGTCACACCCGCGTTGTTCACCAAGATGTGGAGTTTGCCATCGGCGAGCGCTGCCGCTTGCGCGGCGGCAGCATCGGCGGACTCGCGGTCCGATACATCCAGCGCAGCCGATTCGACGCGTCCTCCGGACGATGAGATCCGTTCTGCTACAGCGGCTGCCGCGTCTTTGTCGAGGTCGGTGACAAGCACCGCCGCACCGGCATCACTCAGCGCCTCGGCGACCGCAGAGCCGATGCCGCCCGCCGCCCCAGTGACCAGCGCTGCGCGGCCGGTCAGATCGAAGTACCGGCTCATCAGTAGCTCCTCGGCATTCCCAGCACGTGCTCGCCGAGGAAGTTGAGAATCATCTCCTGACTGACAGGTGCGATCTTCATCAGACGCGACTCGCGGAAGTAGCGCGACACGTGGTACTCCTCCGAGTAGCCCATCCCGCCGTGCAACTGCAGAGCCCGATCGGCCGCCCCGAACCCCGCATCGGCGCACAGGTACTTCGCGGTATTCGCCTCGCGGCCACAAGGTTTCCCATTGTCATAGAGCCAGGTAGCCTTGCGCAGCACCAGTTCCGCGGCGTCGAGGCGCGCCAGCGAGTCCGCCAGCGGGAACTGCAGACCCTGGTTCATGCCGATCGGGCGGTTGAACACAACGCGCTCGTTGCCGTACTTGACCGCCTTCTCCAACGCGACGCGCCCGATGCCGAGCGCCTCGGCGGCAATCAGCATCCGCTCCGGGTTGAGGCCGTCGAGGATGTACTTGAAACCCTGTCCCTCCTCGCCGACGCGATCCTCGACCGGGACGATCAGATCGTCGATGAAAACCTCGTTGGAGCTGACGGCGTTGCGGCCCATCTTCTTGATCGGCCGGATGTCTACATGGTCGCGATCGAGGTCCGTGAGGAACAGCGTCATGCCGTCGGTCTTCTTGGTTACCTCGTCGAACGGCGTAGTTCGCGTCAGCAGTAGGATCTTCTCGGACTCCAGGGCCTTGGAGATCCAGACCTTGCGCCCGTTGATCCGGTACGTGTCGCCTTCGCGCTTGGCGAAGGTCGTGATGCGCGATGTATCAAGGCCCGCACCGGGTTCGGTGACGCCGAAGCACACGTGCAGATCGCCGTTGACGATTCGCGGGAGGGTCCTGGCCTTCAACTCGTCGGAGCCGTGCTTGACGACGGGCTGCATGCCGAAGATCGTTAGGTGAATCGCGCTGGCGCCGTTCATGGCCGCACCCGATCGCGCGACCTCCTCGAGCAGCAGCGTCGCCTCGGTGATACCGAGCCCGTGGCCGCCGTACTGCTCGGGGATCGTCATACCGAGCCAGCCGCCCTTGGCGATCGCGTCGTAGAACTCTTGCGGGAACTCGTGCGCCTGGTCTTTTTCCATCCAGTAGTGGTCATCGAACTTCGACGTCAATTCCGCAACCGACTTACGGATCAGCTCTTGGTCATCGGTCAGCTCGAAGTTCATCCCACCGCCGGGCACTGGTACATCTCCTTTTTTTGCTTGCGTCGAGATTGCGCTCATGGTCGTGAATTGTCGAAAACCGCGACCCTAGGCGCAATCTCGATGCAGCTCACCCCAGCCCCAGGCGGTGGCACGTCAATCCTTGTTGCCGGTCAGCTCTTTCGCGTTGGCGGCAAAGTCGGCGAACGACGAACCCGCCCTCGTGTCTTTGTGGTGGCTTGACGCCCGGATTGAAACGTCGTGGCCCTCAGCAGCCTTGCGCAGCGCGCCGATTGTCGCCTGCTCGGGAGTGATGTGGGTGAACGGGTCGAAGGAGTACCAGCGCATGGCGTTCTCATGCGTCATCTTCTTGATCTCGTCGTCCGGCACGTTATTCATGGACAAGACGTCCCAGAGCTCCTCGGGCGCGCCGGGCCACATCGAGTCGCTGTGCGGATAATCGGCTTCCCAACAGATGTTGTCGATGCCGATCATGTTGCGCAGCGCCACCCCAACCTTGTCGCTGATGAAGCAGGTCAGGAAGTGCTCACGGAAAACCTCGCTGGGCAGTTTGCCGCCAAAGTTCTGATGCGTCCAAGTCGAGTGCATCTCATAGGTCCGGTCCGCCCGCTCGAGGAAGTACGGGATCCACCCGGTGCCACCCTCTGACAGTGCGATCTTGAGATCCGGGTATTCCTTGATCGGCCGTGACCACAGCAGATCAGCCGCTGCCTGCACGATGTTCATCGGCTGCAGCGTGATCATCACGTCCATCGGCGCGTCGGGTGCTGTGATCGCCAACCTGCCCGAGGATCCGATGTGAACGTTCATCACGGTGTTGGTGTCGCACAACGCTTTCCACAGCGGGTTCCAGTATTCGTTGTGGAAGCTCGGGTAGCCCATCGCCGCGGGGTTCTCGGTGAAGGTCAGCGCGTGCACACCCTTCTTGGCTACCCGTCGCACCTCTTTGGCGCACTCTTCGGCATCCCAGATCACCGGAATCGCCATGGGGATGAAGCGTGCCGGGTAGGCGCCGCACCACTCGTCGATGTGCCAGTCGTTGTAGGCCTGCACCAGCGCGACGGAGAATTCCGGGTCCTCGGTGGCGAACAGGCGTCCGGCGAAGCCGGGGAAGGACGGGAAGCAGATCGACGCCAGGATGCCGCCGGCGTTCATGTCCTTGATCCGCTCGTCGACGTCGTAGCAGCCCGGCCGGATCTCGTCGAGCCCGGTCGGCTCGATCCCGTACTCCTCTTTCGGGCGACCGGCCACCGCGTTGAGCGCGACGTTGGGGATCACCGTGTCGCGGAACTGCCAGGTGTCGGAGCCGTCCGCGTTGTGCACCAGCCGCGGCGCATCGTCGGCGTACTTTTTCGCCAGGTGATTCTTGAACATGTCGGGCGGCTCGACGGTGTGGTCGTCGACGCTGATCAAAATCATGTCGTCTTTGTTCACTGGCCGTTCCTCTCCATCGTGGGTCGTTCGGCGGCCCGTGCCCCAAGGTGGGCGTCAACTATGAAAATTATCTTCTCAGTTCGCGAGAATCAACATCTTGAGCCTACTACCGGGGCCGTCGGGGCCGGGATGAGGGGCCGCCGTGGCTTGCGCCAGCGAGTGACGTTTCTGCAGCTCGGCTACGGAACATTGACCAATCCGAGAGTTCGTGGAAACCTATTGATCAAATATGAGAATAGGATTCTCGTAACCGAGGAGGCCGAATGCGTCTGTCCCCGTTGCCGGCGGACCAGTGGGACGACGCTGCCCGGGATGCCGTTGCCAGCATGCTGCCGGAAGAGCGGCGTAATCCCGGCGGCGCAGGCAACCTGCTGTCGACCTTGGTGCACCACCCCAAACTGACCCGAGCGTTTCTGCGATTTAGCGTCTATCTGCTGTCCGATTCCACCCTGCCGCCCCGCATCCGCGAGCTCGTCATCCTGCGCGTGGCACATCGGCGAAGCTGCGACTACGAATGGACGCACCACGTGACGCTTGGCAAGCGGGTGGGTCTGTCCGACGCCGACATCGACGCGGTGCAAACCGGCAACCCGGCCGACGATTTCGATCGCGCGGTGCTGGCCGCAGTCGATGAGCTCGACGAGAAGACCAACCTGTCCGATCAGACGTGGGCCACTCTCGGTGAGCGGCTCGACGAGCAGCAGCGGATGGATTTGATTTTCACCATCGGCGGCTACACCGCACTTGCGATGGGATTGAACACTTTTGGCGTCGAAGTCGAAGAAAGCAAAGACTAGAGAAGAGGAGCAAGGACCTTGCCACATTTCACCAAGCCGGCTGCCGGCAGCTGGACGGAAAACTATCCCGACTTGGGCACCGCGCCAGTCGATTACACCGACTCGATTGATCCGGCGTTCTTCGAGGCCGAGCGTGACGCGATCTTCAAGCGAACCTGGCTGAACGTCGGGCGGGTCGAGCGGTTGCCGCGCACCGGCAGCTACTTCACCAAGGAGCTGCCGTCGGCGGGCCCCGGTATGTCGGTGATCATCGTCAAGACCAAGGACGGGACCGTCAAGGCCTACCACAACGTCTGCCGCCACCGCGGAAACAAGTTGGTGTGGAACGACTTTCCACACGAAGAGACCTCCGGCACCTGCCGGCAGTTCACCTGCAAGTACCACGCCTGGCGCTACAACCTGGACGGCGATCTGACCTTCATCCAACAGGAGGACGAGTTCTTCGGCGTCGACAAAAGCGACTATGGTCTGGCACCCGTCCGCTGCGAGGTGTGGGAAGGCTTCATCTTCATCAATTTCGACAACAACGCGGCGCCGCTCACCGACTACCTTGGGCCGTTAGCCAAGAGCATCGAGGGCTACCCATTCGGCGAGATGACGGAGACCTACTCCTACCGTGCCGAGGTCGGCAGCAACTGGAAGCTGTTCATCGACGCGTTCGTCGAGTTCTACCACGCGCCGATCCTGCACCAAGGGCAGTACACCAAGGAAGAAGCCGCCAAGATCCAAAAGTACGGCTACGAGGCGTTGCACTACGAGCTGGCCGGCCCGCACAACCTGCAGTCGACCTGGGGTGGTCAGGCGCCACCCTCGGACATGTCCATCGTCAAGCCGATGGATCAGGTGCTGCGCAGCGGGTTGTTCGGTCCGTGGGACAAGCCGGAGATCATCGAGAAGCTAGAGTTGCCACCGGGCGTCAACGTGAAGAGGGTGCCGCAGTGGGGCATCGACTCGTGGTTGTTCTACCCGAACTTCATGCTGCTGATCTGGGAACCCGGCTGGTTCCTGACCTACCACTACTGGCCTACCGCGGTGGACAAGCACACCTTCGAGTGCACCCTGTACTTCGTCCCGCCACGCAACGCGCGGGAACGCCTTGCCCAGGAGTTGGCCGCTGTGACGTTCAAGGAGTACGCGCTGCAGGACGCCAACACGCTGGAGGCGACCCAGACCATGATCGGCACCCGGGCCGTCAAAGAATTCCTGCTGTGCGACCAGGAAGTCCTGATCCGCCACCTGCACAAGACCACCGGTGACTATGTGAAGGAGTACCAGCGCAATGGCGCTACCGTCTGAATTCTCGGCCCTGGAGCCCTATTTGGATTGGGATCTGGCCACCGAGCCCGAACGCTACGCCAAGCGGCTGGCAACTTCGATGGCTGACATGCAGGCGTTCTACGACGTCGCGTTCCCTAAGTTGAACGATATGATCGAGTACTGCGACAAGTTCCCGCTGGACGACCTGCCGGAGGACGCGAAGAGCCTGATGCACATCATGCAATCGCTGGTCATGGTGTCCTTCCCGATCGAGGCATGGAAGCAGCCGCGGGTGCCCGACAGCGGAGCGGCGTGGGTGGAAGTGATCCGGGAGCCGGTGATCTAAAAGGTGTTGACGCTCAAGGCCGCTGGGCTGCTGGACGTCGACGCCGGCGAGATCGTACGGCCGGGCATCCTGCGTGTCGAGGAGGACCGGATCGTCGGCGTGGGCGGCAACGCCGAGGGTGAGATCGTCGATCTGGGCGACCAAATCCTCCTGCCCGGGCTGATGGACATGGAGGTCAACCTGCTGATGGGTGGGCGCGGGGAGAAGCCCGGGCTGTCCCAGGTTCAGGATGACCCGCCGACCCGAATGTTGCGTGCGGTCGGCAACGCCCGCCGTACGCTGCGCGCGGGGTTCACCACAGTGCGCAACCTCGGCCTGTTCGTCAAGACCGGCGGCTATCTGCTCGATGTCGCGCTCGGCAAAGCCATTGACGCGGGCTGGATCGACGGCCCGCGGGTGGTGCCCGCCGGACATGCGATCACGCCGACCGGCGGGCATCTGGATCCGACCATGTTCGCCGCGTTCGCACCGCATGTGTTGGACTTGACCGTCGAAGAGGGCATCGCCAACGGAATCGACGAGATCCGCAAGGCGGTGCGGTATCAGATCAAACACGGCGCCGAGCTGATCAAGGTCTGCTGCTCGGGCGGAGTGATGTCGCTGACCGGTCCACCTGGCGCACAACACTATTCCGATGAAGAGCTGCGCGCGATCGTCGACGAGGCACACCGGCGCGGGCTACGTGTCGCCGCGCACACCCACGGCGCCGAAGCGGTGAAGCATGCGGTGGAAGCGGGGATCGACTGCATCGAGCACGGGTTCCTGATCGACGACGAAGCGATCGCGATGATGGTCGAGCACGGCACGTTCCTGGTGTCCACCCGGCGCCTGGCGGAGGGCATGGATGTCTCGCACGCCCCGCCCGAGCTGCAAGCCAAGGCCGCCGAGATGTTCCCGAAGTCGCGGACCTCGATCCTGGCCGCTTACGAAGCCGGAGTGAAGATCGCGGTGGGCACCGACGCGCCGGCAATACCGCACGGTCGCAACGCCGACGAGCTTGTCACCCTGGTCGATTGGGGCCTGCCGCCGTTGGCGGTATTGCGGGCGGCAACGGTTGTAGCGGCCGACCTGATCAATGCCACCGATCGCGGCCGGCTTGCCGAGGGTCTGCTCGCCGACGTGATCGGGGTACCCGGAGATCCGTTGTCCGACATCGGTGTTACCCAGAAGGTGGGCTTCGTGATGAAAGGCGGCAAGGTTTATGCCAACACGAACTGAAGACCTGGTCGAGATCCAGCAGCTGCTGGCGCGCTATGCGGTTACCATCACGCAGCAGGACATCGACGGGTTGGTGGACGTCTTTACGCCCGACGGCACCTACAGCGCTTTCGGCGAAACCTATTCGCTGGACCGGTTTCCCGTGCTGGTGGACGCCGCACCCAAGGGATTGTTCATGACGGCCACTCCGGTGATCGAGCTGAACGGTGATACCGCGACCGGGACACAACCGTTGTGCTTCATCGACCACGCCAGCCATGACATGCGGATCGGCTATTACAACGACACCTACGTGCGTACAGCTGACGGCTGGCGGTTGAAAACCCGTGCCATGACGTTTATTCGGCGCAGCGGCATCCACGACTCCGGTCGGCCGCACGCGGTAGGACGCCCGCGCCCGACGACGATGCCGGCCGAAGCCGGCGGAGGAGTCGGGCCATCAGGCCAAGCATGAAGGTCGACCAGTTCCGGGCGGACCTGCGAACCTGGCTCGACGAGCACGACCTGACCCCCGGGCCGGATCACTCGCTGGAAGGCCATATCAAGCAGCTCGCCCGAGTCCATGCCGCGCTGTACGACGCCGGTTGGATGCGATACGGCTGGCCCGAGCACGTCGGCGGATTAGGCGGGCCCGCAATGCTTCGCGCGATCGTCGGTGAAGAAGTGGTCGGCCGCCGCCTTGCCGAGCCGGGGCCCTACTCGATGGTCGAGGTGCTGGCGCCCACGATGATCGACTACGCGCCGGCAGACCTCGCAGCGGAGATGGTGCCGCACCTGCTCAGCGGTCGCGAGCAATGGTGTCAGGGTTTTTCCGAACCGGGCTCGGGCAGCGACTTGGCGTCGCTGTCCACCCGCGCCACTCCGCGTGGTGACGATTGGATTGTCAACGGGCAGAAGGTCTGGACCAGCTACGCGCAGTACTCGACGCGGTGCGTCTTGCTTACCCGCACCGCACCCGGCTATGACGGAATCACCGCGTTCTTCGTCGACCTTGACACGCCGGGCATCACCATTCGCCCGCTGCGCACGATGCACGGCGTCGACGAATTCTGCGAGGTCTACTTCGACGACGTGGTGGTGCCTGCAGCACGCATGCTCGGCAGCCCGGGCGATGGGTGGCGGCTGGCGATGGATTTGTTGCCCTATGAACGCTCCACCTGCTTTTGGCAGCGAATCGCCTACCTCTACGCACGCTTCGACGAGCTCATCGCCGAAGCACCCGATGCCGACGAATACGAACTCGGTGCAGCCTATCTCGCGCTGCACACACTGCGCTGCCGGTCTCGGGCCACCCAGCACCGGCTGGCGGACGGCGAACCGCTCGGGCCGCAGACCTCGATCGACAAAGTGTTGCTGGCCACCGCCGAGCAGCGACTCTACGACACTGTGCGCGACTTACTGCCCGGCGCGCTCGAGTTGGACGAGACGCCGTGGCGGTCGGAGTACCTCTATTCCCGGGCGGCGACGATCTACGGCGGCACTGCCGAGATCCAGCGCAACATCATCGCTCGCCGGCTATTGGAGCTGGGCAAGGAGTGAGCGTGGATACCGAGTCCTTGCACCTGCTGGAAGACGCTTTGCGGAAGACGATGACCGCGGCGTCGGGTCGCGAGCTCGACGAGGCGCTGACGGAATTGGGCTGGCTGGAGATGCTCGACGAAATGCCCCAAGCCGCAATTCCTTTGGTGTTCCGGCTACTCGGTGAGACCGGCGCGCATGCGGCCGTGCTCAACGATGTGGTGCTGCGCGCCGCCGGACGGGAAGGCGGAGATACCGTTCCGCTACCGTTCGCGGGTGGCTCCTGGGTGGTGTGGGAACGCACCGACCAAGCCAGCTCAGCACTGGGCGGCGATCTCCCGATACGCCGTGTGCCTCAAGGTGATTCGGTGCCTCTCGCGGCCGGCCGGCACGCGCTGGGCTGGTGGCTGGTGGGCACCAGCCGCACCATGCTGGCGCTGGCGCGCCAGCACGCATTAGATCGCATGCAATTCGGCAAGCCCGTCGCCTCGTTCCAGGCCATCCGGCATCGGCTGGCCGAGACATTGGTTGCCGTCGAAGGCGCGGAGGCCACGCTGGTTGCCGCCGCCGCCGAGCCCGACGATCTGGGTTTCCTGCTCGCCAAGGCCGCGGCCGGCCAGGCCGCGTTGACCGCGGCGCGGCACTGTCAGCAGGTGCTCGGCGGTATCGGATTCACCGCCGAGCACGACATGCACCGCCACCTCAAACGCGCGCTGGTGCTGGACGGCATGCTCGGCAGCACACGCGAGCTGACCCGGACGGCCGGCGCGAGACTGCGGGCCAAGCGGTCCGCGCCGCGACTGACCAATCTTTAGCCGCGTTTGGCGTTCTGCTTCCATGCAGAGCAGCGAGAGAATAGTATTCTCGCAGCAAGAAAGTTACAATCTCAGACACGTCGTCCCGCGAGGGGGTCTAGCTCAGCAATGACACGACGTTCTCCGGTAGAGTCCAATCATGTTCTCCCCTCGCGGCAATCTGCTGAGCCCTCGGTGACCAGCCCAAGCGAAGAGCCGGCCTGGAAGCAGCGTGCTGTCGAGCGATCGATCAAGACGGCGAAGCTGCGCGCAGCCCAGCGCGTCCAACGATTCCTCGACGCGGCCCAGGCCATCATCATCGAGAAAGGCAGCACGGACTTTACCGTGCAAGAGGTCGTCGACCGGTCCCGGCAGTCGTTGCGAAGCTTCTACCTGCAGTTTGACGGCAAGCATGAACTGTTGCTGGCGCTGTTCGAAGATGCTTTGAGCCGGTCGGCCGATCAGATTCGCGCCGCCACCGCAAATCACTCCGACCCCATTGACCGGTTGCGGGTGGCAGTCGAGTTGCTGTTCGAAGCTTCGCGACCCGACCCGACCGCGAAACGGCCGCTGTTCACAGACTTCGCACCGAGGTTGCTGGTTTCGCATCCGGCCGAGGTCAAGGTCGCTCACACGCCACTTCTCGCTTTGCTCACCGAGCTGATGGAAGCAGCGAGCGCCGCCGGGGAGCTGCGAACCGGCGTAAACCCGCGGCGGATGGCCGCAATGGCCATGCAGACGGTGATGTTCATCGCGCAATCCAGCAGCTCCGATGATGCGACCGTGCATCCCATCAGCGCGGACGAAGTGTGGGACTTCTGCTCACGCGGATTCGTCGGCGACTAGCTCGAGAACAGCATTATCTCGTTCGCATATCGCACATTCACCGCCAGGCGGAGAATGTAATTCTCTATTTTTAATAATCATAGGTAGCGAAAACGGATTCCACGTTGACACCCACAGCCCGCCGATGACAGAGTTGCCGCAGTGCTTAGAGCTATCAACATGCGGATGCGATCGGCTTCGAAAGGTAAGGCCCTGTGACAGTCACTGCCCCCGACGGCGTCTACTACGACCCGTACGACGTGCAGATCAATGCCGATCCTTACCTGGCGTTTCGAGGGCTGCGTGAAGAAGCACCGCTGTATTACAACGAGCAGCACGACTTTTATGCATTGAGCCGCTTCGCCGATGTTGACCGGGCGATCGTCGATCATGAAACCTTCAGCTCGGCCCGCGGAGCAATCATCGAGCTGATCAAGGCCAACATGGACATGCCGCCGGGTGTGCTCATCTTCGAGGATCCCCCCATCCACGATGTGCACCGTAAATTGCTGGCCCGCATGTTCACGCCACGCAAGATCAACGACCTGGAACCGAAGATCCGCGAATTCTGCGCTCGCAGTTTGGATCCGCTGATTGGCACGGCGGGTTTTGACTTTGTCGCAGACCTCGGCGCACAGATGCCGATGCGAGTGATCGGCATGCTGCTCGGTGTGCCCGAGGAGTATCAGGAAGCCGCGCGCGATTTGGCGAACGCGCAGATGCGCACCGAGGCCGGCAAGCCGATGACGTTGGCAGCCGACGGCATGAACGCCGGTGACTTCTTCGCCGAATTCATCGAGTGGCGAGCCGATCATCCGTCCGACGACATCATGACCGACCTGTTGAACGTCGAGTTCGAAGACGAGAAGGGGATAACCCGGCGACTGACGCGCGAAGAGCTCCTCACTTACGTCAGCGTCGTCTCCGGCGCAGGCAATGAGACCACGACCCGGCTGATCGGCTGGGCCGGCAAAGTACTGGCCGAGCATCCCGATCAGCGACGGGAACTGGCCGAAAACCCCGCGCTTATCCCCCAGGCCATCGAGGAACTGCTGCGCTTCGAGCCGCCGGCTCCGCATGTGGCGCGCTACGTGACCCGCGACGTCACCTATTACGGACAGACGGTGCCGGAGGGCAGCGCCATGATGATGCTCATCGGCGCGGCCAATCGCGATCACCGTCAATTCCCTCCGGACGGTGACGTTTTCGACATTCACCGCGAGCCGCGCCAACATCTCGCCTTCAGCGTCGGCACCCACTACTGCCTCGGCTCGGCACTCGCGCGGCTGGAGGGGCGGATCGCACTCGAAGAGATCTTGAAGCGCTTCCCCGAATGGGAGGTCGACCTCAGCAACGCCACCTTGTCTCCTACGTCCACCGTGCGTGGCTGGGAGGCAATGCCGGCGGTCCTCGGCTGAGCCAAACACAAATCAGGAAATGAGGTAACGATGCCGGGTCGAGTCGAAGGCAAGGTCGCGTTCATCACTGGCGCGGCACGTGGGCAGGGCCGCTCGCACGCCGTGCGGTTGGCGCAGGAGGGTGCCGACATCATCGCGGTGGATATCTGTAAGCCCATCCGCGAAGGCGTTACAGACACCGCGATCCCGGCGTCGACGCCGGAGGATCTGGCGGAGACCGCCGACCTCGTCAAGGGCCACAACCGCAGAATCTTCACGGCGGAGGTCGATGTCCGTGACTACCAGGCACTGAAAGCCGCGCTGGACAACGGCGTGGAGCAACTCGGCCGGCTCGACATCATCGTGGCCAACGCAGGGATCGGCAACGGCGGCGACACCCTGGACAAGACCAGCGAAGAAGACTGGACAGAGATGATCGACATCAATCTGGCCGGGGTATGGAAAACCGTGAAAGCCGGTGTGCCGCATCTACTTGCGGGTGGCCGCGGCGGTTCGATCATCCTGACGAGCTCAGTCGGCGGACTCAAGGCCTACCCGCACACTGGCCACTACGTCGCGGCCAAGCATGGAGTCGTCGGGCTGATGCGTGCTTTCGCGGTTGAGTTGGGGCAGCACATGATTCGCGTCAACTCGGTGCACCCGACCCACGTGAAAACACCAATGCTGCACAACGACGGCACCTTCAAGATGTTCCGGCCGGATCTAGAGAATCCCGGTCCGGACGACATGGCTCCCATCTGTCAGCTGTTTCACACCTTGCCGATTCCGTGGGTGGAGCCGCAAGACGTCAGCAATGCCGTGCTGTTCTTCGCCTCCGACGAGGCGCGCTACCTCACCGGTGTCACGCTGCCCATCGACGCGGGGAGCTGCCTGAAATAGGGTTCCGTCTATGGACGGTTTCGAAGGTAAGAGCGCGGTAATCACCGGCGGTGCGAATGGCATCGGGTTGGCCACTGCCACCGAGTTCGCCCGCCGCGGAGCACGTGTCGTGCTCGCCGATGTCGATAAGCCTACGCTGGAACAGGCGGTGGCGCGGTTAGCTGCCGACGGGTTTGACGCGCACGCGCTGACGTGCGACGTCAGCCAGCTCCATGAGATGGTTCATCTGGCGGACGAGTCATTTCGGCTTCTCGGCCACATCGACATTGTCTTCAGCAATGCGGGCATCGTGGTCGCAGGTCCGATCGCGCAGATGACCCACGAAGACTGGCGCTGGGTGATCGACATTGACCTGTGGGGCTCCATTCACGCCGTCGAGGCCTTCTTGCCGAAGTTGCTGGAGCAGGGTACGGGCGGGCATATCGCGTTCACCGCATCGTTTGCCGGGCTGGTACCCAACGTCGGCCTCGGGGCTTACAGCGTGGCGAAATACGGGGTGGTCAGCCTCGCCGAAACGCTGGCGCGGGAGGTCAAAGAGCACGGCATCGGCGTGTCGGTGCTCTGCCCGATGGTCGTTGAAACCAAGCTGCTGTCCAACTCGGAACGAATCCGCGGCGCGGACTATGGGCTGGCGTCCGAGACGCCAGGATCCGTCCCGGCGCAAGAGGACAGCCTCAACGTCGATGAGGTGGCCCGCCTCACCGCCGATGCGATTGCGGCCAACCGCTTATACGTGCTGCCGCACACCGCGGCCCGTGCGTCAATCCGCCGCCGATTCGAGCGCATTGACCGCACCTTCGACGACCAGGCAACCGAAGGATGGAATCACTAGCGATTGCCGTCGCCCAAATTCAAGCGCCTACAGCGACATTGGCCGACGGGCTCGATGTCAGGATTTCTGGGCCGTCGGCGGTGATCAAGACCGCCTCTCGCCCGAACACCGCGCCGACGCCTTCTTGCCAGACATATCCGGTAACGGCGAGCACCATCCCGGCCTCCAGTCGCTCCTCGGCGGCCGTCGCCGGCAGGTGCTGCGAAACCACCGGCGGGTCGAATCCCAGCCCCAGGCCCCGGGCTATCGGCATCGGCGGCAGCTGCTCGCCCGCCGCGTGGTAGGCGGACAGCAGGTCGGTACCCACAGCACCCGGTTGACATGCTTCATATAGCCGGTGCCACAGCGCATCCCATCGCCGATACAGGTCCGCGGCACCGTCGGGGTCACCGACCGGCCAGGTGCGTCCGACCTCACCGGTGTAGCCACCATCGAGTACGCCCGCCGAGAACGCCACCAAATCGCCGGGTTGAACGCGTCCGTCTTCAGTCGCCCGTCGCCACCGGTGTTCGCGTGAGGTGACCCAGGCGGCGTCCTGGGTCGACGGGGTGCTCACCCCACCGGCCGCCATCGCCTCCAGTAGGACGCCGGCCAGCGTCTTCTCGCTAACGCCCGGTCGCAGCTCGGCGACTGCCGCGGCCAACCCGACCTCGGCTACCCGGATGGCCTCGCGCAGCGCCGCCACTTCTTCGGGGGTCTTGATACGGCGGGCGGCGCGCATGGCCAGCTCACCGTCGACCAGCTCCGCGTTGGGGAAGGCCATCGGCAGAAGTTGGGCGAATCCAGGTGAAAGCGCATCGCTGCCAACGCGTTTGGCGGTCGCAGCACCCTCGATACTCTTCAGCACCGAGATAGTGTTCATCGGATTCCAGGAGATGCCGTACAGGTTCTCGTGCGGAATGTCGTCAGGAACCCCCTCGTCCCAGGTGCTGAGCAGGTGGATCGCGCCCGTCTCCCGAACGACCACGCACGTCGGCCCGAACGGACGGGTCCCGGCCACCCACAGCTGCGGCGCGCCCGAGACATACCGCACGTTGGCCTGCCGACCCAGCACCAGCACGTCCAGGTCGTGGTCTTCCATCTGGGCCAGCGCCCGCGCCCGGCGACCCCCGCGCAGTGCGCGGTCGTCAGGCAGAACCTCAGTTCCCATACGGGTGATAGGGGTAGTCGGTCAACGGAATCCAGCCTTCCTCAGTGATGACGACAATCTCTTCGCTGCGATATCCGCCGGTGCCGTCCTCCCACACCACCGGTTCCAGCACCACTACCATTCCGGGTTCGAAGACGAAGTTCTCATCGAACTCGTCGCCGAGATCGGTGCCGATCATCGGCATTTCAGCGGCGTTCACGCCGATTCCATGCCCCAGATAGAAGTGCGGCAGCCACGGCCGCGCGCCGCCGTTGGCTTTCGTTGCCGCCCTGCCTAAGTCGGCCGCGGTGGCGCCGGCTTTCGTCACGGCGAGCACCGCGTCCAGGATTTCGCGCCACTTGGTGAATTGCGCCTGCTGGCGCGGTGTGGGTTGTTGTCCGACCACCCAGGTGCGGCCGAAATCAGAGCAGTAGCCGGCGTAGGTGATGCTGACATCGGTCCACAGCACGTCGCCGGCAACCAGTTCGCGCTCAGTTGTCAACAGCGGCAACGCCAAATCGCCGTGGGTGGTCCAGACACCGTCTGCCTTGGTTGCCGGCATCACCTGCCAGATCGGTTCCAGCATGCTGGCCATCGCGCCCAGTTCGAACGCCCGGCGCATGAAACCCGCTGACAGCTCGATCTGGCGGATTCCGGGTGCCAGCGCGGCCTGCACATCGACGATGGCCTGGTCGGTGATTCGGCAGGCGGTACGGATGCACGCCAGCTCGTCGACAGTCTTGATGACCTTGGCCGCGCCGATAATCTGCGCGGCGTCGGCAGGCCGTCCGGCCCGGAAAAGTCGCGGCTGCGCCCGCCGCATGGCACCGGTCAGTTCGTCCACCGCGAACACAGCCCCGGCCGGGATCAAGTCCTCGATAACCCGCGCGAAGCTCTCCACTCCCTCGTCGAACTCCAGATAGACGGGGCCGTGCAAATGGTCAACTGGCAGCCCCGACTCCGATGCGGCGCCTTCCCGGAACGGCAGGAACAGGTGCGGGTGCGGGTCGTCAGCGAGCAGCACTGCTACCGGACGCTCGACATAAGACAACCCGGCGTCACCCAATGGCCAACTCACACCGGTGGCATAGACGACATTGTTGTTTCCAAGCAGCAGCAAGGCGTCCACGCCGCGCTCGGCCATCGCCGTGCGCAGCCGCGCGCCGGTCTCGCGACGCATCCGATCAAGATCGGGCGTGTCCGGGATGTCGAGCGCTGACGATGGCGCCGCCACAATCGTCGTCATTCGGGTTCTCAAATACCTAGGAATTTTGTGATATTGCTGCTGACGATCCGCGCCGCGGCCTCGGCACCGACCGAATCGACAACAGCGGCCAACGATTTCTCCGAATATCCGAAAGTGCTTTCGTTATGCGGATAATCGCTCGACCACATCACCTTGTCGACACCAATTTGGTCGATCAGCTTCAGCCCGAGTGGGTCGACCATAAACGATGCGCTCATGTGGTTGTCCCAGTAATAACGCACGTCGTGCTCCAGCGGCCGATTGAACATGTGCTGATACGACGCCACCAGGTGCTCGGCGTCTTGCAGGGCCCACGGCACCCAGGCGATGCCACCCTCGAACCATCCGATCCGCAGGCTCGGGTGCCGATCGAGGATTCCGGTGAAGATGTACTTGGCGAACTGTTCGCGAAAGCCGTCGATGTTGATCATCATGCCGACCACCACACTGTTGAACTCGCACGGGGTTTTCGGCGGGGTCTCGCCGATGTGATGGCTCACCGGAAGCCCGGCGGCTTCGATCTCGTCCCAGACCGGTTTCATTCCGGTGCTGCCGTAGTCGATGATGTTGCCCTCGTCGTCCTTGCCGGGGTTCAGTGGCAGCAGAAAGGTCTTGAGCCCCAACGACTTCAGTTCCGCAAGCGTTCGGCGAGTGCCTTCCGGATCCCACCAGTTGATCAGGCCCGCGCCGAAGAAGTGGCCCTTGGAGCGCTCCTGCAGCTCGGCGATGTACTCGTTGTAAATGCGGAATGCCAGTTCGCGCAGTTCCTTATCCGGGTAGTGGAAAAGTGCCAGGATCGCGTTGGGGAACGCCAGTTCCTTCTCGACGCCGTCGTCGTGTAACTCCTGAATCCGGGCCTCGATGTTGGTACTTGCCGCGCCGGGCAGGTCGTCGTATTGCATCAGAACCGCGCTGAAGTCGCCCGGCAGGAACGACTGCCCTTTTCGCCCGACTTGGTAGGCGCCGTCCTCGTACCAGATCCGCGGCGCCTTGTCTTTGAGGTCTTCCGGGAAACGCTGGTAGAAAATGTCGTCGGCCAGCGAAATATGGTTATCCGCAGAGAAAACCACGGTTCCTTCCGGCAGGCCCACGCCTACTCCGTCGGCGTGGCCGTGCCGATCCTTCGGTGCGCCGAATCCTCCGGGCGGATAGAGCGAAACACTGCTTGTTTGAGGCGACATCACTGGCCCTCCAATCGGATCCACACTTGCTCGACAGTATTCACCAGGTCACCGGCAGTTCATAGACGCCGTATGCGAGCCGGTCGTGCTTGAACGGAATGTCCTCGATCGGCGCCGCAAGCTCCAAGGTGGGAATGCGGCGAAGCAGCGTGTGAAAGACGATTTGCAGCTCGGCACGGGCCAGTTGTTGGCCGACGCATTGGTGTCTGCCGTAGCCGAATGCGACGTGCTGCCCGGCACCCGAGCGATGCAAGTAAAGCCGCTCGGGTTCGGCAAATGCCTTGGCATCCCAATTGGCTGGCGCCAGGTCGATGATGATCCCTTCACCGGCGCGGATGACCTCGCCGGCGATCTCGATGTCCTCCGCGGCGACGCGGCGCTGCCCGTTTTGAATGATGGACAAATAGCGCAGCAATTCCTCGACTGCGTTCGCAACGACTTTCAGGTCGTCGGTGTCGCGCAGCACAGCCGCCTGCTCTGGGTACTGCAGCAGCGCCAGCACACCGAGGCCGATCATGTTGGCAGTGGTTTCGTGCCCGGCAATCAGCAAGCCGGTGCCTAGCTGTGCGGCCTCCTTGACGCTGAGCTCGCCGGCTTTGACCCGCTCGGCCAGATCCGAAACCGCATCTTCAGCTGGATTCTCCATCTTGGCTTCAACGAGCTGGGCCAGATATTTGTGCAGGCTCATCGCACCTTTGACGGTGTCCTCACCGGTCGCGTAACGGGCGAGCCCGACGTTGGCGTGGTGCTGAAACATCTCGGCGTCCTCATACGGAACGCCCAGCAGCTGGCTGATGACCAGCGACGGCACCGGCAGCGCGACCGCGGTGACGACGTCGCCCGGCCGAGGTCCGGCCAACATTGCGTCGATGTGCTGGTCGGTGATCTGCTGGATCGCCGGCCGCAGGCCTTCAACCCGCTTGAAGGTGAACGGCTTTGACAGCATTCGCCGAAATCGGGTGTGCTCCTCGGCGTCCGAGGTAAAGACCGACCTTGGGCGTTTATGCACGGTCGATAACATGCCCTCGTTCCAATGCGGAAAGCCGGGCCGTCGGTCGTCAACGCTGACACGGGAATCGGAGAATAACGTCCGCACTTCTTCGTAGCCGGTGATGAGCCAAGGTGTGCTGCCGTCCCAGATCTTGACCCTGGATAGCGGCCGCGCTGCCCCGAGCTCCATCACCTCCGGCGGCGGGGCGAACGGGCAGCCGGCTGCCCGTCCCATCGGATATTCCGGTGCGTCAGAGACCGCCTCGGTTGCGGTGAGGGTGTCGGACACTTCTCACTCCTCGATGTGGATGGCCAGTGCGGGGCAGCCCGCGGCGGCCTTGCGGGCATTGTCAGCCTGATCGGCGGGGGGGTTCTCATTCAGCAGCACGACCACTCCGTCATCGTCGCGCTGGTCGAAAATTTCGGGAGCGTGCATCACGCAGTTTCCCGACGAGGCGCATATGCCTTGGTCGACAGTCACTTTCATCACAATCCTCTTTACCGCTGCGGTGTGACCGGCGCCAGCCAGAGTCCCACGACCGCGTCGATCAGGCCGGATCCCGCCGCCCGCCAGGACGAACGGGCCGCGGATGTGGCTCGGTTCGATGGCGGCGACCCGCTGCACTCGGCTGCGCCGAGTTTGCGATCGCCGCCTGCCATTGCCCTTTCACGGTCAGCGCAGGTGTGCATCAGCAGGTTGCGCGCCATCAGGTTGCGTTCCGCGCGAACGTCGACCGGCAACTCCGGGAGACAGCGGTTGATCCCGTCTATCACCTGAACCAGCGATTCAGATGTGAGGGCATCCTTGACCACGATGTTGTAGTACGCAGGATCGGTCATCACTTGTGCGGCGAAGCGCGCGTACCAGGTCGGGTTGCCCAGCGCCGCCAAGTGATCGGTCAGCGGGCGCACCAGACACGCCACCCAACTGCGCATATCGTTGGCTGCCCCGGACCGCATGACCTCGGCCACCATGTCTTCTCGCAGCCGCTCGATCGGGACGCGATGGCGTTGCTCGATAGCCCGCACCAAATCGGTTTTGGTGCCGAAGTGGTAGCCGACCGCGGCATTGTTCCCCTGGCCCGCAGCCTCGCTGACCTGCCGGTTGGACACCGCGAAGACCCCATGCTCGGCGAACAGCCGCTCGGCCGCCGTCAGGATGGCCTCTTGGGTCGTGCTGGCCCGATCGGTGCGCGCGGCTTTCGCGGTAGTCACCTGGCCAGTCAACGCCCCGATCCCGATTAAGTCAAGCGATTGATTTAATCTTGCTGGTCGCTGCGACGGCGGATCGCTTTACCGGCAGAAGTGCCACCGTCGACCGTCATGACGGTCCCGGTGACATACCGGGATCGGTCGCCAGCCAGATACAGCGCGGCCTCTGCGACGTCTTCGGGTGTTCCCTCTCGCTTCAACGGCCGGTCGGCTCGCATCTGCTCCCTAATCGTCTGCTCGAAACGCGCGATCTTCTCCGCGGACTCCCCTGTGGCCGACGACGCCAGCAACGGCGTCGGTATGCTGCCAGGCGCGATGCAGTTGACCCGGATGTCGTAGTACGCCAACTCGATTGCCGCTGACTTGGTGAACTGGATGACCGCCGCCTTCGACGCCCTGTAAGTCATCACACCGCCGCCGGCCTGGATGCCGCCGATCGACGACACGTTGATGATCGAGCCGCCGCCGCTGACTGCCATCTGCCGAGCTGCATCCCGGGTACCGGCCATCACGCCCAATACGTTGACGGACATAACGCGATGAAAGTCGGCGAGGTCGTCGTCCAGAAAGCTGCGATGCATCCTGCTGGAGACTCCGGCGTTGTTCACCATCACGTCTAGCCGACCGAACATCTCCACGGCGGCTGCGACCAGCGCACCGATCTGCTCGGGATCGGAGACATCGGTCATTCGGAAGGCCGCGTCGGCGCCGAGCGCGGCGGCAAGATCCTTGCCGCGGTTGCGTTCGACGTCGGCGATCAGCACCCGCGCGCCCTCCGCCACAAACTTCTCGACGACCCCGGCACCGAGGCCCGATGCACCGCCGGTGACGATCGCGACCTTGCCGGCCAGTTCGTTGACCATGTCGAAGAGTTAATCGGCGCAACGTCGGTTAAGTCAAGCGATTGATTTAGGCACATGATCACAGACCGCCTCATGCTGGTGCTACGTTCGGCTTAGTGACGCGATTTGTTTACTTCGAGTCCTCACGGCGTTGGCCTAGAACGGCCACGCTTCGCCTATCTCGGCAGGATCCCGTGGTCCGTCTTGACCTGGTGGCACAGTGAAAGCAGTCATCAACCGATTCAAAGGAACCGATTTGAAACTCAATCGAATTAGCGCTGCGCTGAGTGTGCTGGCAACCGGTGCGCTGATGCTGTCCGCGTGTGGAAACAACAACGACAACACAAGCAGCCAAGGCGGTACGACGTCCGGTTCGTCTAATTCGTCAGCGGCGAAGGCGAGTTGCGGCGGAAAGCAGACGCTGAAAGCCAGCGGGTCCACCGCCCAGGCGAATGCGATGGCCCGTTTCGTCAACGCCTTCGAACAGGCGTGTTCGGGTCAAACCTTGAACTACACGGCCAACGGCTCGGGTGCTGGGATAAATGAGTTCGTAGGCAATCAAACTGATTTCGGCGGCTCGGATGTGCCGCTGAGCGCCGACGAACACGGCAAAGCGCAGCAGCGCTGTGGTTCGCCGGCGTGGGACCTGCCGGTGGTGTTCGGCCCGATCGCCGTGACCTACAACGTCACCGGCGTGACCTCGCTGAACCTGGACGGCCCGACCGCGGCGAAAATCTTCAACGGCACCATCAAGACGTGGAATGACCCGGCCATCACGGCGCTGAACGCCGGCGCAGCCCTTCCGGCGCTGCCCATACACGTCGTCTTCCGCAGTGACCAGTCGGGAACGACCGACAACTTCCAGCAATACCTCGATGCCGCATCGGACGGTGCATGGGGCAAGGGCACCGGAAAGTCGTTCAACGGCGGTGTCGGTGAAGGCGCCAAGGGCAACGACGGCACCTCGGCGGCCATCAAGAACACCCCGGGATCAATCACCTACAACGAATGGTCGTTCGCCCAGGCGCAGAAGCTGAACACGGCCAAGATCGTCACGTCGGCGGGTCCCGATCCGGTGGCGATCAGCCCCGACTCGGTCGGCAAGACCATCGCCGGGGCAAAGATCAAAGGACAGGGCAACGACCTGGTGCTCGACACCGTGTCGTTCTACAAGCCGACGCAGCCGGGCGCCTATCCGATCGTGCTGGCGACGTATGAAGTCGTGTGCTCCAAGTACCCCGATAGCCAGGTCGGCACGGCCGTAAAGGCGTTCCTGCAGACAACCATTGGTCCAGGCCAGAACGGCTTGGCGGACAACGGCTATATCCCCATTCCCGACGCATTCAAGTCGAGGCTGTCAACCGCCGTCAATGCCATCGCGTGATGATCTAGAGCCATCTTGTCAACCGTGACGACGCCCGCGCTGACGGCTGACGACGGAGCCAAGGCACGGCGGGGCGATCGACTGTTCAAGTC
>NZ_JBAUZA010000406.1:0-14140 GCF_049585075.1 Mycobacterium sp.
TGGGCGCCATGCACACCAGCCAGCCCGGTGCCAACCTCTTCGTCGAGCGGATATCGACTCGTGGTTGGGGAACGTTGCACTTGCAATCGGCCGGAGCTCTGGTCAACTCGGGGCAGGCCAGCGTGAATCTGGTCGCCGCGATTCCCTCACTTCATGCCGCAGTGACAGCGATGACCTCGGTCTTTCTCTGGCGGCTGGTAAAGGCGAGGTGGCGTCCGCTGCTGGTGGCTTACCCGGTGGCGATGGCCTTCGTGCTGGTTTACTCCGCCGAGCACTTTGTCGTCGACATCCTGTTGGGCTGGGCGCTGGCATTGATCGTGGTGCTGGCAATCCGTCCGGTCGAGTCGTGGTGGTCCCGGCGTCGCGCGACCAAGTCAACCGCTATCGGCCTCCCCCAGCCAGCGGGCGATCTTGGCGGCGGCCTCTCCGTAGAACGTGCGGTAGACGCGGTCGGCGACGTAACCGATGTGCGGGGTAGCGACTACGGTGTCCAGCGAGCGCAGCGGGTGCCCGATCGGCAGTGGCTCGGTGTCGAAGACGTCGAGCCCGGCCCCGGCGAGGCGGCCCGAGCGCAACGCGTCGATGAGAGCTTGCTCGTCGACGATCGGGCCGCGGGATGTGTTGACTAGCAACGCCGTCGGTTTCATCAATGCCAATTCGGCGGCGCCCACCAGACCCCGGCTGCGTTCGCTCAGCACCAGATGGATGGTCAACACGTCGGCCCGACGGAACAATTCGTCGCGTGAAACGTAGGTTGCCCCGGCTTGTTCTGCGGTCTCTGCGTTCAGGTTCGTGCTCCAGGCGATGACGTCCATCCCGAACGCCGCCCCGACCCGCGCAACCCGGCTGCCGATCCGCCCGAGGCCCAGCACACCCAACACCGCCCCGCCCAGTTGACCACCCACCGCCGTCTGCCAACCACCAGCGCGCACCGAGAGGGTTTCGTCGACGATCCGGCGAGCGGTGGCAAGGATCAGTGCCCAGGTCAGTTCGACAGTCGACTCCACATAGCCGCCGGTCGTGCTGACGTAGATGTCGCGTTCCTTGGCGGCCGCGATGTCGATGGAGGCGTTGAACGGCCCGGTTGAGGCGATCATCTTCAGCCGCGGCAGGCATTCGATGACGGCACGCGGCAGCGGCGTGCGCTCACGCATCACACACACCACGTCGAACGGCGCCAGTCGCTGCACCACGGCGTCCTGGTCGGCGAGGTGATCGGTGAAGACGGTGATGTTGGCGCGCGCCGCCACCTCCGACCAGTCGGCCATGGTCAGCGCAACATTCTGGTAGTCGTCGAGGATCGCGACCCGCATCGTGTCAATCTCCCACATGTGGTTTGACCGGCCCGCGGGCCGGGTATTTACCCCGACGCGAAGCAGCATCGACCAGATTGAAAAGGGAGCTGGAACGCATGGGAGCCCACGAGAAGGTCAGCAACAAGATCGACGACGTCGCCGGCAAGGCCAAAGAGGCCCTCGGTAGGGCCACCGGAGATGACGACACCAGGGCCGAAGGAAAGCTTGACCAGGCGAAGTCCAGCCTGAAGGACGCAGGCGAGCACGTGAAGGACGCCTTCAGGAAGTAAGCCGCACACAAGCCAGCACAGAGGACGGCCACCGGACGACGCGATCCCCGGTGGTCTTCCGCTTTCTACGACGCGGTCCAGTGCTCGCCCGAGGCATCGCTTTCGGCGGGCTCGTTCAGCCCAAAGATGAACGGCGCGAATACGATTTCGCGGCCATCCGGGTCCCGGTAGGTAACCGCTCCGACCGCCGCCCAATATGGATGGGACTCGACAGGTTGTATGCGCGCCCGCGAAAGCCGCGCTGTCGCTTGCTGTTGCGCCGTCGCATCGGGGAAGTACAGGCAGAGTTGTTCATGAGCATCGACCGCGACAGGTTCGTCGGCCTTGACGATTTCGAAGGTCAATGCTGATCCAGGTAGACCGAATATCGCGCCGGTGCTGCCATAGCTATCCCCGAACGTCGCATAGAGCGGCAGTCCGACGAGGTCGCGGTAGAACTGGACGGTTGGCTCGAATTGTGCGGAGCGGCGAGCGAATCGGATCGCACCGATCGACGCCAATTCTTCGGGCCAGGTGACCGTTGGTTGGTTCACGGCGTTGACGTTAAGACCTCAACCAGTATTTAGGTCAAGCGCAAGAGTTGACCTCGCGGCGTGAGCCGAAGTAGACATTCTTGATGTCCACCTGGCTAATCACCGGCTGCTCGACCGGGCTCGGCCGAGCCCTTGCCGAAACTGTCATCGGCCGCGGCCACAACGCTGTCGTCACCGCGCGCGAGGTCACGAAGGTCGCCGATCTGGCCGACTCGGCGCCCGAGCGTGCACTGGCCATCGCCCTGGATGTCACCAAGCCTGACCAGGTCGCCTCCGCCGTCGCGCAGGCCGAGGAGCGATTCGCAGGTGTCGACGTGCTGGTCAACAACGCCGGCTACGGCTACCGCGCCGCGGTGGAAGAAGGCGACGACGCCGACGTCCGCGAACTGTTCGAGACGCACTTCTTCGGCACCGTCGCGATGATCAGGGCCGTTCTGCCGGGCATGCGCGCTCGCCGCAGCGGCGCCATCGTCAACATCTCCTCGATCGGCGCACAGCTGACTCCGGTCGGATCGGGCTATTATTCCGCGGCCAAAGCCGCGATCGAAGGCCTCAGTGGAGCCCTGCGTGGCGAGCTCGCGCCCCTGGGTATCTCGGTCACCGTCGTCGAGCCCGGCGCATTCCGCACCGATTTCGCCGGACGCTCGCTCGCCCAGTCGGCCACGGTGATCGACGACTACGCCGCGACGGCCGGGCAACGTCGCAAAGAGCACGACACGATGCACGGCAATCAGCCCGGCGACCCGGCTAAGGCCGGCGCCGCGATCATCTCCGCCGTCGAGTCGGCTGAGCCGCCGGCATTCCTCCTCCTGGGAGCCGACGCCCTGGCCGCATATCGCTACGTCGCGGACGGACGCGCGCAGGAAATCGCGAAATGGGAACAGCTCACCGCCAGCACTGATTTCGACACTTGAGAGTCGCCGTCCTGCTATAGCGTCAGGTCATGCCCGAAATCAATTTGGAAACCCTGTCGACACCCGAACATGGATACACCGTCGATGATCGAGATGACGACGATCCGGTTCTGCTCGACCGGGATGGCAATCACATCGACACGTGGCGCGAGCGATACCCCTACGACCACCGACTGCCGCACGACGAATACGAGCAGTTGAAGCGGCGTCTGCAAATTGAGCTGCTGAAGCTGCAAAACCACGGCAAACGCAGTGGTGCGCGGCACGTAATCGTGTTCGAGGGCCGCGACGCCGCCGGCAAGGGCGGCACCATTCAGCGATTCATGGAGCACCTCAACCCACGCAGCGCACGAGTGGTGGCGCTGGAGAAGCCGAATGATCGCGAACAGACGCAGTGGTATTTCCAGCGCTACATCAGCCACCTACCGGCCGCCGGCGAGATGGTTTTATTCGACCGGTCATGGTACAACCGCGCCGGCGTCGAGAAAGTGATGGGATTCTGCACTTCCGACCAATACGACGAATTCATGGAGCAGGCACCGCTTTTCGAGCAGATGCTGGCCAGCAATGGGATCGAGCTGACCAAGTTCTGGTTTTCGGTATCACCTGCCGAGCAGCGCACTCGATTCGCCATCCGGGTAGTCGACCCGGTGCGGCAGTGGAAATTTTCGCCGATGGACATGGAGTCCATTAATAAGTGGGACGACTACACCGCGGCGAAGGAGGCGATGTTCGCCACGACAGATACCGACGTCGCACCGTGGATTGTCGTCAAAAGCAACGATAAGAAGCGTGCTCGAATCAACGCCATGCGCCACCTTCTCGCCAAGTGCGACTACGACGATAAGGACCACGAGGTTGTGGGCGAGCCGGATCCGTTGATTGTGGGCCGCGCACTGGAGGACTGAGCTGCGCCTTGGCCGACGGGGTCCTTGCGATTTCGCCTGCGACGGGCATCCTTACCGGTATGCACCTGATCAACGGCGTCCGTGACCCGGCAACAAGTTTTCCGCTCGACACTGCCATCGACGATGCAGGCGAACGTCGGCAAGCCAACCGCGCGGTCGCAGTCAGCGCCGTAGGCCTGGCACTGACCGGGCTCGTTGAATTGGCCATCGCGCTGGTATCGGGGTCGGTGGCGTTGCTGGGCGATGCATTGCACAACTTGTCGGATGTCTCCACCAGTGTTCTGGTGTTCGTTGGATTCCGGGCATCGCGCCGCCTACCCACCGAGCGGTATCCCTACGGCTACGAACGCGCCGAAGATCTCGCTGGAATCGGTGTGGCACTGGTGATTTGGGGTAGTGCCGTGGTCGCCGGGTTTGAAAGCGTCGACAAGCTGCTTCGGCACGGCGGCACCGCGCACGTCGGCTGGGGCATCGCCGCGGCGGCGGTGGGCATCGCAGGCAATCAACTTGTGGCCCGTTACAAATTGGCGGTGGGCCGACGGATCCGCTCCGCGACCATGGTGGCCGACGCCAAGCATTCCTGGCTCGACGCGTTGTCCTCGGCCGGGGCAATGCTTGGGCTGATCGGTGTCGCACTCGGCTGGGCGTGGGCCGATGCGATCGCGGGCCTGGTGGTTACCGGATTCATCTGCCACGTCGGCTGGGAGGTGTCCGCTGATATCGCCCACCGGCTGCTCGACGGTGTCGACCCGGAGATCGTCACGACCGCGGAAACCATTGCCACGGCGGTGTCCGGCGTGCAGCATGCGCATGCTCGGGCCCGCTGGACGGGCCGGACCCTACGTGTCGAAGTGGAAGGTTTCTTAGAACCCACCACTCCCCTCGCTGCGGCTGATCAAATCGGTCGCAGTGTCGCGGCCGCGCTGGTGCCGCAGATTCCTGACATGCACAGCTTCACCTGGACCGCGCGCGCCGCCTGATATCGCCGCTACCCGCGCCACGTTCAACACCGACGGCACCTTCGGCATCACCGACGCACGACTAGCCGCCGCGTGACACCCCGCTAGGCAGTCCGGTTGGACCAGCCTGGCGGAAGGTCTTCCGGAGCTTTGTCGATAATCGACTCATCGTCGGTACCGACGTATTCGAACAGCGTGATGTGGGCAAACTCAGGGACTTCGTAGATGGGGTAGGTGGGCCCCTGGTCACGGTAGGCCCGCATCTGATCGAGGTGCTCGTTTTGAAAGCAAACGGTGTGCTCACCATGGATGCGGATCCACTGAGGAAAGAAGATCACCCCGTGGATGAGGCGTTTGGCCGGCAGGATGTTGACGGCCACACAGGTGCCGGTGGGTTCGGTCCAGGACACTTTGAAGCTGCCTTCGTCGAGTTGGACCAGGTCGACCTGCTGACCCTTGACCCAGCGGCCGCCTACATGTCCTGAGTGGATACGGTAGTCGATTGTGCTGGGGTTTTTGACATACATTTCGTATTGCCAGCCGTTAGCGTACGTATAGATAAAGCGATGCCCCACGAGTCCTGAAAGGTCTTGTGGAGGAATCGGATTCGTTACGCTAGTCACTACTGGCCTTTCTGCCGAATAATGTCATTGCCGCCGCTTGCGGGCCCGTCTGACTCGCCGCACTCTTTCGCGCAGCCAGCCGCTCGACGTAGCGTACCGATATGAGGGTCCTGCTGGTCGAGGACGAACAGCGATTGTCGGCGACGCTGTCAAAGGGGTTGAGGGCCGAGGGCTTCGTCGTCGTCGCGGTAGACACGGGCGTCGAGGGCCTGCGCGAGGCGACCGAGAACAGCTTCGACGTTGTGGTTCTGGACATCATGCTCCCGGGCCTGAGTGGATACGAGGTCCTGCGTCGAATGCGGACGCAGGACGTGTGGACGCCGGTGCTCATGCTGACTGCAAAGGACGGCGAGTATGACCAGACCGATGCGTTCGATCTCGGTGCGGATGACTATCTGACGAAACCGTTTTCGTTCAGGGTGCTCGTAGCGCGCCTGCACGCGTTGGTGCGTCGGGGCGCGCCAGAGCGACCTGTGGTATTGACCGCTGGTTCGTTGTCACTGGATCCTGCGCGACACACGGTCCAACGCGGTTCGACCCCAATCACTCTGACCCCCCGCGAATATGGGCTGCTCGAGTTTCTGATGCGCAACAAAGACATGGTGGTGACGAAAGCCGAGATATTGCGCAATGTGTGGGATGCGCACTACGAGGGCCCTGACAACGTTGTTGAGGTCTATGTGGGATATGTGCGCCGCAAGATCGACGCTCCCTTCGGTACCAACACCATTGAGACAATCCGAGGCGTCGGCTACCGGTTGGTTTGTTGAGGCAACGTGACGATTATGGTGGTTCCGCCGCCGTAGCGGTCGTCAATATTGACCGTGCCACCGTGCGCGGCCACGACCTCGGCGACGATCGCCAAGCCCAGACCGGTTCCTCCGCCGCTGCGCGCGCGGTCTGAGTCTAGGCGCACGAACCGTTCGAAGACCCGGGCTCGGTCGGCTGCGGCAATGCCTGGCCCGTCATCACTGACGGTGAGTATGACGTTGCCGTCTCGGCTGCCAACCCCGATGTCGACACGCGATTTCGCATGGCGGACAGCGTTATCGACGAGATTGCGAATGACCCGCGAGATCGCCACCCGGTCGCCGATCAAACGCGCCGCAGAGATTTCGGTGTGGATCGTGCAGCCGTCGCGTCGCAAACGAGCAGCCTCCACTTCGGCGAGTTCGTCGACCGCCACCTGCTCTTTGCGCAGCACCAGGCTTTGTTCATCGGCGCGGGCCAGCAAAAGCAGATCCTCGATCAGCACCCGCATACGGTGCGCCTCGGGAAGCAGGGTGTCGGCAGCCAGTTCCGCATCGAGCAGTTCTGGATGCGCCTCGGCGACTTCCAAACCGGAGATGATGGTGGCCAGCGGGCTGCGCAGTTCGTGAGAGGCGTCGCTGATGAAGCGCTGCTGCGTTTGGTGGCCGGCTTCGAGGCGCGCCAGCATTTCGTTCATGGTGACTGCCAGGGCTGAAATTTCGTCACGACTGGTGGACACGGGTACCCGCTCGGCCAAGTCGGAGGTTGAGATTTCAGCCACCCTGCTGCGGATAGCGTCCACCGATCGCAGTGACCGGCGAACAAGCCGGTAACTGGCAGCTGCGGCCACCGCGATGATGATCGGCGCGCCCGCTGCCAACAGCAGCGCGGCGATCCGCGCAGTCTCCTCGACCGCCTCGCTACCTCCGCCGACGAGCACTGTGTACTCACCGGATGAAGTGTTGACCCGCTGACCGCTCACCCGCATGTCCTCGTTGGGCACCGCATCGTCTGACATGCCGCGACGTAAGTTCAAGGTGAACTCCGTGACGGGTATTAGAGGTGTTGCAGGCGCAGTCCCGGACCGCTTCACCACGTTGCCATCAGGGCCTATCAATTGGATCGCGACCACATGCTGATTGGTGGAAAGAAGCGTGCTGTCGAGATTGTCGGGCGATTCCGAATGCAGGGCGTCAACTATGGTGCGAACTCTGCCCGCGCTGGCGTCGTCGACGCCCACCAACAACGACCGATACAAGATCAGGTCAAAGACCGCTCCGGCGAAGGTAAGTGCGACCAGGACCACCACCGCTGTGATCGCCGCTGCGCGAGCGGCGATACCCAAACTGGGCAAGCGCATCAGATGCGCGAGCTTACGTCGCCGCGGCGCCCCGGTAAACACCCACATAGTCTGATTCTGCAGGGCTGAGAGCCAGCTGGGAACAACGAAGATCGCTCCCGTCCGCGCAGGTCACACAGGCTCGATGCCGTTCTCAGCGACTTCTCAACGACCCCCTCATACCCTGGCGCTGCCATGGATGAAAGCCCAGTTCACAGCATTGCGAAACAGTTCCATAACGGGTTGGTTCCATAACGCGTTACGGAGCGACACGTCGATAACCCAGATTGCCTGGTGCAGAGACACTTAACGGCAATCCGGATCGCGAGCAAGGGGGAAAAATGGTGACCTACCGTATCGACGCGGCCGGCCGGTCCATCGCAGACGTACCGACCGATGACGTCGACGACATCGGGCGTTTGACCGAGTCCGACGTCAGTGTCCTTCGCAAGCCACGGTTGCGCGGATGGATCCATCTTTATTGCGCCTTCGCGGCCCTCATCGCCGGTCCAGTATTGGTAGCGGTGTCGTGGGCGGTGGAGTCGAAGCAAGCGGGTCATGCGACGTTGGCCTACACGCTGGCGATCGTGACGATGTTTGCCGTTAGCGCGACCTATCACCGGGTCGATTGGGGTTCCGTTTCCGCCAGGAGCTGGATGAGACGGCTGGACCACTCGATGATCTTTGTCCTCATCGCTGGCACCTATACGCCGTTCGCCCTGCTGGACATGCCACGTTCCACTGGGCAGGTGGTGCTAGCGATTGTGTGGGGCGGGGCGCTGGCCGGAATCGCGTTGACGTTGTTCTGGCCCGACGCGCCGCGCTGGCTGGGCGTGGCGCTCTATCTGCTGCTGGGTTGGGTAGCGGTTTGGTACGCGGGTGCGATCCTGCACAACGCTGGTGTGGCCGCGGGGGTGCTTCTCGCGGTCGGCGGCGCACTTTACAGCGTCGGTGCGGTGTTTTACGCAGTGCGCTGGCCAGACCCGTGGCCGGCGACATTTGGCTATCACGAGATTTTTCACGCGTGTACTGCGGTCGCAGCGATATGCCAGTTCGTCGCGGTCTGCATCGCAGTCTTCTGAGACAAACACTTTCTCAGCGGCTTCTCAGCGGCCCCCTCGTAAGCTGGCAATCGCTTGTTGTGGGAGTTCGTCGATGAAGATCGCATCCGTAATCGCCCGCCAACTGCTGGACTGCAAGGCACGTCCATTGGTTGAGGTTGAAATCACCACTGACACAGGCCATGTCGGCCGTGGCGCGTCACCGACCGGCACGTCGGTCGGCGCGCACGAGGCATTCGTACTGCGTGATGGAGACCCGTCCGAATACCACGGGCTGAGCGTGCACCGCGCGGTCTCGGCCGTAACCGACGAAATCGCTCCGATTCTTGTGGGGGCCGAACTCGACGACCCCCGGTCGCTGGATCGGGTCATGATCGAACTCGACGGCACACCAGACAAACACCGGCTTGGCGGAAACGCCATCTACTCCACCTCCATCGCGCTGCTGCGCGCGGCGTCCGCGGCGGCGGGCCTTCCCACCTACACCTATCTCGGTGGACTGCTGGGACTACCAACGCCGACCACCGTGCCCGTGCCGAGCTTCAACATGATCAACGGTGGTCGCTACGGCGATATCGTCCAAACGTTCAGCGAGTTCCTCGTCGTGCCGTATCGCGCCGACTCCATCGAGTCGGCGGTCGAAAAGGGCGTCAGCCTGTTCGGCGTGCTGGGCGAGGTGCTCACCCGGCGGCTTGGCCGCGCCCCACTGATCGCATCGTCATACGGGTACGTCGCTCCATCCAGCGACCCGCGCGTCGTGATGGACTTGCTGGCCGAGGCCGTCGAACAGGCCGACTGTGCCGACATCATGGCGTTTGCCATCGACTGTGCCTCTAGCGAGGTATACGACAAGAGCACGCAGACCTACGCATTCAACGGCGAGCGGGTGACTGCCGAGGCTCTGATCGACTACGCGCGGACATTGTCGGAGGACTTCCCGATGGTGTTCATCGAGGATCTGCTCGACGGCGATGACTGGGACGGCTTCAGCAAAGCGGTGCAGGCCATCGACCGCTCAATCATCCTCGGCGACGATCTGATCGTCACCAACCGAAGCCGCCTGGAGCGGGCCGTCACGACGTCGGCCGTTGACGGCTTCATCCTCAAGCCCAACCAGATCGGGACCATCGCCGAAGCGCTCGACTGCTTCGAATTCGCCGCGCAGAACGAAATTCTGGCGATCCCGTCGGGTCGGTCGGGTGGCGTCATCGACGACGTCGTGATGGACCTGGCGGTCGGGCTAGGGGCACCGTTTCAGAAAAACGGCGCGCCGCGGTCGGGCGAGCGCATCGAGAAGCTCAACTTTCTGCTCCGCGCGGCCGAGCGAATCCCCAACTGCACGCTCGCAGACGTGCCTGCACTAGTGCGGTTCTAAGAGGCGGCGGCCGCTAGAGCAGTGCGGCCGCCAGGGCGCAAGCACATACTGCTGACACGATCGAAAGTGCCACCCAGTCAGCCCGTTTCGGCTGCGACGGGGCCGCCGAGATCTGACCGGTGCCGCCGCGGGCGGTGATCGCATCGCCCATCTCGTCGGCCCGTCGCAGTGTGACGGTGATGACCGCGACGACCAAGTCGATCACATCTGCCGCTACCTGCCTGGCACGGGCCCCGAGGGTGGGCGGTTTCTCTTTGGGCCGTAACCGACGAGCGGCGTAGAGCACTCGAAATTCGTCGATCAGCATCGGGAAGGTGCGCAGTGCGAGCGCCAACGCGACCGACCAGTCGTCGACCGGGATGCGCAGTGGTCGCAGTCGGCGACCCAAAGTGGCTACCGCGGGCGCGATTTCGGCGACGTTGGTCGTCCACGACACCAGCGCGCCCATCCCCAGCAATACGACCGACAGCGCGGTGAATCGCAGGAATTCCAACAGACCGCCGAGACCGAGCGTGACCGCCCCCAGGTGGACCTGCGGACTGCCACCGGCCAACGCCGCGGTGATACCGACGATGGTCAGCAGGATCCACAGCCAGCGCGGCGGCGACGGCAGCACCCCTCGGGGAATATGAGCGATCCACGCTCCCGCCAGCACCAACGCGGCCCCCAGCCCGATCGCCACCCACCCCGGATACAAGGTCAGCAGTATCGAAATGCCCATTGCGACAAGCAGTTTGGTTCCGGCCCATAGGTCGTGGATGGCGGAGCGCCCGGGCACCGGGCGCAGCAGGACAACGGGCCGACGCTGGCGGCGGGCTGGGTGCTTCGCCGGCGGCTTATTGTCCTGGGCCGCTAATTCATTCTCCTGGGCCGCGACCGGCACCGGCTCCAGCAGACCATCGCGCAGATGCAGGGTGCGCGGACACAGCTCTTCTAGCCCGGCGAAATCATGCGAGATGACCACGACGGTGAGCCCGGTGTCGCGGCGCCGGTCTGCGAGCAGCCGCACAAGACCGCGCTGGCTGGCCGCGTCCAGGCCCGCCAACGGCTCGTCGAGGATCAATACACGCGGAGACCGCGCCAGCAATCCGGCCAGGACCACTCGCCGCATCTGGCCGCCGCTGAGCTGGTCGATGGGCCGCTTGGCCAGCGCTGCATCCAGGCCGACGGCGGCCAACGCTTCGGTCACCCGGGCGTGATCGTGCGGCGAAAAGCCGCCCGCCGACGCTATTTCCAGGTCAACACGGCGGCGCATCAGCTGCAGCCGGGCAGCCTGGAACTGCAGCGCGACCGCGCCGACCAGCTCGGAAGCGGGGCGCCCGTCAAGCAGACAAGTGCCCGTGGTCGGCGTCATCAACCCGGCCATCACCCAAGCGAGCGTCGACTTACCAGAACCGTTGCCACCGTGGATCAGAAGCCCGTCGCCCTCATGCACCACGAAACTGATATCGCGAAGCGCGGTCTGTGCCCAGGGGGTGCCGCTGCCGTATTCGTGCCCGACGCCAGCGAGTTCGAGCACCGGCGCGTGAGATTGGTGGCCCTGCGCGACGGTCGGTCCGGGGGCGGGTGTGGTTTCGACCATGGCGGTGTTGTCCAGCGAGTCGCTGAGATCGATTGTGCGGTCGGCGTAATCAGCCTCGTTGTTGTAATGGGTGATGTGCACCAGGGCGGTTTGGTGACGGTCGGTCAGGCCGGACAGCACGGCCAGCAATGCGTCTCGGCCCTGCTGGTCGACCATGCTGGTGACTTCGTCGGCGATGAGCAGTGCCGGCTCCCGGGCCAACGCCGCGGCCACAGCCAGGCGTTGAAGCTCACCGCCCGACAGGCCGCCGGTGTCGCGTTCGGCAAGACCGACCAGCCCGACTTCACTGAGTAGCCGGTCGACATCGGTGGTCTTGCCAGGAGGCAGTCCCCAGACCACGTCGTCGGCGACCCGCGTTCCCAGTACCTGGCTTTCCGGATGCTGCATGATGACGGCGGTGCCGCCCAGTTGACCGAGACCCACCGCACCAAGGCGTTCGACCGTGCCCGATGTCGGTTCGCGGCCGGCCAGGATCAGCATCAGCGTGGTTTTGCCCGAGCCGTTGGCACCGGTGACCGCCACGTGCTCGGCTGGCTGCACGTCGAGGCTGACCGCGCGCAGCGCGTCGTGGTCGGTGTCCGGATAGCGCAGGCGCACCTCGTCCATGCGCACCGGCACCGGCTGGATCGGCCCGGTGCTGGCCGGCGCGTCGAGCTTGTGTACGTCTGGAATGCCGCCCAGCCGCTCCAACACCCGCGAGAGCGCCCACCAGCCGATCAGCGAAGCGCCCATGATCGCGACGATGGCGATTCCGAGAACGAGCAACTGCCAGTGATCCAATGCGCCGGCGAAGATGCGCTTGAGCTCATGGGCGAGCGGCTGCCCGTGCGGCACCCGGGCCAGGACTGTCGCGGCTCCGTCCACGGCGGCGGTGATCGCATGGAACATCAGCTGCCGAAGCTGCGCCAGAACCGTCAACCCGATGACCACCGCGGCGCCGACGACAACACCCGCGCCGAAGGACGCCGCCGTCACGATCGGTGCGCCGTGGCGGCGGCGTTTCACGATACCGGCCAGCCCGCCGACGTAGGTGCAAAGCGCGACCGCACCAAAGCCGCTGAGGCCGACGACCAGGAAGCCGATCACCGAAGCGGCGATGGCCGCGGCGATTAGAACGCGGAGCCGATACCGGTAGGCCAGCAGCCCCATCGGCACGGCGCCCAGCAGACCCAGCCCGCCCGCGTGCGGGAGGACGACCGCAATGATCGCGATCGCCGCGCACAGAGCACCCATCACCGATGCCTGCGCCAGTTCGCTGGGTCGTAGCGATTGAGCCGGACCAGATCCGCTCATAGTTAGAGTGTGACAGTCGTTGGGCCCATCCTGAGGGAGCGCCCAAACCATTTGCTGCGTCATCTAATCGAGCCCGCAGCCGGTGTGACAGGTAGACGAGAGCAAATTTGTTCTAAGCATGGATCGCCAGCGTATGAACAGACCGCTGAGAAGCCGCTGAGAATGAATTTCCGATAAGCGATGCCGAGTTTGCCCGCAGGTCAGGATGCCAATTTTTCGAGCGTGGCGTCGACGAGCGGTGGATACTTCTAGCCATGAAACACGTAGCGGGAGCCCTGGCCGCACTCACCTTTGCTGGAACCATCGCCGCCATGACAAACGGTGTAGCCATCGCAGAACCCAAGGCCGATCACGTGGTCGGCGAACAGTGCATCGGCGCTGACATCGGCAGGCAGGACGTCGCCCCTGACGGCCAGGCCATCATCTGCGATAGCAATTACCAGTGGGAGCCCTACGTCGGCCAGACCCCGAGTGATCCCTGGGTCAACGCCCAACGCCCCTAATCGACCGGGTGACCACCAGGCCTGATGATGAAGGTTCTGAAATCGGCGGTAGTGCTGTTGATGGCGGTACTGGGCGTGATGGCCGGTGCTTCGGCACTGGTGTCAGCGGCTCCCGACACCAAAGCCGACGTGACCTATCTGCAGTTGCTCGACCAGAACGGGGTGTCCTACCCCAATCCTGAGGCGACGATCTCTTACGCTCACGACCTCGTGGACCAACTGAGCGTCTCCTCGCAGGACGACGCCAGTGTGGGCTCGATAGTCAGCACGGGCGAGGAGCGAAATTCTCAGCACGACATGGGCGTGATCATCGCCGCCGCAGTGGTCGCCTACAGACCATCGCTGATCCCGGTGGTTCGGCACTGGGCGGACAGCGCCGCCGGCTTCCCGTGTGCTTCCGCAGCTGAAGGAGTGCTGCGATGAAGAAACTGTTGACAGCTGTGTTGGCGGTCTGGGCATATGCCCCGGCGTGTCACGCGACGCAGCGGTGCTGACGCCCGCCGAGGTCAGGTTGCGGGCGGGGGCGGCTGGTCGGGCGGAATCGCACCGCCGCAGCCACCAGGCGGTGGCGGGCCAGGCATGGGTTCGTCGCCTCCGACGCAGTCGTAATAAAACTGAGGGCCGGCCATCCACGTTTTCATCCACTGATGCCAAAACGACCCGTCAGGGTACTTGTCCCCGTCGCACACGGCCAAATTGCCGTAACCCCATCGAC
>NZ_JBAUZA010000407.1:0-4805 GCF_049585075.1 Mycobacterium sp.
CGGCCAAGCGGTATCGCTACCTGGTGATCGCCTCGCCGTCCGGCGCCTACTTCAAACACGGCATCAAACCGGTCACCGTTTGGGTATCAACGGAATACGTGCGCGCCAGCCCGGGCGGCACCGGCGCAGCGAAGTTCGGCGGAAATTACGCCGCGTCGTTGGTGGCACAAGCCGAGGCCGCCGACCACGGCTGCGAACAAGTGGTGTGGCTGGATGCGGTCGAACGCCGCTACATCGAAGAGATGGGCGGGATGAACATCTTCTTCGTGTTCGGCAGCGGCGGATCCGCGCGGCTGGTCACCCCTGAGCTGTCCGGCTCGCTGCTACCGGGCATAACCCGGGATTCCTTGCTGCAGTTAGCAACTGACGCTGGTTTCGCCATCGAGGAGCGCAAGATCGATATCGACGAGTTGCAGAAAAAGACTGCGGCCGGCGAGATCACCGAGGTGTTTGCGTGCGGCACCGCCGCGGTCATCACCCCGATTGCACACGTCAAGTATGGCGACACCGAATTCACGATCGGCGACGGCGAATCCGGTGAGGTGACGATGGCATTGCGGGACACGCTTACCGGCATCCAGCGCGGAACTTTCGCCGACACCCACGGCTGGATGTCGAAGTTGGGCTAGCTGGCGCCAGATCCAGCAGGAGGCAAGCTGGACGGGGTGCGGATGACCTGCAGGCCGACCGTGGCGAGAATGGCCGGGATCGCCTTGACGAACATCGAATCGAATTCCGCGATATCGGGGTACAGCCGGGTCAAGTCTTCCCACGAGATCAGATACGGTGTCTCCTTTCGCGCCGGATTCCGCTCCGCGGCCAGGGTCCAGCCGTCGGCCTTGCGTTCGGAATTCCAGCGCTCATGTTCGGCGCTTGCCAGCAACTTGACTTCTGCGTCGGAAAAGGTGAATTCTTTTGCGTCCCAGTCCCGCAGCGGTGCGATGGCGCATTCCACCAAGCGCAGGTGAGCCGGGATGTGACGTGCCTGGTCACGGCTCGACTCTCGGCGGGATTCGTCGAGTTCCTCCCACGTTTCCGCAGGCTCACCCCTGGCAATGGCTCCTTGGCGCCAGCGTTCGTGGATGGCGTGGGCCATGGGCTCGAACGACCCACCTTGTACCAGTTCTGCGGTACAGGTGCGCTCCATGGTGGAGAACACCTCAATGTTCGACAGCGCGCCGGCTTCCCTGACGTCATCGAGCAGGCCGGCCACCCCATGCGGGCGCGACAACGCGGCCACTACCGGGACGTCGGGATCCAGCTCGTGGCGCAAGTGCAGCGCCGTCTCAAATGCTTGAGCGTCGTCGTAAGCGGTCACGTAGACGCGGCTAATGGCTCGATCACGGTGAAGTTGGTGCAGCCGGCCGATGTCGCGGGCGGTAGCTGCCAGTGGAACAAGCTTGCACACCTGTTCCAAAGGCGGATGCCGGCCCAGCAGCGCCTCGATGCGCTCCTTCGGCTGGTGGTCAAGCACGGTGACTACCAGCGGGTCGTCGGAGTTTTCGCCGCCTTTTCGCTTGTCGTACCAGGCGCGCGCGGCGTGATACACCAGCCAGACTCCCAGTGGGTCAAGGTGGGCCACCACGATATGCGGCTGGCCTTGATCGATGTCGAGGGGAAAGTCCTCCAGCAGCAGCCGGGCGCTGTTCTCGTCGATGTTGATGAAGTCGACCGACAGCTCCGGGTCGCCGCGCTGCGCCTCCTGGATGCGCAGCAATCGGCAGAATTCGGGGTTGGCGATCAGGGCCAGGCAACGCAGCTTGCGTGAACCACGACGTGGAAAGCCCCGAACGGTCGTGACGATCTGCGTGTTGACCGCGTCGTTGGGCGTGATCGCTAGCACCGTGCGGGCGTGGTGAGCTCCCGCCGCCTGCAGGGTTCGTTGCCGTTGCGCGTCGCCGACAATCACCGGAATGCCGAGGCTGCGGCACAGCTCGATGCCGGAATTGGTGGGATCAATCTCGATGACAACCACCGGGATTCGTTTCTGGTGTAGGTGGCGTACAAAGACACTGCCGACATAACCGCCCAGGCCGCAAATCACGACATGGCCGCGCATCAGCGGGATCTTCATCTGCTGCACGCGATCTCGAAACAGTAATCCCAGCGCGCTCAGCCCGGCCCACCCGGCCACGGCCGGGGCCAGGAACCGGGCGACGTCCAGCTCCCAGGGAAGATCGGGCTGGGCCGGGGTATTGAAGATAAAGTCCTCCAGGCTCCCGTATGCGGCGTCGGTGAGATCGGGATAGGTGGTGTTGGGTTGGGACGCCGATGGCGGAACGTAGCCGTGGCTGTAGAACTTCCACCACCCGATGCAGCCCAGAAAGAACGCGACGGTGGCGCCGAGCGCGAGTATGTACCAGCGGTAGTCGGACAGGAAACGCGCCAGCGACCGTCGGAAATTCATGCCGGGCCACCGGAATCGGCATCAACGCGTGCGTTTCCCATCTCGCATTCGGCATACCGCTGCGCGAATTCATCGCCGGGGACCGGCCATTGCTCGCCGTCGGTGCCGCGCACCACCCAGTCGCCGTCCGCAGCTGTGGCGGGTCCTTCCAGGGTTTCGATCGTCTCGCCCGGTTGTGCCAATCGAGCGAAAACGGTGCCGCGCCTTCGCCATTGGTTGCCGTCGATGTGCTCGTAGGTGGTGTGGAAAATGTCGTCACGCACCGACCATGTCTCGCCATTCACCTCGACCAGCCAGTCTCCGGCGCTGGCCTGCATGGTGTGACCCGACTTCGACGTCCACGTCCAGGGCGTGCTCCGCTGCTCGGCGGTCACCGTTCCGATCCGGGTAAACCGCTGCCACACCGGATGTGACCGATAGCCGAGCTGGCGAAGACTCCACAGAGTGGCCGCCATACTCGTCACCGCTGAGTTGAGCATTTCCTCGTCGGCTTCGACCTCGGACCAGTCAACCAGCTTGTTGTGGATTCGGCGCTCGTCATCTCGGACCGAGCCGTACTTCCAGTGATTGCGGCGATAGTACCGGCACCAGTCTTCATGTTCCGCCTTGGCCATTTTCATAGCGGAGTCGTGGTCAAAGCCCATGCGCGCCAGCCGTTGCAACGCCGTCAACCCGGCCATGTCATGCACACTCAGTGGCTGGGGCGGGCGACCCCACGTGTTCCAGGTGTGTTCGGCGATCTGTTCCACCATCCACAGCGCATTGCGGACCTGGCGGCGATTCGACTCGCGGTAGAACTCGTCGAGCTCCGCCCACGGCAGCCTGGCGGGCGGAGGGTTCGGATCCGGTCCGACGTCGGCAACGTAGCGCTCGTGAATCAGCTTCGCGGCTCGCTCCCAGATATCCTGGGCTTGTCCCGCTGGAATATCGAGCGCCAGTCGGTAGGTCCGTAGCCGACCGACGATGGGCAACGGGTCGTCGACCATCTGGGCGTCGTTGTCCCAGATGTAGACCGGCATTGCCGGAAATCGCGCAGCCAGCCTGGTTCCGGTTGATCGTGCCGTAGACGGTCCGTGAGCTCTGTCGTCGACGAATATCACGGCGTTGGTCGGCCCGTCGCTGTCGCCGATCAGGCCCATTAATGCCGATACCGTCGGTGACTGCGGCGCGACCTCGATGGTCGGGCCAGTTGACGCGAATCCGACCTGCCTGCGGTGAAATTCGTGATCTTCCCGGTACTCTTCGGCGTCTACGCCGACCAGCTTCAGTGTCGGCAGCGCGGTGTCGCCGGGTGCGGAATAGTAGTCGTATTCGAGCTTGCGGCGGCTCAGGTCAGCGCATAGTGCCAGTGTCAATTCTGATGTGCCACAGACGAATATCCGTTCAACGGTGCCTGTCGAGATGATGTTTTCTAGCAGCCAGCGAGCGGTGACCTCGTATTTGCCAACGGCATCGGCCGCCCATCGGGTGTCCGAGCCGCCCAGCTCCTCGGCGCGCCACGCCTCGGCTTGCCACGGATCGTCTATGCGCACTGTGAGCGGTAGCCGTCGCTTGTGGCCAACCGCGGATAACGTGCGCGTGATCGTGTCGAGCCAAAGTTGGTTGGTCGCCGGATCGGCTGACATCAGGTACAGCCGCTCGAGATTGCGCCACAGCGTCAGTGACATGAGCGCCTCTGGGGCGTTGAAGTCGACCGTCACCACTCGGCCGCCGTGGATTCTGGCCTCCTGCACTCCGGGCTCTTCGGGACCGCCGGTGACGACGACCATTGTGCTCGAGCGGTTCAGCGTGCCCGCGATCGCGCTGACCATGGATCGGGTTTCGTCGTCGATTCCAACCACGACGGTGACCGACGTGGCGAGGTTGGCCCGCAGTCGGTCCACCTGCGATCGAAACAACGCGATCACCACACCGGCGAGGCCAAAGAAAATCGCAGCCAGCGCCGTGAGCCGCGCAACCCATAAACCGTCCGGGGTGGGGCTGGGGCAGACGTGCCCGCCCAGCGAAAAATCGCTGACGCCGCCTTTCACCAAGGAGACCGTCCAGATCAGCGGCTGGAAGAAGACGGGATGCGTCGCGTCGTGACAGTTCCAATATGAGCTGAAGCCGAGCACCGCACCTGTCGCGGCCAGACCGGCAACAACCGCGACCGGCACATTGCCCGACCGGCGGGCACTGTTCGAACGAAAGCTCAACACGCACAGCGCGACCAGTACAGCGGACACGATCGCGATCGTGATTGCCGATCCAGGCCGGCCGAACCACCTCAACCAGATCGGCAACTTGTCGGCCGCGGAGGGATGCGCCGCCAGGGTGCACAGCCAACCGAGGAGCACCAGAGCAACCGTTAAGAGCGCGGTTTGCAACGTCCGGGAAGGTGCGACTATGCGTTGCATTC
>NZ_JBAUZA010000408.1:0-9010 GCF_049585075.1 Mycobacterium sp.
CACCTCGGTGATGTCGACCCCGTCGACCTGCTGACCGATCCGGTTCAGAAGCTCACGGATGCGTAGTTGCTCGGGGCCGACGCCGGACAGCGGATCCAGTGCCCCACCAAGAACGTGATAACGCCCGCGAAATTCGCGGGTGCGCTCGACGGCCTGGACGTCCTTGGGCTCCTCGACGACACAAACCTGCGAGCCGTCCCGCCGCGGGTCCGCACAGATGCGGCACCGCTCGTCGTCGGAGACGTTGCCGCATACCGCGCAAAACCGCACGCCGTCACGGACTTTGGCCAGTACCGCGGTGAGCCGGTCGATGTCAGGAGGTTCGACGGACAACAGATGAAACGCAATGCGCTGCGCGCTCTTCGGCCCGATACCCGGCAGCTTGCCGAGCTCGTCGATCAGATCTTGAACGGGCCCCTCAAACAAGTCAGGACCCCGGAATGCCCATTCCGCCGGCCAGTGGGCCGAGCGTTTGCTGCGCCATCGTGGTGACCTGTCCCGACGCGTCGGCGAGCGCGCCGACGATCAAATCCTGCAGCGTCTCGACATCATCTGGGTCGACAACCTTGGGATCGATCTTCACCGCGACGACCTCGCCGCTGCCCTTGACGGTGACCTCGACCAGGCCGCCACCGGCCTTCCCATGCACCTCAGCGTTGGCGAGGCGCTGCTGGGCAGCCATCAACTGTTGCTGCATCTGTTGCGCCTGGGCGAGCAACGCCGACATGTCGGGCTGGTCTCCGGGTTGCATGACGGTCCCCTTGCATCTTCGTCTCGACTTGGTTGCGCCTGCCGCGTGCGGGCGGTTCGGAACTTTCAGCCTAGACGGCGCCGGGCTACGGTGACGGCGTGCGTGTACGAGATCACCTGCGTGTCGGGACCGCGATAGCCGTCGGCGCATTGACCGTCGTGGCTACCACCGCGATTCCGCCGAAAGCTGCCGCAGCTCCCGGCAACATCGCCGGGATGATCGTGTTCCTCGACCCCGGTCACAACGGCGCCAACGACGCATCGATCAGCCGTCAGGTACCCACCGGCCGCGGCGGCACCAAGGATTGCCAGGCCAGCGGCACCTCGACCAACGACGGCTATCAGGAGCACACCTTCACCTGGGACACCACGTTGCGCATCCGCGCCGAACTCAACGCGCTGGGGGCGCGGACGGCGATGTCGCGTGGCGACGACTCCTCAGTGGGCCCATGCGTCGATCAGCGCGCCGAGATGGCCAATGGCTTACACCCCAACGCGGTCGTGAGCATCCATGCCGACGGGGGCCCGCCCAACGGGCGGGGATTTCACGTCAACTACTCCGCGCCGCCGCTGAACCAGGTGCAGGCGGGCCCGTCGGTGCAGTTCGCCCGGATCATGCGCGACCAAATGCAGGCGTCGGGCATCCCGCCGGCCACCTACATCGGCCAGGACGGCCTCTATGGGCGTTCGGACCTGGCGGGGCTGAACCTGGCGCAGTACCCATCGGTCCTGGTCGAGTGCGGCAACATGAAAAACCCGGTCGATTCAGCGCTGATGGAGTCGCCGGAGGGCCGGCAAAAATACGCCGACGCCGTCGTCAAGGGCATCGCCGGCTACTTAGGCAGCCAAGGCCAAGCGCGCTAGCTCTCGAGCTCCTTTTTCAGGTTCGCCAGCACCTCACCTTGGATCCTTTTCAGTCCCAGCGGCGCGAACGTCTTCTCGAAGAATCCCTTCACGCCACCGGCTCCGGCCCAGGTGGTGGTGACCGTGACGCTCGAACCGGACCCCGCGGGAGCCACCGTCCAGTTGGTGATCATCGTCGAGTTGGCGTCCTTCTCGATGACGGCGTGGCCGGCAACGTCGACGTTGGCCCGGACATCGCGAACCCGGGATTTGGTGGCCTGCAGCTTCCAGCTGGCGACCGTTCCCTGTCCCTGGCCGCCTTCCAGCACCTGGTAGTCGCGGTAGTGCGAGGACAGGATTTTCGGGCGGACTCCTTGGTAGTCAGCGACGGCGGACAGCACGGTGGTGGGCTCAGCATTGATCAAGATCGTCCTGGCTGCACTGACGTGTCCCATCAGGTGAAACTCCTCTGCGCAGGTGTTGTGGCCGGCGCCACGCCTGGGTGCGGTGTCCATGCGCGGGCTGCTATCGGCGACTAGCGTATATCTGGTGCCTGTCCCCGCATCCGCACCGGCGGCTCATGCGGCGGGCGTCGAGCGGTTGCTGGCGAGCTATCGTTCGATTCCCGCGACGGCCGCCGTCCGACTCGCCAAGCCGACCTCCAATTTGTTTCGCGACCGCGCAAAACGAGACGCGCCCGGGCTGGACACCTCGGGCCTGACGGACGTCATCTCGGTCGACGCTGAGGCTCGCACCGCCGATGTCGCCGGCATGTGCACCTACGAGACTCTGGTCGACGCGACCCTGCCTTACGGTCTGTCACCCCTCGTGGTCCCGCAGCTCAAGACGATCACGCTGGGCGGGGCGGTTACCGGGCTGGGCATTGAATCGGCCTCGTTCCGTAACGGCCTACCCCACGAGTCGGTGCTGGAGATGGATATTCTCACCGGCTCCGGCGAATTGCTCACCGTCTCCCCCCACCAGCATCCCGATCTCTACCGCGCATTCCCGAATTCCTATGGCACCCTGGGCTATTCGACAAGGCTGCGGATCGAGTTAGAACCCGTCAAGCCGTTCGTGGCGCTGCGGCACGTCAGGTTCAACTCGCTGGCCGATCTGGTGGCAGCGATGGACCGCATTATCGATACCGGTGGTTTCGACGGTGTGCCGGTCGACTATCTCGACGGCGTGGTGTTCGGCGCCGAGGAGAGCTATTTGTGCGTCGGTGTGCGTACCGCCACCCCCGGCCCGGTCAGCGACTACACCGGACAGAAGATCTACTACCGCTCCATCCAGCACGACGCCGGCGTCAAAGAAGACCGGTTGACGATGCACGACTATGTCTGGCGATGGGATACCGATTGGTTCTGGTGCTCACGGTCTTTCGGTGCACAGAATCCCAGAGTGCGGCGGTGGTGGCCGCGGCGCTACCGCCGCAGCAGTACCTACTGGAAGTTGGTGGCACTCGACCAGCGTTTCGGTATCGCCGACCGGATCGAGAAGCGTAACGGACGTCCGCCGCGGGAACGGGTAGTCCAGGATATCGAGGTGCCGATCGAGCGCAGCGCTGAGTTCTTGGACTGGTTCCTTGATGCTGTGCCGATCACGCCGATCTGGTTGTGCCCGTTACGGTTACGCGACCACAACGGCTGGCCGCTCTATCCGATCCGGCCCGGATCCACCTACGTCAATGTCGGGTTCTGGTCGTCGGTTCCAATTGGTGATTCCGACGGCGCGACGAACCGGTTGATCGAAGCCAAAGTCGGTTCGCTGGACGGTCACAAATCGTTATATTCCGACTCCTTTTACAGCCGGGATGAGTTTGACGAGCTCTACGGCGGTGAAACCTATAAAACCGTGAAAAAGACCTACGACCCGGATTCGCGTCTGCTTGACCTCTACGCAAAGGCGGTGCAACGACGATGACGACCATCAAGGAACCCGCGATCACCACGGCAGGCAAATTGAGCCTGGCCGAGATCCTGGCGATCGTCACCGGCGGCGCGAAGCGGTCGCTGCGGTTCACGGCTTACGACGGCAGCAGCGCCGGACCGGAAAACGCCGTGCTGGGAATGGATCTGCTCACGCCCCGCGGCACCACTTATCTGGCCACCGCCCCCGGCGAACTCGGCTTGGCGCGCGCCTACGTTTCGGGCGACATCGAGGCGCGCGGGGTGCCTCCGGGCGATCCGTACGAATTGCTCAAATTGCTGGCCGAAAAGGTTGAGTTCAGCAGGCCTTCGGCACGGCTGCTGGCTGGCATCATCCGCTCGGTCGGCATCGAGCATCTGGTGCCCGCGCCACCACCGCCTCAGGAGGCGCTACCTCGGTGGCGGCGGTTCGCCGAAGGCCTGCGGCACAGCAAGACTCGTGATGCCGACGCAATTCATCACCACTACGACGTCTCCAACACCTTCTACGAGTGGGTGCTGGGCCCGTCGATGACCTACACCTGCGCGGTCTATCCGCACGCCGACGCGACGCTGGAAGAGGCGCAGGACAACAAGTATCGGCTGATCTTCGAGAAGTTACGGTTGCAGCCGGGTGATCGGCTGCTCGACGTGGGCTGCGGTTGGGGCGGGATGGTTCGCTACGCGGCGCACCGTGGTGTGCGGGCGATCGGGGCGACCCTGTCGGCCGAACAGGCCCGCTGGGCGCAACAGGCCATAGAAGCCGAGGGACTGACCGAGTTGGCCGAGGTGCGCCACTCCGACTATCGCGACGTCCGCGAAACCGGTTTCGACGCGGTGTCGTCGATCGGATTGACCGAACACATCGGGGTCAAGAACTACCCGTCCTACTTCGAATTTCTCAAGTCCAAGTTGCGCCCCGGGGGCTTGCTGCTCAATCACTGCATCACCCGCAATAACAACAAGTCGCACTTCCGCGCGAGCAGCTTCACCGATCGTTACGTTTTTCCGGACGGGGAGCTGACTGGCTCCGGGCGAATCACGTCAGAGATCGAAGATGCGGGTTTCGAGGTCCTGCACGGGGAGAACTTCCGAACGCACTACGCCATGACATTGCGCGACTGGGGTCGCAACCTGGTTGCGCATTGGGACGAGGCGGTCGACGAGGTCGGCCTGGCCACGGCGAAGGTCTGGGGCTTGTACATGGCGGCGTCTCGGGTTGCCTTCGAGCACGACAACATTCAGCTACATCATGTATTGGCGGCCAAGCTTGACGCGCGCGGCACAGACGGGCTGCCACTGCGGCCGTGGTGGCAGCCCTAGGCCAAGGCTGGCGTCGGCGGCTTAGTTAACAGGGATAGCAAGCCCACCCGTGGGCGCCGTTTCGCCAGTGAAACCCCGGACCGCAGCCGTGTGCCCCGGTAGTACCGTTGCAGTCCAGTGGCTGCACGATCGCCGGAATCCCGGGATCGGTGGGAACCGTTGGGATATACGGAATTTGGGTAGCGTGGGCGTGAGGAGCTATCGTCAATGAGCCCATCGCGAGTGCCGCGGCGACGGTAGCAATCTTAATCCGCATTGGGAACCATCCCCTTTCGTCTGAGCATAGACATGATGACGGTACGCCTTTCGCGTCAGTCATGTTGGGCTCTTTAGCAATCGGCTAAGAAACTCAGTTGTTGTCGATGCGGCGCGCGCCCAGTTCGTTCTGCAGCAACTCCAGTGCCGCCTCTTCCGGGTCGCGGCGCGGAGTCGACGCGTCATCCTGACCCGCTTCGGCCAGCAGACTTTCCTCTTCGGCCCGCTCAGCCGAATCATCGTCGGCGGCGGGTTTCGCCGGCGCGGACGGACGCGAACGTTCGGTGCGGCGTGCCGGCGCAGGCGGCTCTTCTGTTGTCGTCTGGTTCGGCGCGCCGGCCTCACATCGCACCCGCCAGTTAACGCCCAGTGCATCTTTGAGCGCCTCGGCGATGACGTCGGCGTTGCGTTGTTCGCACAGCCGCTTGGCCAGCGGCGCCGATTCATGGCTCAACACCAATGTGTCACCCTCGACGGCTCGCACGGTCGCGCCGGCCAGCATCACCTCCGTGGTTCGGCTGCGTTGACGTACCTTCTCGCGCACCGTCGGCCACAACGTGCGGACCGCGGCCGCGCCCGGTTCACCCGGACCCGCAGCAGGCGGAGTCTGCTCCGGCGCCGGTGTGGGTTCCGGCTCAGCTGCGGCAGGCGTGGGCGGTGTGGGTTCCGGCTCAGCTGCGGCAGCCGCTGGCGGTGATGGCTTCGGGACGACAGTCGCCTCGGCGGGCGTTTTGTCGCCGTTCGGAATGGACATCTCCAGCCTGGTTTCGATGCGCTCGACTCGTTGCAGCAGCGCCGCTTCGGTGTCACTGGCCGACGGCAACAACAGCCGCGCGCAGATCACCTCGAGGAGCAGACGCGGGGCCGTCGCGCCGCGCATTTCAGTCAGGCCGGCATGCACGACTTCGGCATAGCGGGTAAGCGTCGCCGTCCCGAGCATGGCTGCTTGATCGCGCATCCGGTCCAGCACGTCTTCCGGCGCGTCGACCACCCCGCGAGCGACAGCGTCTGGAACAGCTTGCAGCACAAGCAAATCGCGGAACCGCTCAAGCAGGTCGGTGGCGAATCGCCGAGGGTCATGCCCGGCATCGATCACCGATTCGACCGCCCCGAACACCGCCGCAGCGTCGGCAGCTGCGAGCGCGTCGACGGCCTCGTCGATCAGCGCAACGTCGGTGGCGCCCAGCAACCCCAGTGCTCGCTGGTAACTGATCCGGCTGCCGTCCGGCCCGAATTCCGAACCGGCCAGCAATTGGTCGAGAACCGAAAGCGTGTCGCGGGGCGAGCCGCCGCCGGCCCGGATCACCAGCGGGTAGACCGCTTCGTCGGCGACAACACCCTCCTGGGTGCAGATCCGTTCGATCAGCGCCCGCATGGTGCGTGGCGGTAGCAGCCGGAACGGGTAATGGTGGGTGCGCGACCGGATCGTCGGCAATACCTTTTCAGGCTCGGTGGTGGCAAAGATGAAGATGAGGTGGTCGGGGGGCTCCTCGACGATTTTGAGCAACGCGTTGAACCCCGCCGTGGTCACCATGTGCGCCTCGTCGACGATGAAGACCCGGTACCGCGACTGGGCCGGCGCGTAAAACGCGCGATCGCGCAACTCACGGGTGTCGTCTACGCCGCCGTGGCTGGCCGCGTCGAGTTCGACGACGTCGATGCTGCCCGGCCCGTTGGGCGCCAGCGCGACGCAAGACTCACAGACACCGCATGGCGTTGCCGTGGGCCCCTGCACGCAGTTCAGGGATCGGGCCAGGATGCGCGCCGACGACGTCTTGCCGCAGCCCCGCGGGCCGGAAAACAAGTAAGCGTGGTTGATTCGGCCCGCCGACAGCGCGGTGCACAGCGGCTCGGTGACGTGTTCCTGCCCTACCACTTCCGCGAAGGTCGCCGGTCGGTACTTGCGGTAGAGGGCCACGGTCGCACACGCTACCTACGAGGACTGACGCGAGCTAACGGTGGCTCAGCAACGACGTGTTGACTCTGCGATCAGGGCGCGAATCACTCGCACTTCTCCGCCACGGATGCAGAGTGAATGCGGCCGGATCATTTGAGCAGCGACTCGCTGGCGGCCAGCAATGCGCAGGTGGCCAGGCCGTCGATCGCATTGCGCAGGTCGGATAGCGGCGGGAACGTCGGCGCGATACGGATGTTCTTGTCGTCCGGGTCTTTTCGGTATGGGAACGAAGCGCCCGCTTCGGTGACGGCGATACCGGCCTCTTTGGCCAAGGCGACGGTGCGCCGCGCCGTACCCGGCAATACGTCGAGGCTGATGAAGTAGCCGCCCTGCGGCTCGTTCCAGGAGGCGATCTTGGACTCGCCGAGCCGCTTGTCCAGTATCTCCAAAGCCAACGCGAATTTGGGCGCCAGCACCTGCTGGTGGCGCAGCATCTGAAGCCGAACGCCGTCGGCGTCGCCGAAGAATCGCAGGTGTCGGAGCTGATTGACCTTGTCCGGCCCGATCGACTTCTTTCCGGCGTACTGCAAATACCAGGCGATGTTGCCCAGAGATCCGCCGAAGAAGCTGACGCCGGCTCCGGCGAAGGTGATCTTCGACGTCGACGCGAAGACGTACGGCCGGTTGGGGTTGCCCGCCGCGGCGGCCAAGCCCAGCACGTCGACCTGGCGGACGAAGTCCAGCGTCAAGGTGTGCACCGCGTAGGCGTTGTCCCAGAACAGCCGGAAATCTTCGGCCGCCGTGCGCATCTGCACCAGGCGTCGAACCGTCTCCCACGAGTAGGTGATGCCGGTGGGATTGGCGAACACCGGTACCGCCCACATGCCCTTGATCGTTGGGTCGACGGCGACGAGTTCTTCGATCAGGTCGACGTCCGGCCCGTCCTCGAGCATCGGGATCGGGATCATCTCGACGCCCATGGTTTCGGTGATGGCGAAATGCCGGTCATAGCCGGGAACCGGACATAAGAACTTGACGACCGGCTCGTCCTTCCAGGGCCGCGGCGAATCCACACCGCCGTGCAACATCGAAAAGACCACTACGTCGTGCATCAGTTCCAGGCTGGCGTTGTTGCCCGCGATCAGGTTGGGCACCGGGATGCCGAGCAGCTCGCCGAAGATGGTCCGCAGTTCCGGCAGACCGTGCTGGCCGCCGTAGTTGCGGGTGTCGGTGCCGTCGCCGTCGCGATAGTCGTCGCCCGGCAGACTCAGCAAGGCATTGGACAGGTCCAGTTGCTCGCTACATGGTTTGCCGCGGGTGAGGTCCAAGGCGAGCTTCAGCGACTGCAGTTCGCGGTAGTCGTCCTGGTGGCGGGCATGTAATGCCTCGAGGTCGGTACGGCCTAGGGAGCTGAACGAGCCGTACGACACCATCCGCCTTTCAGTCGACATAGAGGGGACCCCGCGCACCCGCCAGAGCCCATTGACCCTTGCTGCCTTCCGGCCCTGGGGGAGTTCACAGGATAGACGCCGCGCGGGGTCCACCGAGAGTCTAGTACTCGTGCTGGAATCAATCGGCGACAGTATTAAGGACGCTGAGCTGCGCTCGGCTACCATGGCCGACGGAGGATTCGCCTAGTGGCCTATGGCGCTCGCCTGGAACGCGGGTTGGGTTAACAGCCCTCGCGGGTTCAAATCCCGCATCCTCCGCACTCAGTCCGGGGTGCGACCAGGCTTGATCGCCATCGGCTAGGGTCTGGTCGCGACCGGATATCAGTTCAAGGAGGGGCATGGGACGCAGGTCTGCCACGCTGTGGCACGCGACGTTCTCGATCGCCGCAGGCGTCCTCTATTTCTTCTTCGTGCTACCGCGCTGGCCCGAGCTGATGGGCGACACCTCGCACACCCTCGGCACGGCGGCACGGATCGCCGCCGGGGTGGTGATTGCCCTGGCCGCGCTGCCGGTGGTGTTCACTTTGCTGCGGGCTCGCAAGCCGGAATTCGGCACCCCACAGCTGGCCCTGACCCTGCAG
>NZ_JBAUZA010000409.1:0-11455 GCF_049585075.1 Mycobacterium sp.
ACTTCGTAGCGCGGCGCGCCCAGCCGCTTGGCGGTGGCCCGCAACACCCGCGCACGTGGGTCCTCGGCGCGGTAGACGCGGTGTCCGAAGCCCATCAGCTTCTCGTGGCGGTCCAAAATTCCCTTGACCAGTCCGCGCGCGTCACCGGTGCGCTCGACCTCTTCGAGCATCGGCAGCACCCGTGCCGGTGCCCCGCCGTGCAGCGGGCCGCTCATCGCCCCGATCGCGCCCGAGAGCGCTGCGGCGACGTCGGCGCCGGTCGATGCGATCACCCGTGCGGTGAACGTCGAGGCATTCATGCCGTGCTCGGCGGCCGAGACCCAGTACGCGTCGACGGCCTCGACATGCCGGGGATCCGGCTCACCCTGCCACCTGGTCATGAAACGCGCTGTGACCGTTGGGCATTCGTCGATAACCCGCTGAGGTACGGCGGGGTGGTAGATACCGCGGGCCGATTGGGCGACGTAGGACAGCGCCATCACCGACGCCCGCGCGAGCTGGTCGCGGGCGGTGGCGTCGTCGATGTCGAGCAGCGGCTGATAGCCCCAGATCGGCGCCAGCATCGCCAGGCCGGCCTGCACATCGACCCGCACATCGCCGCTGTGGATCGGCAGCGGGAATGGCTCGGCCGGGGGCAGTCCATGGCCGAACTTTCCGTCCACCAGCAAAGCCCAGGCGTCGCCGAAGGTGACCCGCTGGCCCACCAGATCCTCAATGTCCACGCCGCGGTAACGCAGGGCGCCGCCGTCCTTGTCGGGCTCGGCAATCTCGGTTGTGAACGCGACCACACCCTCGAGGCCGGCAACGAAATTCTCCGGGATCTTGTCCGGGATGACAGTCATGGTTGAATTCTCCCACGCCGGTCCGGACCGTTCGCTACCGGTCGGTAACCTGCGAGGGGGCGCCGAGAGTAGCGTTGGCGCGATGGCAGGACCAGACAACGAGCACCTGGCCCGGATGCGGGTGGAGTACGGCTCCATCGAGAAGGACGGTAGCCCCGACCTCGATGTCGACTGGCTCGACGACGGCTGGGTTGCCTTGTTGCGCAAGTGGATTGGTGAAGCCGAGCATGCCGGGATCGCCGAGCCGAACGCGATGGTGTTGGCCACCGTGGGCTCGGGAAGGCCGGTCAGCCGGTCGGTGCTGTGCAAGGGCGTCGACGAGGACGGAATCACCTTCTTCACCTACTACGATTCGGCCAAGGGCGACGAGCTGGCCGCGACACCGTACGCATCGGCGACCTTTCCGTGGTATTTGCTGAACAGGCAGTTCCATATCCGCGGTCCGGTGACCAAGGTGGACCCTCAGGCCACCGAGAACTACTGGTCGAAGCGGCCGCGCGGCTCGCAGCTGGGCGCGTGGGCATCGCATCAGTCCCAGCCGATCGCCTCCCGCGCGGCGCTGGTCGATCAGCTCGCCGAGGTGACCGCTCGGTTCGCCGACTCCGACCAGGTTCCGGTCCCCCCGAACTGGGGTGGGTACCGCATTGCGCCTGAGGTTGTCGAATTCTGGCAGGGCCGGGAAGACCGGCTGCACAACCGGATTCGTGTCACAGGTGACCAGGTCCAACGCTTGCAGCCGTGAGGCGGATCACTGCGTCGGGCCGCCGTCGGACCCGGACTGCGCCCCCGCGCAGGCGCGGCCTCCGGAGAACGACTACCTTCAGCTATAAGCATCCGTGTAGGGCCAGCATCCGCCGAGACCGCAAAGGGGTTCCAGTGGCCGCAAACGACGACTCCGCCACGCTGAAGTACCCAGGTGGTGAGTTGGATCTCGATATCGTCCACGCCACCGAGGGAGCCGACGGTGTCGCGCTGGGCTCGCTGTTGTCCAAGACCGGGTACACCACGTTCGACAACGGCTTCGTCAACACCGCCTCGTGCAAGAGCTCCATCACTTACATCGACGGTGACGCCGGCATCCTGCGTTATCGCGGATACCCGATCGAGCAGCTCGCCGAGAAGTCGACGTTCATCGAGGTGAGCTACCTGCTCATCTACGGCGAGCTGCCGACCAAGGACCAGCTGGCTACTTTCACGCGCCAGATCCAGTTGCACACGATGCTGCACGAGGACCTGAAGCGATTCTTCGACGGCTTTCCGCGCAACGCCCACCCGATGCCGGTGCTGTCCAGCACCGTCAACGCGCTTTCCGCCTACTACCCGGATTCGCTGGATCCGACCGACACCGAGCAGGTCGAGCTATCGACGATCCGGCTGCTGGCCAAGCTGCCCACCATCGCCGCCTACGCCTACAAGAAGTCGGTAGGCCAGCCGTTCCTCTACCCGGACAACAAGCTGACGCTGGTGGAGAACTTCCTGCGGATGACCTTCGGGCTGCCCGCCGAGCCTTACGACGTCGACCCCGAGATCGTCCGGGCGCTGGACATGCTGCTGATCTTGCACGCCGACCACGAGCAGAACTGTTCGACGTCGACGGTGCGGTTGGTCGGCTCATCGCAGGCCAACCTGTTCACCTCGATCTCCGGCGGCATCAACGCGCTGTGGGGCCCGCTGCACGGCGGCGCCAACCAGGCCGTGCTGGAAATGCTGGAGAAGATCCGCAAGAGCGACGACGACGTCGGCGAGTTCGTCCGCAAGGTCAAGAACCGCGAAGAAGGCGTCAAGCTGATGGGCTTCGGCCATCGGGTCTACAAGAACTACGACCCGCGGGCGCGCATCGTCAAAGAACAGGCCGACAAGATCCTGGGCAAGCTGGGCGGCGACGACGACCTGTTGCACATCGCCAAGGAGCTCGAAGAGGCAGCGCTGACCGACGACTACTTCGTCGAGCGCAAGCTCTACCCGAACGTCGACTTCTACACCGGCCTGATCTACCGGGCGCTCGGTTTCCCAACGCGGATGTTCACCGTGCTGTTTGCGCTCGGTCGGCTGCCCGGGTGGATCGCGCATTGGCGTGAGATGCACGACGAAGGCGACAGTAAGATCGGCCGTCCCCGCCAGATCTACACCGGCTCCACCGAGCGCAACTACGCCACCATCGACGCGCGCTAGTCCCTTGGCGATCGCGAGCGCGGCGTAGCCGGGCGAAGCGGGTCGCCACCATTTAGCTGGCCAGTACCGCCATCGCGGCGTTGTGACCGCCGATGCCGGAGACCGCCCCGCCGCGGCGAGCCCCCGCCCCGCACAACAGGATTCGCTCGTGGGGGGTTGCCACGCCCCAGCGTCGGGCCGGGTTGTCCAGCGGCTCGTCATTGTCGGCGAACGGCCAACGCAATGCGCCGTGAAAGATGTTGCCGCCGGTCATTCCCAACCGGTGTTCCAGGTCCTGAGTGGTCGTCGTCTCGATGCAGTGTAGGCCATTCGCATCTGTCATCAGGACCTCCTGAATCGGTTCGGCCAGAACACAATTCAGTGACTTCAGCACGGCATCGGTGAGCTGGTCGCGGGAGACGTTCAGCGAATGCGGTGTATGCAGACCGAACACCGTCAACGTCGCGGCGCCGGCTTCGCGCAGCGCGGGGGACAGGATGGTCGGGTCGGTCAGGGAGTGGCAATAGATCTCGCACGGCAGCGGATCCGGTAATGCTCCGACGGCTGCCCGGGCATACGCCGAGTCCAACTGCGTCCAGGTCTCGTTGACGTGCAACGTCCCGCCGAACGCCTGTTCGGGCGTCACGCTGTCGTCGCGTAGGCAGGGCAGCCGCCGCAGCACCATGTTCACCTTGACCTGAGCGCCCTGCACGGGTGCGGGTGCTTGCTCACCCAGCAGGCCGGCCAGCACCGCCGGTGTGACGCCGGCGAGCACGAATCGGCCGCGCACCACGTGCTCGTCGTCGTGCTGGCGGTAGCGCACCGCACCGCTCGGATCGACTGCGTAAACCTCTGCGCCGGTGATGATTTCGGCTCCACAACGGACGGCCGCGGCGGCCAGCGCCGCGCTCACCGCACCCATGCCACCGACCGGGACATGCCATTCGCCCGTGCCGCCGCCGAGGAGGTGATACAGGAAACAGACGTTCTGCTGCAACGACGGGTCATCAAGGCGGGCGAAGGTACCGATCAGCGCATCGGTCGCCACCACGCCGCGGACCAGGTCGTTGCCGATCGCATCGGCGATCGCATCGCCAATCGGTCGATCGATCATGGTCCGCCACGCCGCGGCGGCCTCGGGATCGCCGCCATCGATGACCTCTCGGCGGGCCTGCTCGCGGCTGCGTAACGGTTCCAACAGCGTCAGCCACAGCCGCTCGGTCACCAGGCGGCAGCGCCGGTAGAACGCGGCTGCGTCGGCGGGGACGTCACCGATCAGCAAGCCGGTGCGTCCGGCCGTAGCCGGATCCGGGGTGTAGGACGAATACGGCCGTCGGGCCAACCGCACTTCCGCGCCCAGGTCGTCGGTGATGCGGGCCGGCAGCAGGCTCACCAGATACGAATACCGCGATATCCGGGCGTCGACGCCGTCGAAGATCCGCGCCGACACCGCGGCACCGCCGACCTGCTGCAGCCGCTCGAGCAGGCGTACCCGCAGGCCGGCACGGGCCAGGTATCCGGCGGCGACTAAGCCGTTGTGGCCGCCACCCACGATGACGACGTCGAAGTCACCCGGGTCGGCAGCCATCGGTCAACCCAGGTAGCCCTCGACTTCGTCGGGTGGGCGCACTGTTGCCGCGCTCGGGTCGCCGCCGGTTTCACGCAGCGCCCGGCGCTGCCGAAGCAGGTCCCAGCATTGGTCGAGTTCGGTTTCGATGCGGCGCAGCTGCTCGTGCTCCTCGGATGCGCTGATATCGCCGTGCTGTAGCTGCGCACGAAGGGTCTTCTCCTGCGCGACCAGGTCGTGGATGTGCGCCAAGGCTGGGCTGTCGGGATTGGCTGCATTGTCGCTCATGTTTGGTCCCCTTCCACGAGTCAAGTGTGCCGGACTAGGGTCGCTTCCGTGCCAAGCAAACCAGAGATCGACTTTCCAAGCGGCCCAGCGCCCGCGCAACTCGTCATCGACGACCTGGTGATCGGCGACGGCCCTGAAGCCGTGCCCGGTGGCGTCGTCGAAGTGCACTACGTCGGTGTCGAGTACGACACCGGCGAGGAATTCGACAGCTCATGGGGTAGGGGCGAGCCCATCGAATTCCCGCTGCGCGGCCTCATCCAGGGATGGCAGGACGGCATACCCGGTATGAAGGTGGGTGGTCGGCGTCAGCTGGTGATCCCACCCGCGCAGGCTTACGGGGCGGCCGGCTCCGGGCATCAGTTATCGGGCAAGACGCTGATCTTCGTGATCGACCTGCTCAACACCCGCTAACTCGAGGGAGGGCCCGTGGGGGGTTTCGACGAAGCAGCTGAAGCCACCGAGTGGCGGCGAACCTCGAAGTTCTATCGGCGGGTCCCGGGCCTGCCGTGGTTGGTTGGCTTGATCGTTATTCCGTTGCTGCTGGCGGTAATCGGCTATGGCGAACTGGACCGGACCCGACCGGGAATCGACGGGCCGACCGGCGCCTTGCCGTCGTTGAACGCGCCCAAACCGCCGGCCGGCGCGCAGAATACCCCGACGATTCCGCCAATAACGCTGGCGCCGGTGTCAATCACTCACAGCGGCAACGACATCAAGCTTTCCGGTGACATGCCCACCGTTTCGGCGAAGGAGTCGCTACTGGCGGCGGTAAAGGAGGGCTTCGGGCCAAATGTCGACGTCGTCGACAACGTACGGATCAACCCGGATATCATGTCCCTCGATTTCTCCAATGCCGCACCGGTTTTCAAGGCTGCGGCATCTGTTCCCGATTTCGGCCTCGCCGTCAAGGGTGACACCATCACGCTGATCGGGACGACGAGTTCGGGAGGTCAGCAAGACGCCATAGAGCAGGCCGCCGATGCCGCCTGGCCGAATCTGAATATCGTCGACACGATGGGAATCGGCGGCCCCGTCACGGCGAGCGCACCGCCGGGCCCGGTGCCCGCTCTTGGTCCGGGCAATGCGTGCGCCCACCTGCGGTCGGATGTAAAAGGGTTGGGCCCGATCACCTTTGCCACCGATGGGTCGGTCTTGTCGCCGGCCGCCGAACAGACACTGGATCAGGTTGCCGACAAGCTGAAGCCCTGCCCGGGTGTGAACGTGAGCATCAACGGCTACACCGATAACACCGGTAACGACGCCATCAATATTCCGTTGAGCGCTAAGCGGGCGGACGTCGTCGCCGATTACCTGATCGCCCGCGGTGTCACCCGTGATCGCTTGACCGCGAAGGGTCGCGGTGCTGCCGACCCGGTCGCTGACAACGGCAGCATGGACGGTCAAGCCAAGAACCGCCGCGTCGAGATCGTGGCCGACCAAGGCGGCTAAGGAGAATCCACCGATGGGCTTCGTCATCCAATGGTTGTGCTACCTGGTGGCTTTCGCGGCCGGCTCAGCGGTTGCCTTGTTGATCGCCGGCATATTTGTCAAGCGCACCACTGAAGAACAAGCCCTTGACGACATGCCCGGTTCACGTGAGATTGGAGCACAGTGATGGGCCAGGTGAACTACGTGCTGGTGGTGCTGGCGTTTCTGCTCGGGCTGCTCCTGACGTTCGCGCTGACGATTCGGCGTGTCAAACGTGAAGTGCCAGTGCCGTCTTCGGTTATTGAAGACGACTAAGTCAGCTCGGGCCGGGTAGACGCAGCAAAAGACGCACGCCGCCCAGCGGGCTGTTTTCCAGCGCCGCCGTACCGCCGTGTAGGTGTGCCTGCTGGGCCACCAGTGCCAGACCCAGGCCGGAGCCTGAATGCGACGCGGTCGATCCGCGGGAGAACCGCTCGAACACGATTTGGCGCTCCTCCTCTGGGACCCCGCTGCCGTTGTCGTCGACGGCGATTTCCACGCCGGCGCGCGAGCTCACCGCGGACAGCTGGACTCGGGTTGCGCCACCGTGTTTGACGGCGTTGGCGATCGCGTTGTCGACAGCAAGACGAAGGCCTGCCGGTAGGCCGACGATGATGCAGGTCGGCGACGGCGCCAACGACACATCGAGGTCCGGGTAGATCCGCATCGCGTCGTGAGCCGCACGGTCGAGCAGCTCGGTGATGTCGACCGGCACGTGATCCTCCGACGTCGACAGCTCACCTTGGGCCAGCCGCTCCAGCGCGGACAACGTGGCCTCAATGCGATATTGGGTCCGGATCACGTCATGGAGCACTTCTTTGCGTTGCTCGTCGGGAAGGTCCAGGGTGGCAAGCACTTCCAGGTTGGTGCGCATCGCGGTCAGCGGCGTGCGCAACTCATGCGAGGACACCGCCGCGAAGTCGCGGGCCGACTCCAGGGCCTCCTTGGTGCGGTTCTGCTCGTTCCAGATTCGCTGCAGCATGCCCCGCATGGCCTCGGCGATCTCGACGGCCTCGCTGGCGCCGCGCACTTGAACCTGCGGTCTCTCGTCGCCGGCGTCGATGGACCTGGTCTGTTGCGCCAGCCGTTTGAACGGCCGCACCGCGAAAGTTGCCAGCAGCCAGGCGAACACGGCCGCCGCCACGATCGAGAATGCACAGATCAAGATCACCCGGCGGTGCAAGTTGTTGGTGTCGGCAATGGTGGCGTCATAGGTTGCGCCGACTTCCACCAACATCGGACGCGGCGCTGGAATATTCACCGTGCGCACCCGGTAGCGCACCCCATTGATGTAGGTATCGGCATAGCCGGCCGGTAGCTCCGGCAAGGTGACTTTCGAGTTCGAGGTCACCTCTTCGCCACCGCGGCGCACGGTGATGACCGCATCCTGGTCGTTAGGGGATTTGGGGATTTCGCCGAGGCCACGGGGCAAAAACGGGATCGCGAAACCCGCCGCCTCGTCCAGCCGACGATCGAGGCGTTCCTTGCGGTCGTTGGTGATGCCGAACCAGACGACGACCCCGACGATGAGCACCGGAATAGCCGCGCCGATGACGGTCGCCACTACGACCCGGGCACGCAGCGACGGCGTACGGGTCAAGATTCGCGACAAGAAGTTCATGCTCAATCCCGTCACTGCATGCGCAGTACGAATCCCACTCCGCGGACGGTGTGCAGCAGCCGTGGGCCACCGCCGGCTTCCAACTTGCGCCGCAGGTAGCCGATGAACACGTCGACGACGTTGGTGTCCGCGGCGAAATCGTAACCCCACACCAATTCCAGCAACTGCGCGCGGGACAGCACCGCGGTCTTGTGCTCGGCCAGCACGGCGAGCAGGTCGAACTCACGCTTGGTCAGGTCGACGTCGACGCCGTGAACTCGGGCCCGCCGACCGGGGATGTCCACCTCCAACGGGCCAACCGTGATGGTTTCCGAGGACGAGGTCGCGGTAGAGCCGCGACGGCGCAGCAGCGCTCGCACCCGCGCCACCAGCTCGGCCAGCACGAACGGTTTGACCAGGTAGTCATCGGCGCCGGCCTCCAGGCCGGCCACCCGGTCGTCGACCGAACTGCGAGCGCTGAGCACGCACACCGGGACGTCGTTATCCATTGCCCGCAGCGCGGTTACCACGCTGACGCCGTCCAGCACTGGCATGTTGATGTCGAGCACGATCGCATCCGGCCTGGTCTCGGTCGCACTCCGCAGTGCCTCGGCCCCGTCGACGGCCGTCGACACTTCGAACCCGGACAACCGCAGTCCGCGCTCCAACGAGGCGAGCACGTCGGAGTCGTCGTCGACAACCAACACCCGCGGTGAGGTGACACCAGAGTCCATGCCGCCCATGATGCCTGATAGTCGCCCGTAGCTGTGGGAACCCTCGCTCGACGCACCCTGCGCGGCGGCCCAGGCTCAGGCAGCAACGTAGGTCAACGGATGTGGGCCAACGAGTGTTGACATAGCGGATCGATAGGCGCATAGTTAATGCCAACAAGCGTTGACTTAGGAGGCCTATCATGACCATGACCGATGTTCTGATCGTTGGCGCCGGGCCGACCGGCCTGACTCTCGGCGCAACGCTCACCAAACGTGGTGTGGCGACAACCGTTGTAGATGCCCAGCCCGCTGGCGAAAACACGTCACGCGCCTGCGCGGTCGCGTCGCGAACATTGGAGGTCCTTGAGCGGATCGATGTGAGCCAACAACTCGTCGCGCAAGGAATTCGCAATCCCCGTTTCTCGATGCGCGACCGCGACCGCGTGCTGATTCCGATCGACTTCAGCACCCTGCCGACGTCGTACCCGTACACGTTGACGATTTCGCAGGCGGACACCGAGCGGGTGCTGCTTGACCGACTGACACAGCTCGGCGGCGAGGTGGTGCGTCCGAGAACACTGACCGGGCTGACCCAAGATGACGAGTCGGTGGTCGCGACGTTCGATATCGGTGACCCGATCACGGCGCGCTATGTCGTTGGTGCCGACGGCATGCATAGCGCGGTGCGCTCGCAGGCGCACATCGGGTTTCGCGGCCACGAGTACCCGGAGTCGTTCGCCCTCGCCGATGTTCGATTGCGGGGCAACGCGCCGATCGACGAAATTTTCCTGTTCTACGCTCCGGCAGGGCTGACCGTGCTGGCGCCGTTGCCGGGCGGCATGCATCGAATCGTCGCCCCCGTCGAGAACGCGCCGGCCTCACCGGCAGCGCCATTCGTTCAGCAGCTGCTGGATGCGCGGGGCTTCGGCCCCGGGCAGCTCGTCGTCGAGGAAGTGATCTGGGGGTCGCATTTCCGGATCCATCACCGGGTAGCCGACAGCTACCGCGCCGGCCGCCTGCTGCTGGCCGGCGACGCCGCCCATGTGCACAGCCCGGCCGGAGGGCAGGGGATGAACACCGGCATCCAGGACGCCGTGGTGTTGGCCGACGCCCTGGAGCAGGTGCTCGCCGGCGCACCGGATTCGCTGCTGGACCGCTACGGCGATGATCGTCGGGCCGTTGCCCAGCAGGTCCTTTCGCTGACCGGCAGGCTCACCAGAATGGCGACTCTGCCGCCGGTGCTACGGCCGGCGCGCAACGTCGCGATGCAGCTGTCCAGCCGGGCCCCGGCGATTCGCCGCCGATTGGCGTGGCGGCTCAGCGGGCTGGTCTACCGGTGAGGACAACCGTGATGGATCTACACGGAAGAACCTTCGTTATCACCGGCGCCAACAGCGGACTTGGTGCCGTCACGGCGCGGGCCCTTGCCGGCGCAGGCGGGCAGGTCATCATGGCGTGCCGTGACGTCGAGAAGGCCAATACGGTCGCAGCGGATATCGGGACGTCGGCGCAAGTGCGCCATCTTGACCTCGGCGACCTCACGTCGGTGCGTGAATTCGCTGCCTCGCTCGGCGAAGTCGACACCCTGATCAACAATGCCGGCGTGATGGCGGTGCCGAAGCGCTACACAATCGACGGGTTCGAATCCCAGATCGGTATCAATCATCTCGGTCATTTCGCGTTGACGGGCTTGTTGATCGAGCGCATTCGGGACCGGGTCGTCACGATGTCCAGCGGGCTGCATGTCCTCGGATCAATCGACCTGCACGATCTGAACTGGGAACAGCGGCGATACCGCCGGATGGGGGCCTACGGCGCGTCGAAGCTTGCCAACCTATTGTTTGCCTACGAACTGCAACGGCGATTGACCCTCGCCGGCTCGCGGGTGTTGTCGGTGGCGGCGCACCCCGGTTACGCGGCCACCAACCTGCAGGGCCACACCGAGTCGTTCCTCGATCCGATCATGTTGTTCACCAAAGGATTTGCGCAAAGCGCACAGATGGGCGCGCTCTCGGAGATCTGCGCCGCAACCGGGCCGGTGGAACCCGGTGGGTATTACGGCCCGAAGCGGCTTCGTGGTTATCCGCGACGGGTGCAGTCCGGCGCAAAATCCCGTGACCCGGAGATGGCGGCCCGGCTCTGGGAGCTTTCGGAGAAGCTCACCGGCGTGAACTACCCGAACCTACGCTCGTTGACATGAGGAGATCGTCGGAGCAGACCAAGGCCGCCATCTTGGCCGCGGCCCGTGAGCGGTTCGGCACGTCCGGTTTTCAGGCCGCCACCATCCGGGGTATTGCGGCCGACGCCGGGATAGATCCGGCGATGGTGATGCGGTATTTCGGCAACAAGGACAAGCTGTTCGCCGCAGCGGCGGAGTTCGATCTGAGGTTTCCCGACTTCACCGCGCTGGACCGCGCCGAGGTCGGCCGCTCGCTGGTCGGCCACTTCCTGGAACGCTGGGAAGGCTCGGAGGAGGGTGAGGCTCTGGTGATTTTGCTGAGGTCCAGTGCCACCAATGCCGAGGCCGCGCAACGCATGCAGAGCATTTTCACCACCCAACTGCAGCCGCTGGTGGCCAACCTGGCGCCAGCCGCGGAAGCCCGCTGGCGGTCGGGGCTGATCGCGACCCAGATCTTGGGAGTGGCGTGGTGTCGCTACGTGTTGCGGTTGCCGCCGGTGGTGACGATGACCCGCACCGAGCTCATCGACTGGGTCGGGCCGACGATCCAGCGTTACCTCGGGTCGCCGGAAAGCTAGGGCAGCCCGATGTCGCGGTAGCGACGCAGCCGGGCCGCCATCCGGTCGGCAGCGGGCACCGCGCCAAGCG
>NZ_JBAUZA010000410.1:0-16220 GCF_049585075.1 Mycobacterium sp.
ACTTTCCGCCGATCGGAAAGCCGCCAAATCCCTTGGCTTCTGCGATGCCAGACTGCTGCAACAGCCGCAACGCCTGCCCGCCGGCACCCACGAAGACGAATCTTGCCTTCAGATCGCGATTTTCGCCGGTGCGGCGATTGCGGACGGTCAGGGCCCAACCGCCGTCGCGTTCACGAGACAGCTTGCGGACCTCATGGCCGAACAACACGGTCGTGCCGTTGCGCGCGCTGTAGCCGATGAGTTGTCGGGACAGAGCACCGAAGTCGACGTCGGTGCCATCGGCGGCCCAATCCAGCGCAATCGGTTTGGAAAGATCGCGTTTGGCGGCCATCAATGGCAGCCGGCGGGCGAATTCGTCAGTGTCGTCGATCCATTCGGTGCGGGCAAACAGTGGATTACCGGCCAGCGCCTTGCGGCGGCGACGCAGATAATCGACGCGATCGATGCCCTGCACAAAGCTCACATGCGGAACCGCGCGCAGAAAACCGCGCACGTCAGGCAGCATGCCGTTTCCGGCCCCATACGCCCAGAACTGCCGAGTGACCTGAAACTGCTCGTTGACGCGCACCGCTTTGCTGACATCGATCGAGCCGTCCGGCTGCTGCGGTGTATAAAACAGCTCGCAGAGCCCGGAATGCCCGGTGCCGGCGTTGTTCCACGCGTCGCTGCTTTCGGCCCCGGCCGCGTCCAGCCGCTCAACGAGGGTGATCGACCAATCGGGCTCCAGCCGCCGCAACAACGCACCCAGGGTGGCGCTCATGATCCCCGCCCCGACCAACGCAACGTCGGCCTTCGCTGCAACCTGCGGGTCTGACACGGAACTAGTTCGTCCTTCGCAATCGAATGACCGGTCTGGGCTGTCCAGATCGCCAGGTTATCCCGGCCAACCCGATCACCGTTGTTCGAGTTTGTGCCGCAGATTCCGTCGTGATCTGCCACGCTGTGCGCCATGACCTGGCGGAATCTAGCTCGGGCCATCGCTCTGGCCGGCGTGCTGGTGGCCGGGTGTTCCTCGTCGACCGGTTCGGAAACGACCCATGGAAAACCTGGCAGCTCTGCTGCAACGTCGTCGACGACGCGTGCGCAGGCAGCGGCTCACGGAGTGGAAGCCGCCATCGCGACCATTCCCTGGTCGCAGGTCGGTCCGGGTTGGATGCTTGCTACTTGGAGCCTGGTTTCCGGCGACCGCCCCGGCGCGCCGCTGCCGCCGGGCTCCCCGACCTACGAGACCGCCACCACGACGCTGTACCTGGTCGACCCCGTGGGCGGCCGATATCCGATCACCACCTTTCCGCCGCCGGGTCCAAGGGCGAATCCCGAGTTGGTGGACTGGTCGGGCGACGGGAGCCACGCCCTATTCGACGCAAAGTACGCCACCCCGTCGGCGGCCATCATGGTCGACCTGCACACCGGCACGCAGACGACGTTGCCGGTGCACGGATCGCCTCGCTACAGCCGCCCGAACGGCAAGGCGCTGCTGTTGTCCACCCCACCCGGGCCCGGCCCGCGGCTCGCGACTCTCGATCGAGTCGACCTCGCTGGCAACCACCAACTCACCTACCCCACCGACAAACTCGGCAGCCCATTCAACGGCGACTATCTCTCGACGCCCGACGGAACGCGGCTGGTCCTCGGCACGTCGGCAGGCCTGGCGCTGATGGGCAACGACGGAACTCCCGGCTCAACGCTGTCGATCCCCGGTCAGACCAACTGCCGCCCGTTGAGATGGTGGGACGAGAAATCAGCCGCCACCGTTCTGACGGCCTGCGATGCTCCCGGGTTTGCGTCGCGCCTCTGGTTGGCACCGATCGACGGCAGCCCGGCCACCGCCCTCACCGCTGTCAATGACGGGCAGAAGGGCCCCGACCTCCGCGACGCCAGCGCTTGGCAGCTCCCCGCAGGCACGTTCGTGCAGGCCGAAGGAGCATGCGGCTATCAGTACCTGGCCAAGCTCAACGCTGACGGCACCACCTCCGCGATTTCGGTGTCCGGCGTGGAACCCGGGCGCAGCGTCATCGTCGCAGGCGTCAACGGGGGCGATCTCGACCTGCGGGCCACCGCGTCGTGCGGGGGCGGCCAATCGCTCTTCGACTACAACCCCGCCAGCAACATATCGACCGTGTTGCTCGGGCCGCCGCTCAACGGCGGTGGCGTGACCGAGGCGGTGCCCTACGCGGACCAGCGATAGCCGGGCTCGGCACGCTTTAAGCTGGCGTTCGTGACTGGCTGGCAGCCCGATGTCCTCCCCGGCTACTGGCAGCTCACCATCCCGCTGGGCGACGATCCCGACGGCGAGGGCGATGTCGTCGCGACACTGCTGCGCCGCGGCGGCGCTGCGCCGGCCACCGACGCCGTCCTTGCGGTGCACGGGTACACCGACTACTTCTTCCACACCGCGCTGGCCGACCACTTCGCCGACCGCGGGTTCGCCTTTTATGCGCTCGACTTACACAAATGTGGGCGATCGTGGCGGACCGGCCAAACCCCGCACTTCACCACCGACCTGGCCCGCTACGACGCCGAGCTCGACCGCGCGCTGGAGGTCATCGGGGAGGGGACCGGTTCGGCGCGGGTGCTCGTGTACGGCCATTCCGCCGGCGGGTTGATCGTGTCGCTGTGGCTGGACAGACTCCGTCGTAGACGCAGCAATGGCGCGACGGCAGGCGCGGGCGTGACCGGGCTGGTACTGAACAGCCCATTTTTGGATTTGCCCGGACCAGGGGTACTGCGCTGGCCGACGACCGCCGCACTGGTCGCGGCGATCGCGCGGGCCGGTGAAAAACGGGTCGCCCGGTCCCCGACTGAAAATGCTGGCGGTTACGGCGCCAGCCTGCACCGCGACTACCACGGCGAGTTCGACTACAACCTGCAGTGGAAGCCGCTTGGCGGCTTCCCCATCACCTTCGGTTGGCTGCGCGCGATCCAGCGTGGCCTGACGCGGCTGCATCGCGGGCTCGACGTCGGCGTGCCGAACCTGATCCTGCGGTCAGATCACAGCGTGCCGGAGGCGGCGGACCAAATCGCCTTGCAATGCGGCGACGCGGTTCTCAACGTGGCACTTATCGCCCGCTGGGCCGGCTGCATCGGCAACCGCAGCACAATCATTCCGGTGACCAACGCCAAGCATGACGTGTTCTTGTCGATGCCGCAGCCGCGGCAGGTGGCCTACCAACAGTTGGACATTTGGCTCGACGACTATCTCGGTGCCGCCTCCAACGTGAAGACCGAAAGCGGCTGAGGGGCACGCGGATGGAGACCTACGACCTCGCAATCATCGGAACCGGTTCGGGCAACAGCATTCTCGACGGACGCTATGCCGGAAAACGGGTCGCGATCTGCGAGCAGGGCACGTTCGGCGGGACTTGCCTGAACGTCGGATGCATCCCCACCAAGATGTTCGTCTACGCCGCCGAGGTCGCCGAAACGATCCGGACCGCCGCCCGTTACGGCGTCGACGCGCACATCGACCGGGTGCGCTGGGATGACATCGTCTCGCGCGTTTTCGGGCGCATCGACCCGATCGCGATCAGCGGGGAAGACTACCGACGGGCCTCCCCCAATGTTGATGTCTACGACCGGCACACCCGGTTCGGCGCGGTCCAGCCGGACGGTCGGTATCTGCTGCGCACCGATGGCGGCGACGAGTTCACCGCCGACCAGGTGGTGATCGCCGCGGGCGCGCGACCGGTGATCCCGCCGGCCATCATCGAGTGCGGGGTGCGCTACTCCACCAGTGACAACATCATGCGGATAGCCGAGCTGCCCCCGCACCTGGTGATTGTCGGAGGGGGTTTCGTAGCAGCCGAATTCGCACACATCTTCTCCGCACTCGGTGTCCGGATCACTCTGGTGATCCGCGGCGGCGGCCTGTTGCGCCACCTCGATGACACGCTGTGCGAACGGTTTACCCGCATCGCGTCGAGCAAATGGGAACTGCGTACCCACCGCAATGTGATCGGCTCTCATGAGGACCGTTCCGGCATTGTGCTGGAGCTTGACGACGGTTCGACGCTGGGCGCCGACGCTGTACTGGTGGCGACCGGGCGGATACCCAACGGCGATCAGCTGGACGCCGAGCAGGCCGGCATCGAGGTCGACTACGGCCGAATCGTCGTCGATGAATACCAACGAACTTCGGCGCGTAACGTTTTCGCGCTTGGCGATGTGTCGTCGCCGTACGCGCTCAAGCACGTCGCCAACCATGAAGCGCGTGTGGTGCAGCACAACCTGCTCTGCGACTGGGACGACACCCAAGCGCTGGTGGCCACCGACCACCGTTACGTCCCGGCCGCCGTGTTCACCGATCCGCAGATCGCCACCGTCGGGTTGACTGAGAACGAAGCTGTCGCACAGGGTTTCGACGTGTCCTGCACCATCCAGGACTACGGTGGGGTCGCCTACGGCTGGGCGATGGAGGACACCACCGGCATTGTCAAGCTGATCGGCGATCGCGGGACCGGGCGACTGCTCGGCGCGCACATCATGGGACACCAGGCATCGTCGATCATCCAGCCGCTGATCCAGGCGATGAGCTTCGGGCTGCTGACCCAGCAGATGGCTCGCGGCCAGTACTGGATTCATCCGGCATTGCCGGAGGTCGTCGAGAACGCGCTACTCGACCTGTCGTGAGGCGCGGCGGGCTAGGCAGCGCTGGTTGACGACAAACCGCCAGGCTTGCTGTCGACCGACCAGAGGTGACCGCACTGGGGGCATTGCAGGTGCAGGAGCCAGGCCTGGTTGCTGAGCAGGAACTGCCAGTGCTCGCCGCAGTTGCGGCTGCTCTGGCAGTCGGCGCAACCGACGCCGTGCTTGCACTGCGGGCAGCCGAACCATGCGCGGCGGCCCCGATCAGCGGTGGGGTCAATCGGGAACACGGCCGGCGACCCGTTCCGGAAGCACCCCAGCGGCTACCAGATCGTCGTAGATTCGTTGCTGTTCGTCGTCCAGGTCCGAGTAGAGCATCGCGTAGGCGCGATCCTCCTCGGAGAGCACCGCCAGCGGGTCCCAGTCCTCCCCGATCGCCTCCAGGACGGCGGCCCGCCGCCGCGCCTCGTCGAGGGTCAGGTCGTATGCGAAGTCCATACGATCAGGCTCAACAGCCACCGGTTCTCCTGTGCCAAGTTGTCGATTGGGCTACCAGGGTCGGCGGTGCCGGCCGCACTCGGCAATGGCCTCTGTCACATTCGGCACTTGAGATTGGTCACAGCTTCGCCGTTCGCGGCGGTCCCGGATTTACCACCGGGGTGGGGCGGCTCCCCTGCCGAAGCCCCATGTCGACTGTCCAAGTCTTGGTTTGCGCGGCTCGTCGGTCGGTTGACGTCGGAAACGTTGCGCCAAAATTGTCTCGGCGTCGGTTCCCTCGACCAGCGCCAGGCACGGGCTGCTGAATTCGCACGCCCGGCAGTGCTGGGCGAATGTCGGGTAGATCGCCGGATTGCTGGTCATGTCGATTGCCTCAGCACCGACCAACATCGCAACCAGGCCGATCTCGGCCCGGGTACGGCGGATGCGGGTCCGCCGCACTAGGCCTGCGGTGCATTGCTCGACGCGATTCGTGTCGTCCGTTCGCGCCGTGCGGGCCGACATCCGTCGGTGCTGCGGGATAGACCGACCACCGCCGCTTGGCTCGCTTTGCCGAACCCGATACGACGCACCGGTTGCGGCGCGATCGGCTGCGGGCAGATCAAGCGGGCCGCTGATGCGGACCTCGTTGTGGATGGTGCCCGAGATCTCCATACCCAGGTATTCCTGCTCCCAGGCCCAACAGCCAGCGACGGCCACCTCATCGCGGATCAGCGCGTCCAAGTCCTGCCAGTCGTCGACGATCTGGTGGCGGACGACCCAATACTCGTCGGCGGCATCCACCGCCAGCAGATCGATCCGGCATGTGTAGATCACCGGGGATCCATCGGGGATCGTCAGCCCACGTTCGGGGTCGCGCGGGTCGGGCACGAGCGGCTCGACGTCGTGGTCGATCTTCACCGGTGCGAAGTCGTCAATGGTGCTCGCCCACGCATCGTAGGAGTCGAGCAGCGTCGTTGCGGTCTTCAGCGAATCGGGCTGGCCAGCATCGTCGAGTGCACGTTTGACGGCCTTGTGCACGAGTGATTGCTTCAGTTCGTGCGGCCAGTCCCACGTTCCGGGGTAGTAGTAAACGGCGAGCGCGTCCTTGATCGAAGCCGTTAGGGCGGGATCTACGGCGCCGACGGGTGCAAGACCACGGCGATGTGGTGACGCGAAATCCCACTGCCGACGGCACCGTTTGAATTGGGCCCGGTCATTCTCGGTAATCCGAAAGTTCATCACGTGGCCCGCCGCTCAGTGAAAGTGTGGCCACGGCTGTTCAACCGGCCAGCGACAGCGATCGGCGCTGCTTTGCATCGACTCCAACTCCGCGAGCAGGTCATCGAAGAACACCCGCAACCGTTCTGGCTCGTCGAGCGGCCAGGCCGCGGAGAACGACATCCACACATCGGGTTCGGGCCTGCCCGTCGGTCGGGCATCGGGTAGCACATCGCCGACCGGCACGATGTGCCAGTCGTACTCGTCGCCAGATCGCTGGAGGTACACGAAGTCTTCGCGACCGGGGCGCATCGCCTCGATCGAGGCCAAGAGCTCGTCACGGTCCATTGTTCGCCCCGCCGCTTCAGGATAGCCCCGCTACGTTGGCCAAACCCAGAGCCCGCGATCGCGAAGGTATCCAAACATTTGAGTTGCGCCCCCCGGCGCCTTGGGCGGTGTAGAACGGTGCTCATGGGGCTGTCAGGCGCCAAGGCTCCGGGACGTAGCGGTGATTAGCCGTGCATGAGCTGTCACTGTGCGAGGCGATCGCCGGTGTAATCAAACCGTACGCCGACGGTCGCCATGTCGACGTGGTTCGCGTCCGGATTGGCGCGCTCCGCCAAGTGGTTCCCGAGTCGCTGTCCTTTTGCTGGACGCTGGTCCGCGACTACGAAGACATGCCCGACGCCGAGTTGGAACTCGAATGGGTCACCGCTGAGGTGACCTGCCGTTCCTGCGGCCACCAGTCGGTGATCACCTCGCAGTGGTCATTGCTATGCCCGCGTTGCGAGAGTGCCGATGTCGAGGTGCTGTGCGGCGACGAGTTCTTGGTGACGTCATTGGATGTCTCGTGAAAGGTACTGGCGATGGGTAGATTTCATCGACACGATGACGGAACAGAACACACCCACGAGCACGGCGACCAGCCGCATAGCCACGCCGGCGACCACGGCGATCACAGCGGTTACGAGACCGGCTCCCAGCGGATCGACGTGCTGGAGGCGATCTTTGCCGAGAACGATATCCGAGCCGGATTTAATCGAAAGTTATTTGAGCACAATGGGATTCGCGCTATTAACTTGATGAGCTCCCCCGGCTCCGGCAAGACGACGGTGCTGAGCGCAACGCTCGACGAACTGGCCGATGATATCGCCCTAGGGGTGATCGAAGGCGACATCGCCACCGACCTTGACGCCGCCAAGCTCGGCGGCCGCGGCGCCCAGATCTCTCTACTGAATACCGGCAACGGATTCGGCGGCGAGTGTCATCTCGACGCACCCATGGTCAACCGCGCCCTGCAAGGACTGGAATTAGCTCACCTGGATCTGGTGATCATCGAAAATGTCGGAAATCTGGTATGCCCGGCCGAGTTTGACGTCGGCGAGCACGCTAAGGCGATGGTTTATTCGGTCACCGAAGGTGACGACAAACCATTGAAGTACCCGGTGATGTTTCGCGCCGTGGACGTGGTACTGCTCAATAAGATCGACCTGGTGCCGTATTTGGACGTCGATGTCGACTCGTATATGGCCCGCGTTCACGAGGTCAATCCGACGGCGACGATTTTGCCGGTGAGTGCCCGCACCGGCGCCGGGATGTCCGCCTGGTTCGGCTGGCTGCGACGATTCATCGCCGACTCAGCTGTCTGAGCTCGCGGGTGACGCGCATTTCGGGCGCGGCTGAACCGACAGCGGGAAATCCCTTGGCTCGCAACACATGCAACTGATTCGCAAGACGGCAGATATGTTGCTGAGCGGCACGCACCAATGATGGCCCCCGACGGCGATCGAGGCCCAAGAATACGCCAGGGCTGACGAAATCACGCCGAAATCCAGAAACCTGTTCCAGCTCTCCGGATTTGCCAGAACTTCGTTGACAAGCCAGTTCGGCGGGAGTAGACCGAGAAAATAGCGCCGCGTCAAGCGGGGTCAAGGAAGCGGCCTCAAGCGGCGTCGGGGCTCCGGGGGTTCCAGCCCGGCCCCGAGAGGCTGCATTATGCCAACAGAAGCAGCAGTCAAAGCGGAAGAAACATTGATCCACGTTCTATGGATCAATGCGGGTCTCAGTTGTGATGGCGATTCGGTGGCGCTGACTGCCGCCACCCAACCCAGCATCGAGGAGATTGCGCTGGGCGCGCTGCCCGGGCTACCCAAGATCGCCGTGCACTGGCCACTGATCGACTTCGAATGCGGCCCCAACGGCGGGGCCGACGATTTCCTCGAGTGGTTCTTCAAGGCCGATCGCGGTGAGCTCGAACCGTTCGTGCTGGTCGTGGAAGGTTCAATTCCCAACGAATCGCTCAAGAGCGAAGGGTATTGGTGCGGCTTCGGCAACAACCCGGCCACCGGCCAGCCGATGACCACCAGTGAGTGGCTCGATCGACTGGCCCCCAAGGCGACCGCGGTGGTCGCGGTGGGCACCTGCGCCACCTACGGCGGCATCCACGCGATGGCCGGCAATCCAACCGGAGCAATGGGCGTCCCCGACTACCTGGGTTGGGAATGGAAGAGCAAGGCCGGAATTCCGATCGTCTGCGTCCCGGGCTGCCCGATCCAGCCGGACAACCTGTCGGAGACGCTGACCTATCTGCTCTACATGGCCACCGGGCAGGCACCGATGATCCCGCTCGACGACGCGCTGCGGCCACAGTGGCTGTTCGGTGCCACCGTGCACGAGGGCTGCGACCGGGCCGGCTACTACGAGCAGGGCGACTTCGCCACCGAGTACGGATCACCGAAATGCATTGTCAAGCTGGGCTGTTGGGGCCCAGTGGTCAAGTGCAATGTACCCAAGCGTGGCTGGATCAACGGCATCGGCGGTTGCCCCAACGTCGGCGGCATCTGCATCGGGTGCACCATGCCCGGGTTCCCGGACAAGTTCATGCCGTTCATGGATGAGCCGCCGGGCGGCAAGGTTTCCACCACCGCCTCAGGACTTTACGGCTCGCTGATCCGCAACCTGCGCGGTGTCACCGCACGCACCGTGGACAAAGAGCCGAAGTGGCGGCACAAGGGCGACAAACTCACGACGGGCGCACGCCGCACCTGGTAAGGCGCGACACGACCTCGCAGCTGAAGATACGGAGCAAAGTTCGATGACAACGATCATCCCCGAGCCGTCCCACGCGAAGCGCGAGCCCGGCCAACTCGTCGAAATGGCCTGGGATCCGATCACCCGGATCGTGGGCAGCCTCGGCATCTACACCAAGATCGACTTTGAGAACCGCGAAGTGGTCGAGTGTCACAGCACATCGTCCATCTTCCGCGGTTACTCATTATTTATGCGGGGCAAGGATCCTCGCGACGCCCATTTCATCACCAGTCGCATCTGCGGTATCTGCGGTGACAACCACGCCACCTGTTCCTGCTACTGCCAGAACATGGCTTACGGGGTCAAGCCGCCGCATTTGGGCGAGTGGATCGTCAACCTCGGCGAAGCCGCGGAATACATGTTCGACCACAACATCTTCCAAGAAAACCTGGTCGGTGTGGACTTCTGCGAAAAGATGGTCTCGGAAACCAACCCGGGTGTGCTGGCCAAAGCGGAAAACACCGCAGCTCCGCGCGCCGATGCACACGGATACAAGACCATCGCCGACATCATGCGGTCGCTCAACCCGTTCAGCGGGGAGTTCTACCGCGAGGCGCTACAAGTCAGCCGGTACACCCGAGAGATGTTCTGCCTCATGGAAGGCAGGCATGTGCACCCGTCCACGCTGTACCCAGGCGGGGTCGGCACGGTGGCAACCATCCAGTTGATGACCGACTACATGAGCCGCCTGATGCGCTACGTCGAGTTCATGAAGAAAGTCGTACCGATGCACGACGATCTCTTCGACTTCTTCTACGAAGCGATTCCCGGTTACGAGAAGGTCGGTCTGCGCCGCACCCTATTGGGCTGCTGGGGCTCCTTCCAGGACCCCGAGGTGTGCAACTTCGATTACAAGGACATGGAGCGTTGGGGCAACGCCATGTTCGTCACACCGGGCGTGGTGGTCGACGGCAAGCTGGTGACCCACTCGCTGGTCGATATCAACCTGGGCATCCGGATCCTTTTGGGCAGTTCGTATTACGACGACTGGACCGATCAGGAGATGTTCGTCAAGACCGATCCGTTGGGCAACCCGGTCGACCGGCGCCACCCATGGAACCAGCACACCAACCCGCATCCGCAAAAGCGCGACATGGACGGCGGCAACTACAGCTGGGTGATGTCGCCGCGCTGGTTCGACGGCAAGGACCACCTCGCTCTGGACACCGGTGGGGGTCCGCTCGCCCGGCTGTGGGCGACGGCGCTGGCCGGCCTGGTCGACATTGGCTACGTCAAGTCCACCGGTCATTCGGTGCAGATCAACTTCCCGAAGACCGCGCTGAAGGGGCCGGTCGAGTTCGAGTGGAAGATCCCGCAGCACGGGTCCAACACCATCGAGCGCGACCGGGCGCGAACTTACTTCCAGGCCTACGCGGCGGCATGTGCACTGCACTTCTGCGAGCAGGCACTTGGCGAAATCCGAGCCGGCCGCACCAAGACCTGGGAGAAGTTCGACGTGCCCAAGGAAGGCATCGGCTGCGGCTTCACCGAGGCGGTGCGGGGAGTATTGAGTCACCACATGGTGATTCGCGACGGCAAGATCGCCAACTACCACCCGTACCCGCCCACGCCGTGGAATGCCAACCCGCGCGACAGCTTCGGCACACCGGGACCGTACGAGGACGCGGTGCAGGGCCAACCGATCTTCGAGGAGAACGACCGAGAGCACTTCAAGGGCATCGACATCATGCGCACAGTGCGCAGTTTCGACCCCTGCCTGCCCTGTGGGGTGCATATGTACCTGGGCAACGGCAAGACGTTGGAGCGGCTGCACTCACCGACGCAAGCTGCGACCGGGGAGTGATGCATGGCCGATCGCCCTGAGGAGTTGACGGGGGACGCGCAATGGCGCTCGGCGGGCGATCGGATCCAGACGCTGCTGGACGCGACGTCGGCCGGCGGAGCGGTCGCGCGTGCGCGCGCCGAGCAGCTAGTCCGCGAGGTAGCCGAACTCTACGGCGCGGGCCTGTCGCGGGTAATGGCCATGGTCGACGATCCGGCGGTCGTCGACCGCCTCGCCGACGACGACCTGGTGGCCAGCCTGTTGCTCGTCCATGGGCTGCATCCGCACGACGTGCGCCGACGAGTATCCGACGCCCTGGACAGCGTGCGACCCTACCTCGGTTCGCACGGCGGCGATGTCCACCTGCTTGAGATTGTCGGCGACACCGTCCGGCTGCAATTCGCCGGCAGCTGCAAGAGTTGTCCGTCGTCGGCGATGACGCTGGAGCTGACGGTCGAAGACGCCGTGCGGGCCGCTGCGCCGGAGATCTCGTCGATTGAAGTGGTAACGCCCGATGCCGCGTCAGGAAAGCCGGCAACCGTCATCCCGGCCGAATCCCTGCTCGCGCAAGTCCATTCCAGAGCGCCGTCCAACGGCGGCGGCTCAGCCTGGCATCAGCTGCCCGATCTTGCCGACCTGGCGCCCGGCGAAGTCGGCGGTTTCTCGGTCGCCAGCGTTGTGGTGCTGGCCTGTCGGGTCGGCGACCAGTTGTACGTCTACCGTGATCACTGCCCAGCGTGCGATGGATCGCTTACCGGTGCGGCGCTGCACCGACGCGCCGGCAGCAACGACCCGGTGCTCCGATGTCCGCGCTGCCACGCGCATTTCGATGTGGTGCACGCCGGGGCAGGGCTAGATGACCTAGACGACCGAGCTGAGCGCCACCTCGACCCCGTCCCGCTGCTCGTGCGCGACGGCGTGCTGTCGATCGCGGTACCGGCCGAACCGATGGGCGCGTCGGCATGACCACCCCCTACGATCTGCTAGCCCGAATCACCAACAGCCCACAGCCACCGCAGCCCGCCGAACAGCGATGTGAAATGTGCTCTGAGAGCATCGCCGATGAGCACCAGCATGTCGTGAATGTGGCAGGACGCCAACTGATGTGCGTATGCCGCGGCTGCTATCTGCTTTTCACCGACAGCCACGCCGAGCTGCGGTACCGCGCGGTCCCCGACCGGTATCTGGGCTTTCCCGACTTTGCACTGGACCGCCGCGCGTGGGAGGCGCTGCAGATCCCGGTGGGCCTGGCATTCTTCTTCCGCAACTCAGCGCTCGATCGCACCGTCGCGTTCTACCCGGGACCAGCGGGAGCTACCGAATCCGAGCTCGACCTCGCAGCTTGGGCTGCGATCAGCGCTGCCGATCCCCGAGTCGGCCTACTCGCGGACGACGTCGAGGCGCTGCTGGTGCGAGTGCGCGATGGTGAACAACCCGATTGCTATCTGGTCCCGATCGACGCCTGCTACGAGTTCGTCGGCGGGTTGCGGATGTTGTGGCGGGGCTTCGACGGCGGGCACGAGGCCCGCGAATTCATCGACGCCTTCTTCGCTCAACTCGCAGTCCGTAGTACGGAGCAACGGCGATGACCGGCCCCACCGACCAGGCCGGCATGACATTCGCCGTCCTCGATGTGGTCCCGGAGCCATATGCGGCGACCCCGGTATTGACCGCGCGCGTCAGTGTTTCGGTGCCCGACGACGAACCGGTGCACGCGATCGCTCTGCGCTGCCAGGTCCGCATCGAACCATTGCACCGGAGCTACTCCGACGAGGAGGCAGCGGGGCTGACTGATTTGTTCGGGCCGCGGGAACGCTGGGCAACCACCCAGCGCACATTCTTGTGGCAGCATTGCACCGCGATGGTGCCGGCGTTCAGCCACGCCACCGAGATAACGCTGCCGCTCGAGTGCACCTACGATTTCGAGGTCGCCGCCGCCAAGTACCTGCACGCGCTCCGCGACGGCACCGTGCCGCTGCAATTCCTGTTCAGCGGAACCGTATTCAGGGCGGGTCAGCGAGGCTTTTCCGTCCAACAGGTGTCGTGGGAGTGCGAAGACCACTACGACATGCCAGTGGCGGCGTGGCGAGATCTCATCCGGCAGCACTATCCAAACGCCGGATGGGTGCGGCTGTCTCACGAAACCGTAGCCGCTTTGGCCGCCTACAAGTCGGCGCGCGGTCTGGTGAGCATCGAGGACGCGGTCGCCGGCCTGCTCGACGCGGCGCACCAGGAGGCGCGATGACCGCGGATTGGGACCGGGCCCGCGCCGTCGCCGACGCCGTCCTCTACGAGGGGTACCTGCTCTACCCGTACCGCGCGACGTCGAGTAGAAATCGATCACGTTGGCAGTGGGGCGTTTTGGGCCCTGAGGGCGCGAACGACGCCGGAATCGGCGAGGACGACACCATCGCCGCGCAGTTTCTCGTCGACGGAGCGCAAGCAATCACCCTGGTGGTGCGCTTCCTGCAGCTGCAGCATCGCCGCGCCGAACGCGACAACGGCTGCGGCCAATTCGAACCCGTCGACGAGCTGAACACGCCGGCTGGTTCGTGGCTGACCTGGGATGAAGCCATCGAGGATGAAACGTCATTCGGCCCCTTTGCGTTTGACGATCCGGCCCAGCCGTGGTCGCTGACGCTGACCGCACCGGCGGCAACCGATGTTGAATATGTCGAGGGCGGTCGGCTGGTCCGAATCCGGCAGGAGATCAGCGCCACGGTGACCGTAGCCGTCGAGCCGGACGGCGTGCTCCATCGAGTCTCGGTACGAGTCGCAAACACCGGTGCCCCTGCTCTTGACAAGGGCGACGCGATTGCGCGTTCCCTGATCGGCACCCACGTCATCGCGGAAGTCGTTGGCGGCGAGTTCGTATCGCTCCTCGAGCCGCCGCTGCCCGCTGCCGACGCGGTGTCTCGATGCAGCCAGCACCGATGCTTCCCGGTATTGGCCGGCAGGCCCGACACCCGCGATCTCCTGCTGATCTCGCCGATCATCCTCTACGACCACCCCGAGATCGCCGAACAGAGCGAGACCGCGTTATACGACTCCACCGAGATCGACGAGATCCTGACGCTGCGGGTGATGACGATGACCGACCAGGAGAAGGCGCAGGCCCGAGCCACCGATCCGCTGGCCGCGCAGATCATCGACCGCTGTGACTCGATGTCGCCCGACGAAATGGCACGCCTGCACGGAGTCCTGCGGGACCCGCAGGAGGCAGTCGGACTGATTCCGGAGGTGCCCGACGGTGTGGACTGGTGGGATCCGTTGGCCGACAATGCCGTACAGCCCGAACTGGACGCAGTGCTGGTGAACGGTGTCCGGGTAGCTCGAGGCAGTCGAGTGCTTCTGCATCCGGGGCGCCGAGCCGACGCACAGGACCTGTTCTTCGCGGGCAAGACCGCTCGCGTCACCACCGTGCACGAAGATGTCGACGGCAACCAGCACGTCGGTGTCGTCGTCGAAGACGATCCGGCGGCAGACCTGCACGACTGGTACGGCCGCTATCTGTACTTCTCCCCCGACGAAGTCGAACCGCTCGAAACCACAACCACGGAAAGGAATTCGACATGGAGATCGTAGGATGGGTGTTCATCGCTATCCTGGCGCTGGTCGCCCTGGCCGGAGTTGTGCTGGGGCTGATATCCCTGCCGGACGCCCGGCGGTATCTCAAGATCCGGCACATGTAGCGTCGCGGGACGGTCCGAGACCAGTGCGCATCCTTGTGGCCGGCATCGGCAACATCTTCCTCGGTGACGACGGGTTCGGCTCCGAGGTAGTCAGGCACGTCCCAGTCCAGCAAGACGATTCGGGCGTGCGGGTGGTCGACTACGGCATCGGGGGCATGCACTTGGCCTACGAGTTGCTTGACGACTGGGACGCGCTGGTCCTTGTCGACGCGGTCGCCAATCGAGGCAGCCCGGGCGCTTTGCACATCTTTCAGGCCGACCATGAATCACGTTCGCCAACAGCCGCTCTGGATGCCCACAGCATGGATCCCGCGGCAGTATTCGACAGCCTGAAGGCACTCGGGGGCAAACCGCCTTACACGGTCGTCATCGGCTGCGAGGTCGGGAGCGTCGAGCAAGGTATCGGTCTCACCGACGCCGTCGCGAGTGCCGTTCCGCGGGCCGTCCTCGCCGTTGAGGAGGTCGTCGCGGGTCTGCGGTCTCGATCGCCGGCGGCGTCGTTCGAAGGGCAGGGCTGAGCGATGTGTCTGGGCATACCGGGCCGAGTAGTCAGGATGCTGGAGGGTTACGACGGGCAACTCGCACTCGTCGACGTGGCCGGAGCGCAACGCAAGGTCAATGTCGGCATGTTGCCGGAGGAGACGTTTGCACCCGATGACTGGGTAATCATTCACATGGGGTTCGTAGTCGAGAAGACCGACCGTGCCGGCGCGGAGCAGGCGATGGCCGGTCTGGAGTTGATGGGTCGGGGCCGCGACGATGACTGACACCCTGGTGCAGTCCGCCGATGTCCGGAAGCAGTTCACCGTGACCGGTGTCGTCCAAGGGGTGGGGTTCCGTCCGTTCGTCCACCGGATCGCGACCGACCTTGGGCTGAGCGGATTCGTCGGCAACGATTCGGGCGCGGTCTTCCTCGAAGTGCAGGGACCCGCCGCACGCATTGACGACTTTCATCGGCGGCTGCGGGCTGAGGCGCCGCCGTTGGCAAGGATCAGTGCTATCTGCGTCGTCAATGTCAACACCGACCGTGCATGCAGCGGCAACTTCCGCATCGCGGAAAGCCAGACGGTCGCCGGTGCCACCACTCCAATTCCGCCCGACATCGCGGTCTGCGACGACTGCATCGCCGAGTTGTTCGACCCGAACGACCGTCGTTACCGGCACCCCTTCGTGACGTGCACCAACTGCGGTCCCCGGTTTACCATCATCCGAGCCCTGCCCTACGACCGTCCAGCCACCACCATGTCGGCGTTCACCATGTGTGAACGCTGCGCCGCTGAATACCATGACCCGGCCAACCGCCGCTTCCATGCTCAGCCGATCGCTTGCCCGGACTGCGGGCCGTCGCTGTGGTTCGCCGCGCACACCGAACG
>NZ_JBAUZA010000411.1:0-5832 GCF_049585075.1 Mycobacterium sp.
CGCCTGTCAAGGCCTACAGCGTCAACTGGGACGCGATCGCTGCGTGCGAGTCCGGCGGCAACTGGGGGATCAGCACCGGTAACGGTTACTCCGGTGGCCTGCAGTTCACGCCGAGCACCTGGCGGGCCAACGGTGGCTCGGGTTCTCCGAACGGCGCGAGTCGTGAGGAGCAGATCCGGGTGGCCGAGAACGTCCTGCACTCGCAGGGCATCGGTGCCTGGCCGGTCTGCGGCCGGCGCGGCTGACCAAACCAAACAAACTGACGGCGGTGGCCGGGCGATAGCCCGCCACCGCCGTCAGGCGTCTCACCGAGCAATCACTCGTCGGCCAGCTACAGGTCGAACACCAGCAGGGTGCTGGTAGCGGTCGCCACGACCGCACCTGACGCGTCGGTGACGACTCCCTCGGTGAAGCCCACCCGCGACCCCGCTTTGACGACCGTCCCGGTCGCCGTCAACGGGCCGCTGTCGAGTCGCACCGCCTTGAGGTAATTCACCTTTATCTCGATCGAGGTGTACCCCTTGCCGGCAGGAAGCGTGCTGTGCACTGCTAGCCCGGCGACGGAGTCGAGCAGGGTGCAGACCAGGCCGCCGTGTACGCCGCCGTTCGGGTTGTACACCGAGCCGTCCGGTCGGCAGGTGAACACCACCTTGCCGAACTCTGCCTCGACCAGATCGAATTGCATGAGTGCGGCGATCGGGGGTGGCGGAAGCTCGCCGGCGATCATCGCCTTGAGGTAGTCGATCCCTGCCATCGCGAGGCCGCGCGCAGTGGCGGGGCCGGGGTCGTGCCACGTCACCGTGCGTGAGCGCGGCGGTCCCCACAGTTCTTTTTCGGTGTCGTCGTTGACGGTGGTCATGGTGCCCTTCCTGCTGGCTGCTTGGCCTTCGTCCAGCGGTAGCGGTCACCGTCGGGGTCGCCCGGACGGATTGCATGGTCAATTCCCCAAGCCAGCAACGCATCCAACACCGGCAGCAGCGCGCGGCCGGACTCAGTGAGCTGGTAGTCGAATCGCGGTGGCGCTGCGCGGTACCGGACACGCCGGATGACGCCAGCCTCATCCAGCGCCTTGAGCCGGGCTGCCACTCGATCCCTCGGCGCGCCGGTGCCGCGGACGATGTCCTGGAAGCGTGTGTTGCCCAGCGCCAGCTCGCGGACGATCAGCAACGCCCATCGTTCCCCGACCAACTCCAGAGCGGCGGCGATGGGACAAGGCCGGCCGGGCAAGTCGGCCAGCGTCACAGCGGGCATACCTACGAGCATGTCAGCTTCAAGTTTGAAAATCAAACTTACTTCGGTGTTGTATGGCGCACACCGCAGAAAGCTCCGCGCTGTGTTACCAACAAGTCGTGACCGCAACGGCATTCGACAACCTCGACGACTACTTGACACTGCCACGAGTGTCGGGCCTGGCAGTCTCGGCGGACGGGTCGCGGGTGGTAACCACCGTGGCCGAATTCAACGACAAGCGCACCGAGTACGTCAGCGCCGTCTGGGAAATCGATCCCACCGGCGCAACACCCGCACGCCGCCTTACCCGTGGCTCGAACGGTGAGTCGGCACCGGCGTTCACCGCCGACGGCGACCTGTTGTTCATCTCGTCTCGGCCGACCGCCGAAAACAGCGGTGGCACCGACAAACCACCGGGCTCGCTGTGGCGGCTCCCTGCGGACGGCGGCGAGGCCGTCGAGGTGCTGAGCATGCCCGGAGGCGTTAGCGTCGTCCGCACCGCGCGCCGCGCCGAGACCGCAGTAATCGGCGCATCGCTGTTGCCGACGGCGCGCGACATCGACGACGACCGAAGGTTGCGCGATCTCCGCAAGGCCTCTCAGGTCAACGCGATCCTGCATTCCGGTTACCCGGTTCGGTTCTGGGACAAAGACATCGGCCCCGACGAACCACATCTGTTCGACGTCAATGGACCGCGTGATCTGACGCCGCAGCCCGGTGCGGCGCTGCGCGAAGCCGGATTCGACACCGCCCAATTCGACATCAGTGCCGACGGCCGGTTCCTGGTGACGACGTGGCGGGTCGCCGGGCCCGGCCCCACCGAACGCTCGGTGCTGATGCGGGTCGACGTGGTATCGGGCGAACGCCGCGTGATCGCTGACGATCCGGACGCCGAACTCGAGCATCCTGCCATCTCACCGGACGGGTCGGGGATCGCCTACACCCGCGAAACCATTTCCACTCCCGACGGTGCGCCGCGAATGACGTTGCAATACCTGCGATTCGGCGACGAACCGCGGTCGGTGGCGCAAGCATGGGATCGTCGGCCGATCTCGCTGACCTGGTCATGCGACGGCACCGCGCTGGTGGTCACGGCCGATCAGGGAGGTCGGGCCCCGGTGTTCCTCGTCGAACTGTCGACATCGACAGTCACCCAGCTCACCGACGACGACTTCGCCTACACGGACGTCGTCGCCGCGCCTGGTGGTGTTTTCTACGCCTTGCGCAGCTCGTATGCGGCACCGCCGCATCCGGTTCGGATCGATCCCGGTGGTGTCGCCACCGTACTGCCATGCGTCGACTTGCCAACGCTACCAGGAACTTTGACCGAGGTCACCGCGGCAGCTGCGGACGAGACGGTGGTGCGGTCGTGGTTAGTGCTGCCCGACGACCCGGCGCCCGCCCCGCTGCTGCTATGGATCCACGGAGGGCCGCTGGGCAGTTGGAACAGCTGGTCATGGCGATGGAATCCATGGCTGCTAGCCGCCGCGGGCTACGCGGTGCTGCTGCCCGATCCGGCGCTGTCGACCGGCTATGGACAGGAATTCATCGAGCGTGGTTGGGGAGCATGGGGTGGTCCGCCATTCGACGATTTGATGGTCGCCATCGATGCGGCGTGTGCTCATTCACGCATCGATGCAACCCGGATCGCAGCGATGGGCGGCTCATTCGGCGGCTACATGGCCAATTGGATGGCCGGCCACACCGACCGATTCGCCGCGATCGTGACCCATGCCAGTCTGTGGGCGCTGGACCAATTCAGCCCGACAACCGATCACGCCTACTACTGGCGTCGTGAGATGACGGCGGAGATGACCGCTGCGAACTCGCCACACCAATTCGTCGGTCGGATTGCCACGCCGATGCTGGTCGTCCACGGCGACAAGGACTATCGCGTGCCGATCGGTGAGGGCCTGCGGCTGTGGTACGAGCTGCTTTCCAACTCGGCGCTGCCGGCCGGCGAGGATGGCAGCAGCCCGCACCGGTTCCTGTACTTCCCGTCGGAAAACCACTGGGTGGAGGCGCCGCAGCACACCAAGATCTGGTACCAGGTGGTCATCGCATTTCTGGCCGAGCATGTGCTGGGGGAGAGCGCCGAGTTGCCGGAGATCCTCGGAGTAGCGTCGCGCCTGTGACCGAGACGCGCGAATACGACATCGTCTTGTACGGGGCAACCGGCTTCGTGGGCAAGCTCACCGCCGATTACCTGGCCCGGGCCGGCGGAGGCGCGCGGATCGCGCTGGCTGGGCGATCAACTGACCGCCTACTGGCGATTCGCGAAACACTGGGAGAATCGGCGCAGTCATGGCCAGTTCTGGTCGCAGACGCCTCATCGCCGTCGACTCTGGATGCGATGGCCGCGCAGACCAGGGTGGTCGTCACGACTGTCGGGCCTTACAGCCGGTACGGCCTGCCGTTGGTCGCCGCGTGCGCGGCGGCGGGTACCGACTATGCCGACCTGACCGGCGAGCCGCCGTTCGTTCGCGACAGCATCGACCTGTACCACAAGCAGGCGCTCGACACCGGCGCACGCATCGTGCACGCGTGCGGATTCGATTCGATCCCTTCGGATCTCACCGTGTACTCGCTTTACCGCCGAGCACGCGAAGACGGTGCCGGCGAGCTTCTGGGCACCGACTTTGTGGTTCGCTCCTTCTCCGGCGGGCTGTCCGGCGGCACGTTGGCATCGATGGTGGAAGTCCTCGATTCGGTGTCCAGGGATGCCGACGTGCGCCGTCAATTCGCTGATCCCTACACGCTGAGCCCCGACCGCAGCGCAGAACCCGAACTGGGCGCCCAGCCCGACCTGCGATGGCGCCGTGGCCGCCAGATCGCGCCGGAGCTGACCGGATTGTGGACGGCAGGCTTCATGATGGCGCCAACTAATACTCGAATTGTCCGACGCAGCAATGCATTACAGGACTGGGCGTACGGCAGGCAGTTCCGCTACAGCGAACACATGAGCGTGGGCTCATCGGCCGTGGCACCGGTGGTGTCCGGGGTTGTCAACGGGATCGGCAACGCGGTCTCGGGGTTGGGCAGCCGCTACTTCCGGCTGCTGCCGCGCAGACTGGTGGAGCGCGTGTTGCCCAAACCCGGCACCGGCCCCAGTGAAGCCGTACGCGAGCGCGGCTTTTACAAGGCGGAGACGTACACCACGACGACCTCGGGCGCCCGCTATGTCGCAACCATCGCGCAACGCGGAGACCCCGGATACAAAGCCACCGCGGTGCTTCTGGGGGAAAGCGGTCTGACGCTGGCAACGGATCGCGATGATCTCTCGGAGCTACGCGGTGTGCTCACACCGGCCGCCGCGATGGGTGATGCACTGCTGGCGCGGCTCCCCGGCGCGGGGGTGTCGCTGGACACTGCCAAGCTGGCGCCGCATTAATTGAATCTGCGTGCAAGAACCGCTTTCGGAGGGCTTCGGTGCGGGCTAGTGTCGTGATCGAGGTACCACACCAACCCAGTGACGTTAGGTACAAGTCCATGTCTGGCCTTGAAGATCTCTTCGCTCAGATTCCCACAAGTGACATCGCAAGCAAGATCGGCGTCGACGAAAACGAAGTCAACAAAGCGGTTCAGCTGTTGGTGCCGGTGCTGGTCGGCGGATTGCACGAGAACGCACAGGACCCGGATCACGCCAGCAAAATCGAGTCCGCCGCCGACAGCCATGCCGCCAGCGGTCTGCTCGACGGCGGCGTGAGCGTCGACCAGGTCGACGAGAAGGACGGTCAGCAGGCGATCGCGAAGATCTTCGGCGGCAATGACGCCGCGCAGGTCGCCAACGCGCTGGCCGGTGGCGGCGGAGGCAACAGCGATCTGCTCAAGCAACTACTGCCGATCCTGGCGCCAATCGTGCTGGCCTATGTGGGCAAGCAACTCAGCGGAAAGAGCGGAGCTCCGGCGAAGGAGTCAGCCTCCGGCGGGGCGCTCAATGACGTGCTGGGCAGCATCCTTGGCGGCATGGGCGGCAATAAGTCGCTCGGCACGGTGCTGGGCAACGCGCTGGGTTCCAAGGCAGGCGACATCCTCGGCGGGTTGCTCGGCGGCAAGAAATAGCCGCAGAACACCCCCCGCATCCGGGCGGTGTTCGTTGCCGGCCTCGGCGCTTTCTAGACTTGACGGGTGACCGCTAGCCCCGAACCCGCCGCCAACGCGCGGGCTGAAGCCCTGCCCAAGGCGTGGGATCCGGGCGCGGCCGAGAGTGCGATCTATCAACATTGGCTTGACGCGGGGTACTTCGCCGCGGACCCGGCCAGCGCAAAACCTGCCTACTCGATCGTGCTGCCGCCGCCGAACGTGACCGGCAGCCTGCACATGGGGCATGCGCTCGAGCACACCATGATGGACGCGCTGACCCGTCGCAAGCGCATGCAAGGTTATGAAGTGCTGTGGCAGCCAGGTATGGATCACGCGGGTATCGCGACTCAAAGCGTGGTGGAAAAGCAGCTCGCGGTCGACGGGAAGACCAAAGAGGACTTTGGCCGCGAGCTGTTCGTCGACAAGGTCTGGGATTGGAAACGCGAATCTGGCGGAACCATCGGTGGCCAGATGCGTCGGCTCGGCGACGGAGTCGATTGGGGCCGCGAACGCTTCACC
>NZ_JBAUZA010000412.1:0-2228 GCF_049585075.1 Mycobacterium sp.
CCGGATGGGCACCCGGACGCCAGCCCGAAGACGACCGCGCTCCGACCGGTGACTCCGCCGCCGGCTCGTCCAATCAGAACGCAGCCCAGCCGACCGGTTCCCCGGACGGGAGGATCGTCGGGTTTGGCGACGGTCGGTCGCGCCAAGACCAACTCCGTCGTCGTCGAAGATGCGCTGGCCTCCCGCGTGCACGCGGTGTTGGTGTCCACTCCGGCCGGTCTGGAAATCCGCGATAACAACAGCAGCAACGGCACTTTCGTCAACGGAACCCTGATCACGCGGGCGATGCTGCGCGACGGCGATGTCGTCACGATCGGCAATACCGACCTGCTGGCGACCGGCAAGACCGTGGTGCCGCAGCCCGCGGCGGCCCGTACCAAAGGGCTCACCGTGCACGGGTTGGCGCTGACCGTCGACGGGCGCCAACTGCTGGAGGATGTGTCCTTCACCGCCAAACCCGGGACGCTGACCGCGGTGATCGGGCCGTCCGGCGCCGGAAAGTCCACGCTGGTCAAGCTAATTGGCGGCGCGATGCCGCGCAGCGCCGGTCTGGTCGCCTTCGACGGGCACGACGTGCACGCCGAGTACGCCTCGATGCGCTCGCGCATCGGGATGGTGCCCCAGGACGACGTCGTGCATCGCCAGCTCACCGTCGAGCAGGCGCTCAGCTACGCTGCCGAACTGCGACTGCCGCCCGACACCTCGGCCGACGATCGGCGGCAGGTGGTCGAGCGGGTGCTCGACGAGCTGGAGTTGGCTCCGCACAAGAAGACTCGCGTCGACAAGCTGTCCGGCGGGCAGCGCAAGCGGGCGTCGGTGGCCATGGAGCTGTTGACGGGCCCGTCGCTGCTGATCCTCGACGAACCGACGTCGGGGCTCGACCCGGCGCTGGACCGGCAGGTGATGACGATGCTGCGCCGGCTCGCCGACGCCGGGCGTGTGATCATCGTCGTCACGCATTCGCTGACCTATGTGAGCATGTGCGACCAGCTGCTGCTGCTGGCGCCGGGCGGCAAGACCGCCTTCGCCGATCCGCCGTCGCAGATCGGGGCGGCGATGGGCAGCACCGACTGGGCCGACATCTTCGCTAGGGTCAGCACCGACCCCGACGGTGTGCACCGGGCGTATTTGGCGCGCCACCCCGCTACTCCGCGACGGCCGTCGCCGACCGCCGGCGCGGCGCCGCTGGGAAAGCCGCCTCAGACCAACCGATGGCGTCAGGTCGCGACCCTAGCCCGGCGACAAGCCCGGCTGATCGCCGCCGATCGGGGCTACTTCGCGTTTCTGGCGCTGCTGCCGTTCGTGCTCGGGGTGCTGTCGCTGGCGGTGCCCGGCAGTACCGGGCTCGGATACGCCAGCCCGACGGGCCCGCAGCCCGAGGAGCCCATCGACATCCTGATTCTGCTCAACATCGGCGCGGTGTTCATGGGGACCGCGCTGACGGTGCGCGATCTGGTTGGCGAACGGATGATCTTCCAGCGTGAGCGAGCCGTGGGTTTATCGGCGTCGGCCTACCTGATGGCCAAAGTCCTTGTCTTTAGCGCGGCGGCATTGGTCGACACGGCGCTGATGGTGATCATCATGGCCATCGGCAAAGGCGCGCCGTCGCATGGCGGGGTGTTGTTGGGCAATGGTGTGGTGGCCGGCGTCGTCGAGCTGTGGCTGACACTGACGTTGACGGCTGTTGCCTCGGCGATGGTGGGACTGGCGCTGTCGTCGCTGGCCCGTTCGACTGAGCAGGTGCTACCGATGCTCGTGGTGACGATCATGGTGTCAATGGTGTTGGCGGGCGGGCTGATTCCGGTGACGGGGCGGCTGGTGCTGGACCAGATTTCATGGCTGGTTCCGGCGCGCTGGGGTTTCGCCGCGGCGGCGTCGACCGTCGATCTGAACCACATCGAGGCGGGCCTGCCCACCGACCGGCTGTGGCGGCATGTGCCGAGCGCATGGCTGCTCGACATGGGGATGCTTGCCGTGTTGGCCACCGTTTTCGTCGGTGTCGTGCGGTTCCGGCTGCGGTTGCGTGCACGTAGCTGAGCCGTTGCGGGCCAAGGGCTTTCGATAATCGCTAAGGCATCGCGCGTGGTGCACGGCGGGGTGAACACGACGGTTTTCGATCAGCGATACCATCGCTGGGTGTCTGATATGCCACCCGGAACATCTCCCCCCGATCCAAGCCAGCATTGGAGCCCTCGCACGCCGGCCTCATCGACCCCATCGGCTGTGAC
>NZ_JBAUZA010000413.1:0-8920 GCF_049585075.1 Mycobacterium sp.
ACAGTAGCCTCATCGCGCGAGTGGTCAGCGTTCGGCTCGGCGCGGCCACAGTACCCATGCCGGCGGCACCACACCGCCCACGAGCAGCAGTAACGGGCCGTAGGCCTGCACTCCGGGTCCACCGAAGATGACGTCGCCGCCCGGACCGCCCGCCAACATCAGGAGGACCGTGACGAGCCACGTCCACAGCGGTAACGCGGCCAGCCGGGTTGACGTGGTCCATCGCCCAGCGGCCCAAACCAGCGCCGCGTTGACCAGGCCGCTGATCAACGCGCTGATGGGAAATGGGATGGAGCCGATGTAGGCCGGCAGCAGCAGGGCGCCGGCTACCGCGGAGAGAATGCCGTCGACGGCGAGTAAAGCCAGGATCACGAATCGAATTGCTGGGTCCGTCGCGCCGAGGTCGTCAACCTGCCCGGTGCGTGGCCTGGTGGCGGTCAGGTCGGGACGCTGTCCAACTGCGAAGCGATGGACATGATCACCCACTGAAAGCTGTCCAGTCGGTCCTGCCAGTGTTGCTGGTTGTAGTCCAGATCCGGATCCATAACCGGAAAGCCTACCGCGTGGCGGACTCGGTGAGATCGAGTCCGGCGAGTAGATCGGTCTCCCAGCCGCGCCGATCGCGATCTCCCGCGACACCGGCCGCCAAAATGTAGTGCTCCTGCCCGACGATGGGCAGCGCAAAGTTATTCGACAACGCGAACGCGCGGCGGGTCGGACCGACGGTCAGCTGAGTGGCGTGCGCGGCCAGCGCCGCCTGCTTGGCCGGCATAGCGTCTGGGTCGTCGATGACGGCGTCGATATCTTCATCGGAGTAGCCCAGTTCCTGTAAATCCGAGTATTCGCCGTCGGGCGGCGGAATTACCCAGTGCGACCGCAAATCGTCCGGGCCGAGCGCCTCCCACCCCGCCATGAATGCGCTTCGGGCGATGACCGTCCAGTACAGCTTCGGCACCGACCACGGCGTGCCCGGGTAGTCGTCGGTGCCGGCCGCGGCTACCGCCGCTGTGGTGACGACATGGGCCTGCACGTGGTCGGGATGTCCGTATCCGCCGTTGGGGTCGTAGGTCACCACGACGTGCGGACGCAATGTGCGGATGAGCGCCACCAGCGCACCGACAGTTTCGTGTTCGTCAGCGTCGCTGAACCTTTCGCGCCGGCCCCGCGGCTCGGTGCCGGCCATGCCCGAATCGCGCCAGCGGCCCGGGCCGCCGAGGAAGATCGGCGCCGGCACTCCCAGGGCTTGTAGCGCCGCGGTGAGTTCGCCGATGCGGTAGCCGCCGAGTTGGTCGGCGTGATCGGCGGCCAGTTGTGCCCAACGTTCACCGATGATCTCGCCCTCTTCGCCCAGAGTGCAGGTGACGACATGCACCGCAGCCCCGCGGGCGATGTAATGGGCGATGGTGGCGCCGTTGGTGATCGTCTCGTCATCGGGATGGGCGTGCACGAACAACAGCCGCGGGGTCTCCTGCATGCAGGCACCATACCGGTGTGAACGCCAATGGCTACTATCAACGGATGCGACAGCAGACCGCTCGCACCCGCCGCCGGGGCAAGGAACTCGAGGACGCGCTTTACGACGCGACGCTGGCCGAACTCGCAGCCGTCGGCTACGGCGGGCTGACCATGGAAGGGATCGCCGCGCGCGCCCGCACCGGCAAGGCCGCGTTGTATCGCCGCTGGACTTGCAAGCACGACCTGGTCCAGTCGGCGTTGCATTACGCGCTGCCGCCACTGCCCGAACCCCGCACCGACCGACCGGCTCGGGAGAATCTGCTGGCCGTGTTCACCGCGCATTGCGACGTGCTTTCCGGCAAGACCGCGTTCCCCAGCCTGGCCATCATGAACCAGCTCTTGCACGAGCCGGAGCTGCGCGCCATCTTCGCCGACGCCGTCGTGGCGCCCCGCCTGGCGATCACCGAAGCGATTCTGCAGGCCGGCGTGGCCAACGGCGAGATCAATGCGGCGGCGCTCACGCCCTACACCGCGCGCGTCGGCCCGGCGTTGATCAACCAACAAATGCTGCTCACCGGAGCCCCACCGAACAAGCGCCAACTGGCGATCATCGTAGATACGGTGATCACCCTGATCGCCCTTTCGGCGCCAGTGGCCCAATAGTTTTCGGCCTATTGCGCGGTTTTGACCCACTGTCCGGCGTCGCCGACGATCCCGACGGGCACCGAACCCGAAAGGCTCACATTGAGAACGCTGGGCCCGGCGGCCACGATCGTGGTGTCCTGCAGAATCGGTAGCACGGTTGACATGTTCCACAGCTGCGGCTCCACCGCGTTGATCACGTCGTTGATGTTCGCGGTGCCAGCCAGCGCGGCGTCGATATTCGACTGGATGCTGTGATCGCAGATGCCGGTGAGGTTGGACGGCGCCTGCACCAGTGCTCCGGGTTCGTGCGTCTGGCTGGGCGCGGTGGAGGTGGGCGCCGCCGCGGTGGTCGCCGGCGTCGCTCTGGCGGTAACCGACGGATCGGCAGGAGGCGGGGGCTTCAAGGTGGGACTGGCCGTCGACACGGCGGTCGCCTCCAGCGCCGGGCAGCTGTAGCGCGAGGCAAGCACCGTCGCCAAATTTCCGCCGGCTTCGCGCCACCCGACGAGAGCGTCGACAGTGTTGTTGACCAGCGCGTCGCGGTACAGCGCCACCGGGTCGAGCGCCAACACCGTCGCGGCAATCCCGACATTGCGCAACTGGTCGGCGGCGGTGTTGGCCACGGCAACCGATGTCGGGTCGTTGGCGGCGACGCCGATGACCAGAGACAGCTGCTTGCCGTCCTTGCTGATACGCCCCCGGGTGATCTCCGGCGGCCCGTTCGTTGGTCGCGGCGGCGCCGAGGGCGCCGGCGGCGGAGTGACCGACGCCGACGTGTCGTTCTCGATCTGGTAACCCGACGCCTCCAGCAACCCCAACGCCTGGGCCCTGGTCAGCGCCGGCGGCGCGGTCGGCACGTAGCCGGGATCGCTGGGCGAGCGAATCTGCGCCTGGTCCAGCGTGACGGTGTTGTCGCTGCCCGCGCCGACGGCGGCGAGCAAGTCAACGTCGACCATCCCCAGAATCGCCTTGCGCACCGCGGCGTCGGCCAGCTTGGGCTGGTTGGCGCGCAACGTCAGCTGCATGACTCGCGGCGTCATGATCCGGGCGGTCCGGACATCCGGGATGGCCGATAACTGTGCGAAAGCCGCTGAGCCACCATGTACTTGGGCGACCTGAGTATCGCCGTTGCGGACCGAATCGGCGAGCGCGGCCGGCGCGCCGGCCCGGCGGAACAGGATCAGGTCCGGCTTGGACGGCGGCCCCCAATAGCGATCGTTGCGGGCCAGCAGGATCTCGTCGCGCTGCGGGTCGATGTTTTCCACTCGGAACTGCCCACCGGTGACCGGCAGGGCGCTGGCCAATCCGGCCGGAAAACCGCCCGGCACATCCTTGACGATGTGCGCGGGCAGGATATTGCTGAACAACTCGCGCCACGCCGGGTATGGCCGGGCGAAGGTGACGACCGCCTGCTTACCGCCGTCGATCGACTGCACGCCGGTGATCAGGTCGTAGCCGGCCGGATCGACCACACCGGGCTGGCCGACCATCTGCCGCCACAGATACCAAAAGTCGTCGGCGGCGATCGGGGCGTTGTCGGTCCACTGCGCCTCCGGCCGGATCTTATATGTCACCGTGAATGGGTTCTCGCTGGTCACATCGGCCGACACCAGCAGCGTCGGGTCCATCTCCCAACGGGATCCGGTTGACGTGGCCGGGTCGGACACGGGCCGAAACGCGCTGGGCAGTACCAGCGCACCGATGGCGGCGTTGACCGCGGAAAGATCGGACAGCAGATGCGGATTGAAGCCCGCGCCGATCGAGTCGATCCCCACGATGATCTGGGTCTTGCGTTGCGGCGGCGGTGCGGTACTCCGGGTCGTCTCGGTGCTCTGCGGAGCCGGTGGCGGGCTGACCGTGCAGCCGGCCAGCGTCAGCGTCAGCGTCGAAACCAGCACGCCGATGGTCAGCCATGCGCGGCAGACTCGTTTCGGCACGCCCAACAGGGTATCGGGGCCCGGCCGCAGAACCGTCATTGCGGGCGAACCTCACGAGCCACAGTGGCCTCTTCAGTCGCTGGGTGGAGGATTTAGTGCTCTCTCCAATTCGAGGGCGCGGGCGATATCACTGCCCGGGTTGATGGCCGGTATTACCCGCGAGCTTTCGCGCGCGCCTTCGCCCGCGCGCGCAGGGTCGCGGCGAGCTCGACCTTGCGCACCCGGACTACTTCGGGAGTCACCTCGACACATTCGTCCTCGGCGCAGAACTCCATCGCCTGTTCGAGGCCGAGTTCCAGCGGCCGGGCCAGGGTTTCCATGACGTCGGCCGTCGAGCTGCGCATGTTGGTCAGCTTTTTCTCGCGTGTGACGTTGACATCGAGATCCTCGGCGCGCGGGTTGATGCCGACCACCTGGCCCTCGTAGGTGTCCTCACCCGGTTCGACGAAGAATTGGCCGCGATCGGCCAGCTGAATCATCGCGAACGGGGTGATTGACCCGGTGCGGTCCGAAACCAGCGACCCCGTATGCCGGGCACGGATCTCACCCGCCCAGGGCCGGTAGCCGTCGAACACGGCGTTGGCGATGCCGGTGCCGCGGGTCAGCGTCAGGAAGTCCGTGCGGAAGCCGATGAGGCCGCGGCTCGGCACGATGAAGTCCATTCGCACCCACCCGGCGGCGTGATTGGTCATCTGCTCCATGCGTCCCTTGCGCGCGGCCATCAGCTGGGTGATCGCGCCGACGAACTCCTCGGGGCAGTCGATGGTCATCGCTTCGAACGGCTCATGCAGCTTGCCGTCGACTGTCCGCGTGACCACCTGCGGCTTGCCAACCGTCAGCTCGAAGCCCTCGCGCCGCATCTGTTCGACAAGCACGGCGAGCGCCAGCTCGCCACGGCCCTGGACCTCCCAGGCGTCGGGGCGGTCGATGTCAACCACTTTGATCGACACGTTGCCGACGAGTTCGGAATCCAACCGCGACTTCACCATCCGCGCGGTGAGCTTGTGCCCGGCCACCTGGCCCGCGAGCGGAGAAGTGTTGGTGCCGATGGTCACTGAGATTGCGGGCTCGTCGACGGTGATGCGCGGCAGCGCATGGGCGTGGTCCGGGTCGGCGAGCGTGTCGCCGATCATGATCTCGGGAATCCCGGCCACCGCCACGATGTCTCCAGCGGCCGCCTCCTCCGCCGCAGTTCTCTCGATGCCCTCGGTCACAAGCAGTTCGGTGATCTTGGCGTTGGTGATGACCGGATGGCCGTCCACCTCGCGCATCCAGGCCACCTGCTGACCCTTGCGAATGCGGCCTTTATAAATCCGGATCAGGGCCAGTCGACCGAGGAACGACGACGCGTCGAGGTTGGTCACCAGGGCCTGCAACGGCGCCTCGGGATCGCCCTGCGGTGGCGGAATATGTTCGAGCAGAACATCGAACAGCGGATCCAGATTGTCGCCGTCGGGGTTCTGGCCGTTGGCCGGTTCGGTGGTGCTGGCGATGCCTGCACGTCCTGAGGCGTAGAGCGTCGGCAGGTCGAGCGCCTTCTCGGCCGCCGCCTGCGCCTCCTCGTCGAGGTCGGAAGCGACGTCCAGCAGCAGATCGTGGCTCTCCTCGACGACCTCGGCGATGCGGGCGTCTGGGCGGTCGGTCTTGTTGACCACCAGGATGACGGGAAGGTGCGCGGCCAGCGCCTTGCGCAGCACGAAGCGCGTCTGGGGCAGCGGCCCCTCGGAGGCGTCGACAAGGAGCAGCACGCCGTCGACCATCGACAGGCCGCGCTCCACCTCACCGCCGAAATCGGCGTGACCCGGCGTATCGATGACATTGATGACGGTCATCGAGCCGTCCGCGTGCTGACGGTGCACGGCGGTGTTCTTGGCCAGGATCGTGATGCCCTTCTCCTTCTCCAGGTCACCGGAGTCCATGAGGCGTTCGATTGCATCGTCGCCGCGGTGGGTAAGCGCGCCGGACTGCCGCAGCATGGCGTCGACCAGGGTCGTCTTACCATGGTCGACGTGCGCGACAATGGCGATATTGCGAAAATCCACGCCGGTGATTGTCGCAGCTCAGGCCGTCGATAACGAAACTGAGCGATGGTGGCGTTGACCACTCCGGGTCTAGAGGATTCGAGCCAGCGCGGGCAGCCATCCCCGATCGGCGGGCACCCAGTCGATCTCGTGCAGCTGTGCCATCGTGACCCAGCGTAACGCGCCATGGTCATGCGGATGAGGTTCGCCGCCGAGCAAGCTGACTCGGTAAGCACGCAGCGTGGTCGTCGCATTGAGCGCAACGTCGTCGCCCAGACGTTCGCCGACCTCCACTTCGACGCCCAGCTCCTCGGCTAGTTCGCGGGCCAGCGCCTCGCGCTCGGTCTCGCCGGGCGCGACCTTGCCGCCCGGCAATTCCCAGCGACCCGCCAGGGCGGGCGGACGAAGGCGCTGTGCGACCAGCACCCTGGATTCGGCGACGACGGCCCCGGCGACCACGATCTGGTTGACCATCGCGGCTGACGGTATACGGTCAAAATATGGCTGTGTTAACGGATGAGCAAGTAGACGCCGCACTGCCTGACCTCAACGGGTGGGAACACAAAGAGGGTGCGCTGCGCCGGTCGGTGAAGTTTCCGGCGTTTCTCGCCGGCATCGACGCTGTGCGCCGAGTGGCCGAGCACGCCGAAGCCCAGGATCATCACCCTGACATCGATATCCGTTGGCGGACAGTGACTTTCGCGCTAGTGACGCACTCGGCGGGCGGTATCACGCAAAACGACATCGACATGGCACACGACATCGACGGGATTATCGGCGAGTAGCCGCTCGCGGTCCGCTCGCCGCAATCCAGGCCAGGGTCGCCAACGTCGCCACGATGTAGACCATTCCGCCCCAGGCCAGATACCACGCCCTGCCGTTCTGCCAGATGGTCGGTTGGGCGAAGCTGAGCAGCCACGGCACACCGATGATGGTCAGCGCCAACCACATCCAGCCGAGGATGCGCGCGCCGAGACGCTCCGATAGTGGCCCGTGCAGCAGCCAGATCATCAACGGCACCAGCCACACCCAGTGGTGTGTCCAGGAAATCGGCGAAAGCAGTAGCCCGAACAGCTCGACCACCAACAGAGTGCCGAGCCGGTCCGGCGCGTCGGCGCCGGCGCTCAGGGCCCGCCAGGCCAGCACGGCCAGTATCGCGGTGACCGCTATTCCGGTCAGCACCAGCGGGCTGTACCCGGCGTCGTGGCCGAAGATCCGGCAGATGCCGCCCCGCCAGGACTGATTGAACGTCGTGCAGATCGGCCCGATCCGGTCGGTTTCGAAAATCAGCTTGGTGAAGTACTGGCGGGTCTCGCTACCGATGACCAGCGCCGAGATCGCAACGGTCGCAAAGAAGACGACCGCCGAGAACACCGCCGCAGCCCATCGACGGGCACCGACGAAATACAGGCCGGTGATCGCCGGGGTCAGCTTCACGCCGGCCGCCGCGCCGACCAATAGACCCGACCACCACCACCGGGTGGTGTAAACCGCGTACAACCCGGCCAGCACCAACAGCACATTGATCTGGCCGTAGTCGAACGTACTGCGCAACGGCTCGAGCCAGATGGCGATCGCGGTCCACAGCATCGCCAGACGGTGGCCCGCGCCGGCCGCAACCTCGAGCAGACGCTGGCTGATCCGGACCACGCCGTAGAGCGCGGCGATCGTGCCGACCTGCCAGCAGAAGGCGACCAGCCAGAACGGCAGCAGGTGCAGCGGGTAGAACATCACCGCCGCGAACGGCGGATAAGTAAACGGCAGCGGGAAATCCGGCGTCTGATCCGCGTAGACGTAGTGGTACAGGCTCCCCGGGTGATCGATGGTGGCCGCGCCGCCGATGTAGACGTGCAAGTCGACGAAATTGGCTCCGTTGGGCGCGAGATACGTCCAGGCCAACCGCGCGGCGACGCTCACAACGAACAGCACCGGCCCGACAGCGCTGCGCGAAAGCGCCCGCCGACGGGTGGAAGCTGCCGCCGGGGCGGCCGAGGTGGTGTCTATCTGCACGACTCTAACGGGGTCGCCCGGACCGGCCTTTCTGGTCACTGCCGTCACTCGTATCCGTAACGATCGAATAACCGCCACACGTGTCACTTGAGTCACTTGAGGAACGGGCGAACTATCAGCGCGGGAGCACCCCGTCGTCGAGAACCTCAGGAGAGTCATGTCAACCTTTTGGACGTTGTTCCGCGCCACCGCGGTTGTGGCGGGCTCGTCGGCCGCGCTACTCATGGGCGGGCTGATGGGCACAGCCCATGCCGACCCCGCCGCGCCAGTGATACCCGCACCCAACATCGGCGAGCAGCTGCTCACTTCTGCCGCCGGCGCACCCCAGGTGCTGCAAAACCTCGCGACGGCCATCGGGGCACAGCCGCCGGCGCCGCCACCATTGGCTGCGATCAGAGTCCCGCAACCGTCGACCGCAGGTCTTCCGGGGGCCACCTCGGCCGTCCCGGGCGCAAGCTCGCTCGTTCCCGGCCTTCCCGGCGCGACACCGGCTGCGACGACGGCTACACCCGGACTCGGGATCCCCGGGTTGACTTCGACGTTGCCGGCACCGGCTGCGCCCGCGTCGCCAGTCGCCGGGCTCCCCGGGTTGACGCCGACCGTCCCGGCGGCTGCGCCGACGACGGGGCCTGCGGGGTTGCTGCCCCAGGCACAGCTCAACTTGCCGCAGTTGCCGTTCCTCGGCGTGCCGCTGCCGCAGCAGATCTCGCTGCCCGGTGATCTGACCTCGCTGGCTACCGGTGGGGTTCCGGCCTCGGCCTCGGTCCCGGTCGCCTCGCCGGTCACCGCGCCTGTCACAACACCCAACCCGTTGCTCTTCCCGGTGTCCGGCTTGCCCTGACCCGCCCCGGC
>NZ_JBAUZA010000414.1:0-3038 GCF_049585075.1 Mycobacterium sp.
GAGTAGGTGTAGTTGTCCTCTGTGCCGTCGAGGTGGACGGCCACCGTCTCGTCGAGGTCCTTGGTGGCGATGCCGTCGGCGATGAAGTACGCCGTTTCCGTCGGCGTCATCGCGATCGTGGCGCGCAGGACGATCCCGGTCAGCCCGTTGCCGCCGACGGTGGCCCAGAACAGCTCGTCGTCGTCGCCGTCGGGGGTGAGGTGGCGGATCTGCCCGTCGGCGGTCAGCAGTTCCATCGACCGGACGTGGTTGCCGAAGCTGCCGGCGCTGTGGTGGTTCTTGCCGTGGATGTCGCAGGCGATCGCGCCGCCGACGGTGACCTGCCGGGTGCCGGGCAGCACCGGTACCCATAACCCGAACGGCAGCGCGGCTTTCATCAGCTGGTCGAGGCTGACTCCGGCGTCGACGTCGGCGACGTGGGTGTCGGCGTCGATCGAATGGATCCGGTTCAGCGGCGTCATGTCGACCACCAGGCCGCCGCCGTTCTGGGCGTTGTCACCGTAGGAACGGCCCAGCCCGCGGGCGATGACGCCCCTACCGCCGGCATCCGCGGCGTGCGCCACCGCTTTCGCGATCAGCTCAGGGTCCGGTGTGGAGAGCACCTGCGCCACTGATGGCGCGGTGCGGCCGAATCCCGTTAGCCGGGTGGCAGTGGTGGGAATGTCGCTGCTAAACATCGACAAAGAGGCTACCTGCTGTATGTCACGGCTCAGCGCAGCCGGAAGATCACCGAGCGCTGTACCACGAAGTTGATCACCGAGGCGGTGCCCTGTGCGATCACGAACGCCAGCGGTACCGCCCAGACTCGGTAGTCAAGTAATGCAAGGCAGAGGTGATTGAGCCCGACCTGCACCGCGAAGGTAAGCCCGTAGAGCGCCATCACGACCAGGAACCGGGCGGTGCTCGGCGGCGCCGGAAACGTCCATCGGCGGTTGATCAGATACGCGGTGATCGTGCCGACGACGAAGCTGGTCGCTTTGGACAGGTCCACCTGAATGCCGACGGCTTTGTAGAGCAGCACGTAAAGCCCGAAGTCGACGATCGCCGACAAGCCGCCGGTGACGACGAACCGCCATACCTGCGTCTTGAGGGGTAGTTGTGTACTCGCCGCAATCTCGGCCATCGGCGAAAAGTCTACGGTGGGCTACTTCGGGTACTTGACGTCCAGCAGCTCGACCTGATTTTCGCCTTGCGGCGTGGTGTAGGTGACCTTCTCGCCGGCTTTTCGTCCGACCAGCGCCAGCCCCAGCGGACTGCCTGCCGTCAACGCTTCGGCCTCGCCGTCGACCTGAGCCTCTTCGATGACGGAGATCACTTGCATCTTGATCACCGCCCCGTCGGAAAATCGCAGGGTTACCTCGGTGCCGAAGGGCAGCGTGTCGGCCCCGTTCGACGGCAACGGGCCGGTGCGCAGCAGCCGGTCCAGCTCGATGATCCGCTCGTCCAGGCTGGCCAGTTCGTCGGCGCGCTGGATGGCGTCGGCGGCGTCAGCGTGGTCACTTACCGCGCCCCGGTCGCTTCTGACCTCGGCCTCCAGTCGATCGCGCCGTTCCCGGATCCGGTCCAACTCGGCGCTGATGCGCTCGCGCGCTTCACCCGAAAGCCCCGTGGGCTCAACCTGCTTGCTCGCCATTGTGCCGACCTGTCTTCCGCCGGAACGGCGGTTGCCATCGTGGATTGCCAGGACTGTATTGCACTTAAACCAAATTATTCATGCGTTCGTCGTGGGTTTTACGAAGTTTTCGCGCGGCAGTCCAACCGCCCTGACCGAGCCGCGCTCCCGAGCGTCGGGCGCGCAGCTCGGTTCCATACTCCTAGGTATGCATGAGCTCGGGCTGAGAGACATTAGGCCTTACCTCAGCGCGACACGCCGCGAGTCTATGTGCGCCCTGTGCGTCTACTATGTGTTTGCTGCAGTCACGGGAAAGCATATGAAAAACCTGCAAGCCATCGGTGTTACAGCTTGATGGATCGGCTCAAAAGTTTGCTTGCTGAGCGGGTGCCAAAAATTTTCAAGGGGATCTTGAATAAATTGTCTGATTCTCCGGACGGGAGTCCACCCAAGGGTTACCTTAAGCCCGGCTGAGACAGCAGTCATTCCAGCAACCACGCCAGCAACTACGCCAGCAACTCCGGGAGGGAAGGCCAAATCATGGCTGGACAACACAGCAAGAAGAATCGTCAATCACTGAAGGCCAAGGCGCGCCGCCGCACACGTGCGGCGGGTCTGGGGGCGGGCGCGGGGGCCTTTTTAGCGCTCGGGCTAGGTCCGCTGGCGGGCGCGCCGGATGCAAAAGCCGATGTGTTTGACGACATCCTGGATTTGGCGGTGGGCTCAGCCGCCAGTTCGGCAGTGACGGCGGTGAACCCGACCGATTTCTTGGACCCCGGCGTGTTGACCGGGTTGCTCGGGGATTTGAGCAGCCCGGCGGGATGGGAGACGTTGTTCAACGATCTGGGTAACGCCAGCAGCCTTGACGCCTTGTTCTCGGGCCAGACCAGCCTGGCATCCGACACCGGCGCTGGCGCGGCGGCGGTCACGGATCCTTCGACGGCGTTTTGGCAGGGTTTGGAGCAGGACTGGATCAACAGCCCGTTGGGTCAGCAGTTCGACACTTCGCTGAACTCGTGGTTTGCCCAGGTCGACCCGGCCGCTGACCCGACCGGTGGGGCGTGTGGGTTGATCTGCAACGGCGCCGATGGCACCAGCGGTGGCTCGCTGACCGAGGCCGCCGGTCAAGGCGGCGGAATCTGGTTCGGTAACGGCGGCAATGGCGCCACCGACTCGACCGGCGACGGCGGCCAAGGTGGCGACGCGTTCTGGTTCGGTAACGGCGGTGTGGGTGGAGCCGGGGCCGATGGTGGCGCCGGCGGTGACGGTGGTGCCGGCGGGTTGTTCTTCGGCAACGGCGGTGCGGGCGGCGAAGGCGGGACAGGCGTAGTCGGCGTGCACGGCGGCGAGGGCGGTCTCGGTGGTAACGGCGGGAACGCCTCGGCATTCGCCTGGTTCTCCCAAGGCGGCGCCGGTGGTACCGGCG
>NZ_JBAUZA010000415.1:0-1741 GCF_049585075.1 Mycobacterium sp.
GTGCACCAGCGGCGCGTGCACTTCCCCGTCGGCCACCTGCAGCAGCGCGACGACCAGATCACCGGCGTAGGTTGGCGAGCCGGTCTGGTCGTCGACCACCTCGACGACGCGATCGCCGGCGGCCAGCCGGCGCATGGTGGCGACGAAGTCCTTGCCCGTTGCGCCGGTGTACACCCAGGCCGTGCGGACGTCGACCGCCTGCGGCAGCGCCGCAAGCACGGCCTGTTCGCCGGCGAGTTTGGTACGGCCGTACACACTCAACGGCGCCGTGTCGTCGTCAATCTCATAGGGATGCGGCTCTGATCCGCCGAAGTCGCCGCTGAACACGTAGTCGGTGGAGATGTGGATCATCCGCGCGCCCACACGCGCGCACGCCTGCGCGATGTGCTCAGGGCCCGCCGCATTGACCGCGTATGCGCGTTCCTCGTCACCCTCGGCGCCGTCGACGTTGGTGTAGGCCGCGCAGTTGATGACCACGTCGCCGTTCTGCACGATCTGGTCCGCGGCCTTCGGATCGGTGATGTCCCACTGCGCCGACGTCAGCGCCAGCACATCGCGTCCCTGGCGAACGGCCAGGTCTGTCAACAAGGTGCCGACCTGCCCACCCGCGCCGCTGACCACGATCCTGCCCTCATGCATGGTCACGAGTCTGGCACGCCGACGTCACGCTACCGGCGATACTGCTGTGACGAAAGTAGTCTGGTGGGATGCCTGGGGAACGCGTGGTTCGTGTGATTGCAACCGTGGCGGCCGTGGCGGTCGTGCTCGGTACCGGCGTGGCCTGGGGCAAGGTCCGCTCCTTCGAGGACGGCATCTTCCACGTTTTCGCCCCGTCGCTGGGCCAAGGCGGCGACGACGGCGCCATCGACATCCTGCTTGTCGGCATGGACAGCCGCACCGATGCCCACGGCAACCCGTTGAGCGCCGAAGAGCTGGCTGCGCTCAAGGCCGGTGACGAAACCGCCTCCAACACCGACACGATCATCCTGGTGCGTATTCCGAACAACGGGAAATCGGCGACTGCAATCTCCATCCCGCGTGACACCTATGTGTCGGCGCCCGGGCTGGGCAAGACGAAGATCAACGGCGTCTACGGCCAGACCAAAGAAGAGAAGCGGGTCAGCCTTGTCGAATCCGGTGTCGCGCCCGCCGAGGCCGAGTCTGAGGGCACCGAGGCCGGCCGTGAGGCGCTGATCAAAACGGTTGCCGACCTCACCGGTGTCACCGTCGACCACTACGCCGAGATCGGGCTACTGGGCTTCGCGTTGATCACCGATGCCCTCGGCGGTGTCAATGTCTGCCTCAAAGCGCCGGTGTACGAACCAATGTCGGGCGCCGACTTTCCGGCCGGCTGGCAGAAGCTCAAAGGTCCGCAGGCGCTGAGCTTCGTCCGGCAGCGCCATGATCTGCCTCGCGGCGACCTGGACCGGGTGGTCCGTCAGCAGCTGGTGATGGCCTCGCTGGCCCACCAGGTGATCTCCGGCAAGACGCTGTCGAGCCCCGCGACGATGAACCGCCTCCAGCAGGCCATCCAGCGCTCGGTGGTGTTGTCATCGGGTTGGGACATCATGGATTTCGTGAACCAGCTGCAGAAGCTGGCCGCCGGCAAGGTGGCCTTCGCCACTATCCCGGTGCTCGACGAGTCGGGCTGGAGCGACGACGGCATGCACAGTGTCGTGCGGGTCGACCCGCATCAGGTGCAGGACTGGGTCGCAGGGCTGTTGCACGATCAGGCGCAGGG
>NZ_JBAUZA010000416.1:0-15244 GCF_049585075.1 Mycobacterium sp.
GCACGGTGCTCACCGACGACCCGACCTTGACCGCCCGGGTGGCCAAAGACAAACTGGCGGACCGCCAACCGCTGCGTGTGGTCGTGGGCATGCGTGAAATCCCTTCGGAAGCAAAGGTTCTCAACGACGACTCGCGCACGATGGTGATCCGCACCCGCGACCCCGCCGAAGTGCTCAAGGCGTTGTCGGATCGCACCGATGTGCTGCTCGAGGGCGGGCCCACGCTCGCCGGGGCGTTCCTGCGGGCGGGGGCGATCGACCGCATCCTGGCCTACGTCGCGCCGATCCTGCTGGGCGGGCCGATCACCGCGGTTGACGACGTCGGCGTGCCGAGCATCGCCCGGGCGCTGCGTTGGCGCTATGACGGTATCGAGCGGGTCGGGCCAGATCTGTTGCTCAGCCTGGTGCCCCGCTAGCCGCAGTAAGTGGTCCAGCCAGCCCTCCGCCGGGGAGGCCGGCTTTGATGGCTGAATCCTGCTTCTCGCCGATGCTGGTGGCGAAATCCGGCGGTACCGGATCGTCTGGCTTGCCGTCGAATTCGAGCGTGACGAATGCCCGCGGTGCCGAAGAACTCGCGGAGATATTACGCAGGTGGCTGGGTCACATGGACGCGATCCGCTGGTCCACTGCCGATATGGAGCTGCCGCTGCTGCTGCAGGCGTCGGCGGAGCACCTCGGCTCCTCGGACTAACGAACGCGCGTAGAGAGTTTCGATCGCGTCAGGTAATCGGAACGCAGACCGTCGACATGATCTTGTCCGCCAGTGTCTGCCGCTTGGCATCCCATAGAGGGAACAAGTAGCCGAGTCCACAGATGGCCGAGTCCACGAAGTGCGCGAGCTGCCGCACGAACGACATCCCGAAACCGATGGGCTGGCCGGTGGCCTCCGAGACGACCTTGAACTTCAGCACCGACTTGCCGACGCTCGAGCCCGTCGTACCCTGTCGATAGCCCCAGTTCCAGATCGCATACGCGAGCACGCCAAGCCACGCCAGGAACATAACTGCAATCCCGACACCGGAAGACGACGAGGAGCAAGCTACCCCGGAGCCGTCGGGATTGGTGACGCAGGAGTTGTTACCGGTGCCGATCCCGATGCCAAAAGCGATCCCGTACGCGACCGCCACCGGGATGGCGTCAATAAGGTATGCGCCGACACGTTGGATCCACGAGGTGTACGCCTCGGTGGGCAGCGCCGCCGCGGGTGGTCCCATCGCCGGCGCCGGATATCCACTACCGGCTGGTGGCGGCACAGGGTTACCTGGCTGTGGCATGGGCGGTTGTTGCGTCATGGCATCTTCCTAGGTCACGTTGAACTGCTTGCAGATTGGCGAGCTTCAGTGACCATGAGATTAATGGTTTGGGCCGGTGACGGTGACGTTATAAGCAAATACAAATATGGCTTGTATAAAAAGTTCACCGGCCGCAATTGTGAAAACCTGGTTTGGCCCGTAAAGGCTCAATAGCCGACCACCGCCACGTAGCCAACCAAGCCAAGGACTTCAGCGGCTATGGACAACACCAAAGCTGCTGCCGCGAAAGGCCAGCCCGACCGCCGTCGAACAATTCGGACGATGGCCACGACGGTACCGAGGACGACGAGGGCAGCCGCTGCCGATAATCCAACCGTGATCGACGTAAACGCCCGGTCTGCGCTGCAGGTTTGGGCGGGGCAGTAGTCGGTGAAGGCCATGACGAATAACTCCATGCAGGCGGCGCCGGCCCAGACAAAGGCGCCGAGGACCAACAGCACGGTCGTCGCCACCACATCCGATTTATCGGTCGGCCGCTTGGGACTGGGTGCAGTGGGAGGGAGCGCGCGGCGAGATTGGGATAGCCCGATGCCATGGGACACGATAGTGAATGAAACACGCAACAATCAGCCTTTGATGCTGCGGCATGAAAGTTCCAATTCCAATGCCGACGCATATTTGGCTCCCTGCGCGGCATGACAAAAAACAGGCGGCAGCCGATGAAATGAACCGGGGGAGCCGCGGTCCGAAAACGGTCTGAACGATCGGGCCGCCCGGAGGCGAGATTGGCTTCTATGTGCCGAATGTCGCGGATTGGATCAATGCGATCAGCACGGTCGGGTCGGCGCAACCGACCTAGCCGGTCGGACGGGTGCGTCGAGTGTGATCGCCCAGCCCTGGGATCAACATGGGGACGCGGCGACGGTAATCGCTGTATTGCTCCCCGAATATGCCGACCAGGTCTCGCTCTTCGAATCGGACTGCTACCAAGATGTATCCGGTCGTCGCGGCCGCAAAGAGTAAGTGTCCCAACGTCATTCTCGGTGTGACCCAGAACGCGATCAGGAAACCGAGGTAAAGCGGGTGTCGCACTGCGCGGTAGAAAAGCGGCGTCGCGAATTTGTGCTCGGCAAGCTGCCGCCCCCGTAGCCGGGCGAACACCTGGCGCAGACCGAACAGATCGAAATGATCGATGAGAAGGGTGCTTAGCAGGACGATCGCCCACCCAACAAGGCCGATCGCCGTCAGCAACCCCGCCCAGGGCTGGGCGGTGACCCGCCAAACGTCGTAGGTGATGGGAAACCACGCCAGCACCAGAACGATCAGAACGATATTGGAAGCAAGCACATACGTCGATCGCTCTGCACTCGGCGGCACGATGCGGGTCCACAGGCGTTTGAATCCCTGCCTGGCCATGACGCTGTGCTGCACGGCGAACAGCGCGAGCAACGCCACGTCGATAACCACCGCGGTGACCGTCAGACTGCCGTCGCCCAGGCCGCCGCGATCGATGCTTTTGCCCACGATGTGCACGTTGCCCACCATGAAGTCTGCGTCGACGACGAACCCGATCAGATACAAGAAGGTCAGCAGGAAAATCAGGTAGGCAGCGACGCCGTAGGCCGCAATCAACACACCACCGGCAGAACTGCCGGACGGCCGGGAGGAGGTCCCATCGCTGGGCGCCACGTGGCGATTGTGCGCCGCTTTTCGGCCGAATACTGCGTTTGCGCGAAAAGCCCGCTAGACCCGGGGGCCGACGGGCTGCTCCTCATGCAGTTCGGGCTCGTCGGCATGGGTGCGACGGCTGCTGATCAGCAGCCCGAACACAGCTCCCACCACGCAGACGATGGCCGTCACCGTGAAGATGCCCCCGTACATCTGGGCGAACGACTGCCGGTAGAGGGTGGCCTGCGCCGCGATCCGGACCGCCAGGCTGGCGTCGGCCGGCACTTGTGCCGACAGCTTCGCAACGATGTGGGGGAGTTGATAAAAGCCCCACGCGCTTAGCGCTGCCACCCCGATGAGCATGCCTGTCATCCGGGCCACCACCACGGCAGCCGAGGCGATGCCGTGCTGCGCCGACGGCACCACCCGCAAGCTGGCCGACGTCAGCGGCCCGATCACCAGACCCAGCCCCAACCCGGCGATCACCAAGTCGGTGTCCAATGCCGGTAATGACAACACGCCAAAGATGTTGTGGTGCTGGTTCAGTAGATCGATCGACCACTTCGAGATCAGCCAGTAGCCGCCGGCCGCGATCAGCAGCCCGACGAACGCCATCGCCCGGTCGCCGACCTTGGTCGCGATCCAGCCGCCCAGCAGTGCGCCGATTGGCAGTGCGATCAGGAAACGCAGTAGCAGGATGGCCGCCTGGTCTTGCTCCTTGCCGAGCACGCCCTGGGCGAACAACTCGACATCGACGAGCGTCACCATCAGCGCCGCACCGGCACACAGTGACGCGCCGAGCGCCGACAGGAAGGGCCCGAAGCGTACCCCGGTGGGTTCGATCAGCTTGGTGCGCGCAAACCGCTCCCAGACCGCGAAAAGCACGGCCGAAGCTATGGCCGCATAGATCAGCGGCGGTCCGTAGCTGGGCAGCACCTGCTGTCCGTTAGGCGAGGGGTTATACAGCCCGATCACCGCCAGGCCCAACGTGAGTGCCAGCAGCAGCCCGCCGACCAAGTCGATCTTTTCCGGGTCGGCGCTGCGATCGTGTGAGGGCAGGCTGAATTGGATCATCACCATCGCCGCCAGTGCCAATGGGACATTGATCCAGAACACGTCCTGCCAGCGGCTGGTGAGCCAGACGATGAAGATGCCGTAGAGCGGGCCGAGCACGCTACCCAGCTCCTGGGCGGCACCGATGCCGCCGAGGATCCCGGCACGGTTGCGCTGGCTCCACAGATCGGCGCCCAGGGCGAGCGTCACCGGCAGCAGGGCACCGCTGGCCACGCCTTGAATGGTGCGGCCGACCACCAACACATGCAGATCGGTGGACAGCGCGGTGACCACGGAGCCGACGATGAACGCAGCCAGGCTGGCCTGGAGCAACAGTTTGCGGCCGAATCGGTCCGAGGCCCGGCCCAGCAGCGGCATCGCTGCGATGTAGCCCAGCAGGTACCAGGTGACGATTGGCGTGATTCGTTGCAGGTGGTTGATCGGGATGCCGACGGTGTTGATGATGTCGCGCATGATCGTGACCACGACATAGGTGTCGAGGGCACCGAGCAGTACGGCGAGGCTGCCCGCGCCGATGGCGACTCCGCGGCCGGCGTGCGGTGTTGTCGTCATCCGGCTACCGGGGGCTTGGTGACCTGCACGGGTGCGTTCCAGTCCGACAGCGTCATCTGGACGGAGTTGCCCGTGCTTTGGTCCAGCTTGGCCTGCACCAACTGGTGATCACCGTTTTCCTGGACCCACATCGTCGCCGGTAACGGCTGAGTCGCTTTCAGTTGCGGCGCAAGCCCATTCACCGCGTCGGCGGAGGCTGTCCCGGTGATCTTGACCGTGCTTTGCCCGTTGATGGTTTCGCGTGATTCCGCTTTGGGATTGCTGATGTTGGTCAACACGTTGGCCAGACCGGTGTTCGGGTTGAGGATCTCGGACGGGTCATAGATGGCGGACGCCGGACCGAAGCTTTCCCAGTGGCCCGGGGTCAGCGCCGCGTACAGGGTTCCGCCGTCGACCACGAATTGAGCATCGACAGCCGAGCCCAGGACGGTGAGGTTGGCATCGCCTTTGGCCGCGGTGTCAGGTGCGGTGGTCAGGTCGCCGGTCAGCGTCTTGACCGGCAGCCCTTTGATCGTGCCGTTCACCGACAGCACCAAGTGCACGCTCTTGACGTTTCTGGTCGTCAGGTTGGACTTGGCGAGCAGCTGGGCCGCGTCCGGGAGGGGCGCGGTGGACTGCTTGGATGACGAGCAGCCGCCGACCAGAGCTGCGGCGATACTCAGGGCGGCGAGGACGGCGAGGATTGGGCCAATTCGGCGCGGCGTCGGCATACGTGCATCGTAGAGGGTGCCATTTACCCGCCGGTGAAGCCCGAGGTGACGGCGAGATCGCGCGCAGACACCGGACTCATTAACCTGAGGCGGTGTTCACCGGAATCGTCGAGGAGTTGGGTGAGGTAGTCGGCAAAGATGACCTGGGTGATTCCGCACGCTTCACCATCCGCGGTCGGGTCGTTACCGCCGATGCTGGTCACGGCGACTCGATCGCCGTCAACGGCGTGTGCCTGACGGTGGTCGAGGTGCTGCCCGATGGGCAGTTCACCGCCGACGTGATGGGCGAGACGTTGCAACGGTCCAGCTTGGGCCGATTGGCGGCCGGCAGCCCGGTCAACCTCGAACGCGCCGCCGCGTTGAACAGCCGGCTTGGTGGCCACATCGTGCAGGGACACGTTGACGGCACCGGCCAAATTCAGTCCCGCACGCCCGCCGAGCATTGGGAGGTGGTCCGGATCGGGCTGCCCGTAGAACTCGCGCGCTATGTGGTCGAAAAGGGCTCTATCACCGTCGACGGGATTTCGCTGACCGTCTCCGCGCTCGGCGACGACTGGTTTGAGGTCTCGCTGATCCCAACCACTCGGGAGTTGACCACGCTGGGCCAGGCCCCACCCGGGACACCGGTGAACCTTGAAGTCGACGTCATCGCCAAATATGTTGAGCGGCTGCTGGCAGCTAAATAGGCCAGCGCCATACCACTTGATCCGCCCCAACCTAGCCGTCAAGCTTTCCCACGATCACTCCATCGGGCGATTAGCTGGCCGGCGAAGTTAAGCAACTCGTCAAGGCTGGGGAACATTGCGAAGGCATCCACGATCGCCTCATCAATACCGGACCCGGCGAAGCGCTCGAGCTTGTCGGCGACCGAGTCAACAGACGTGCCCGGTTCGAGGTTGATCCGCATGGCCGTCTTCAGCGCGTCAGGATCGCGGCCGGCGTCCTGCGCCGCACCGCGCGCAATCGACCACAAGTGGTCGGTGACCTCGTCCTGCAGCCATGCCAGTGGGAGATCGGGTCTCGCCGCTACTGCGTGTGGGTGAGGAGTTCCCAGGGCTTCATGCCGAGGTGGCCTGCAAGGTGCCTCTGCATCTGGACGCCGGCCGGCAGCGGCCGCCACCAGATGGTCACCTCGGCGATCTTTCCGTCTGCGTCGAGCAGGATGTAGTCCATCCCGTTGACCACGGTGTCTTCGATCTGTAGTCGGAAGTGCGCGGCGTGGTGGGTCTCGCCGCTGAGGACTTCTTTGTAGGTGAGGTCGGTCGCCACCGTGCCGACCCCCTGCATGGCTTCCAGGACCGCCTCGCGGCCGGTGACTGGCTCATCGCCGAGTGGGCCGTACATCACCACGTCCTCGGCGAGGATTGCGAAGAGGGCGTCTTTGTGTGCGCCGCCGTGCATGCTGTCGACGAAGGCGTCCACGGTGTCGCGGTGCGGGGCGAATGCGGTCATGGTTTCTCCTTGAGTCATGTGTTGCTCGTGGTGTGTGAGACCTGATCGGTGCGCGAACCCCGTTCGAGTCGGGGTGCCAGGTCTTCGAGGCGCGTTACGGCACATCTCGCTGCGCAGCCGGAGCGGCGGCGAGTTCATCAGATCCGGGGTGACCGCGTTGCGGGCGCGGGCCGTGCGCTACCCCGAAGATGCCGATGCGCAAAGGAATTCAGGAAATCGGGCGGCCGTACTGTTCTGCGCTGGTGGCCGCGGTTCGGTGCGCGACGTCCTCGTCGGCGTCCATGCCGTCATCGTTCACTCAGATCACTGTGGTGCCGCCGTCGACGACCAGTTCCATGCCGTTGACATAGCTCGAGTCGTCGGAGGCGAGAAACAACGCGGCCGACGCGATCTCCTCGGGGCGGCCCATCTCTCGCCGCGGGATCACGGACTCGAACTGCGCCTTCATCTCCTCGTCCATCACCTCGTCCAACATCGGCGAGGCGACTTGGCCGGGGGTCAGCACGTTGACCCGGATCTTCCTGTCCCTCAACTCCGACACCCACACCCGTGCGTAGGCGGGCAGCACGGCCTTGCTCCCCGCGTACACACTCCAATTCGGGTAACCCCGCAGTGCGGCGTTGGAACCGGTCATGAAGATCGAGCCGCCATCGTTGAACAGTGGCAGCGCCTTCTGGACGGTGAACAGCGTGCCGCGCGCGTTCAGCCAGAAGGCGTCGTGGAAGTCCTCCTCGGTGATCTCACCAAGCTTGTTCTGCTTGCCCACGCCGGCGCTGGCCCACAACACGTCGATCGCGCCCTTTTCCTGCTTGACCGTGTCGAACAAACGGTCCAGGTCGGCGAGGTCGGCCGAATCGCCCTGCACGCCGGTTACGTTCCGGCCGATCTGTTCGACGGCCTGGTCCAGCGCGTCCTTCCGTCGGCCCGTGATGAAGACGTGAGCGCCTTCGTCAGCGAACAACCTGGCGCCGGCCAGGGCCATGCCACTCGTCGCGCCGGTGATCACCGCGACCTTGCCATCGAGTTTTCCCACGATCACTCCATTCATTCGATAATGCCGATGTTATGTACAACGATCTGTGTCCTTAACGTATCGAAGGGTCGCTTGGGATGCAAGCTATGTACACCAACTCGTACCCAACTGGGCTACGCTGGGTGTATGACGGAGTTGGAGAAGGGGCCGCGAGGCCTGCGCCGCGGCAGGGGCGCACGAGAGCGCATCCTCGGCGCTTCACGACAGCTGTTTCGCGATCAAGGCATCAACAGCACTGGCCTGGACCAGCTCTGCGCGGTGGCCCAGGTGTCCAAGCGCACGTTCTACCAGCACTTCAAAGGCAAGGACGAGCTGATCGCCGAGCACCTACGCCGATTCGATCCCGACATCCTGCCCGAGGTGTTCGACCGGGCCGATCTCACACCCCGCGAACGGCTCCTCGCCGCCTTCGACATTCATGCGCCGCTCTGCCCGTTCATCGCGGCCGCCGTCGAAATCTACGACCCGGACCACCCGGCACGCGTACACGCCGCCGACTACAAGAAGGCATTTGCCGCGCGGCTCACCGAAACCGCGCGCGAGGCCGGCGCGACCGACCCCGAACAACTCGGCGAACAACTGGCGCTGCTCTTGGATGGCGCTTCGGCCCGCAACCGCGTCCTCAACACCGAAACCTTTGCCACCGCCGCCGCCATCGCCGTCGTACTCATCGACAACGCCATCCCCACGGCAGCGGTACCGCCCAGGGCAGGCGGGAACCTGTCAACCGGGACGGGGCCGCATGCCAGATCCGGCGGCGAGCTCAGCCGAAGTTGACGCAGGCCCGCGCCCTCCAGCCAGTGCGCCATGGGCCGAAATGCTCGCGGCTAATGAAGGTTTATGAGAGCTCGTCTTCGTCGGGGGAGTCGTGGTGTGTGGCCAGGTGGCGCTGGATTCGTTCGTTGAGGGCGGCGAGTGTGTCGAGCTCAGCCGGGGTCAGCACGTCGATGAAGTTGCGGCGGACGTCTTCCACGTGCCTGGGTGCGGCCTTCTCGATGGCCGCGCGGCCGGCCGGTAGGAGGCAGACCATCGTGCTGCGGGCATCGTCGGGGTTGGGCTCGCGGCTGACGAGCCCGTCCTTCTGCATGCGACGCAACTGGTGGGAGACGCGGCTTTTCTCCCAGCTCAGTGCGCGGCACAGGTCGCGGGCGGGCATGCGGTCTCCGTCTTGAGCCGAGAGCACTGCCAGAACCGCGTAGTCGGCCCCGGACAGGCCGGATTTCTGCAGGCCTCGGTTTAGATGCGCGACGAGCTGATAGTTCGCATACACGAAGGCCCGCCAGGCGCGGTCCTCACGAGGGTTGAGCCAATTCGGTGCCATCGGCTGCCATCCTACCCCCGTTGGTTGACGCATCACCAATCCTTGCTTACGGTTGAGGAGTCAACCTTTTGATCGTCAACCGAGGGATATTTCATGACCAGCATCAGCATCATCGGCCTGGGGAACATGGCCAGCGCCTTGGCCGACCAGGCGCTCGAGAACCCCTTGCCGGCGGCCTTTATCGCGGTCGCTCGGACCTCGGAGGTCGTGCGATGAGCAGCGCTTTGGAGTACGCCATCGTGGGCACCGGCACCATCGGCCGGGTTCTGGCGCAACACTTTTCCGACCAGCAGGTCCCCGCGCTGCTCGCCAACACGCGAGGACCGGAGACCATCGACGTCACCGAACTGTCCGACTCAATCACACCGGCCAGTCTCGACACAGCCCTGGATGCGGACGTGATCATCCTGGCCATCCCCTTCCTGCAGGTCCGCGAGCTGGGTCGGCGCCGTGCCGACTGGTCCGGCAAGATCGTCGTCGACGCGACGAACGCTTTCCTGGTGCCCGAGGCCAAGGAAATCCTCGGCGACCGCCTGTCGACCGATTTCAACGCCGAGGCCTTCCCCGGCGCCGCGGTGGTCAAGTCGTTCAACCAAACTGCCGCCAGGCAGTTCGCTGAAAGGCGTCCACCCGAGTTCGGAAGACGCGTCGTCTTCGTCTCCAGCAACGACTCCGCTGCGAGCGCCGTGGTAGCAGGGCTGTGCACCGATCTCGGCTTCGCACCGATCGAACTCGGACGCATCGACGAGGGTGGCGTACTCATCCAGGCCCGCAATGCCCTGGTCTTGCGCAATCTCTACGAGCTGCCGTCGGAACTCGAGAAGAGCACCGAGGTCACCTCAACCGTCGAGCGGAAGCTCACTCCCGGCACGTGGACGATCGACCCCGTCCATTCGTCCATCACGTTCTCGATTCGCCACCTGGTGATCGGCAGGGTACGTGGGCGGTTCGACGAGTTTTCCGGTGCGATCACTGTGCCCGAGGAGGGAACTCCGAGCGTCTCGGCCACCATAGCGGTCGGATCGGTGAACACCGGCAACCCGGACCGTGACCAGCACCTACGGGCACCCGATATCTTCGGCGTCGACGAGTTCCCCGCCGCGACCCTGGTCTCGACCGGCATACACGGCGTCGGGAAGGACGACTGGGTGCTCGAGGCCGATTTCACCCTGCGCGGAACCACCAAACGCGTACCACTGGCGTTTTCGCTTCTTGGCGTGAGCCCAGGGATGGGTCGCGGTGAGGTGGCGGGGTTCGAAGGTGTAATCAGTTTGAAGCGTAGCGATTTCGGCGTTCTGACCGACACTCCCGTGCTATCCGGAGGCGGGCTGCTGGTCGGAGACACCGTTGAGGTCACCGTTTCCGTGGAGGCGGTCAGGGAATCCTCCACGCCGCGGGGGTGAGGTGGCGAAGCCCACCGGGCGGCCTACGTCGCGACTGGATCCGAACCCCGGGCATTGACAACCTCGCTATCGCCGACATGGCCGCACGTGCCGCAGTACACGAGACCGCCGTCTGCCGACGGCGGGGGACTCAGGACGCCTTCTCGTCGCTGCTCTGCTCGACAACAGCACGACCAGGCGCCGCTTCCCGACACCGGTTCTGCCCGTGACGATTTGAGCGCTGATGTCCGCCGGGTCCCGACCCGCGGATAGGCGGGCCCGGTTGATCGTGCATGCGCCGCAACTGGCGGGAGACATTGGTTGACGCATCACCAATTCCGATCTACGGTTGAGGAGTCAACCTTTTGATCGTCAACCGAGAGGGGATATTTTATGAGCAGCATCAGCATCATCGGCCTGGGGAACATGGCCTGCGCCTTGGCCGACCAGGCGCTCGCTGGCGGCAACACCGTCGAGATCATCGGCCGTGACCCGGCCAAAGCCAACGAATTGGCCGCCACGCTCGACGGCGCCACCGTCGGGACCGCCGGAACCGCACCAGCCGGCGACATCGTCGTCCTCGCTGTGCCCTACGCCAGCGCGGCGGAGGTGGTCAGCGAGTACGGGGACGCTCTGAACGGCAAGATTGTCATCGACATCACTAACACCGCCAACTCCGATCTCTCAGGCTTGGTAACCCCCGAGGGCAGTTCCGGAGCTCAGGAGATCGCCAAGGCGGCTCCGGCCGGCGCGCATGTCGTCAAGGCGTTCAACACCCTGTTTGCCAACGTGCTCTCTGCGGCCGAGGGCCGTTCGTTAGACGTGTTCATCGCCGGCGACGACGCGCAGGCCAAGGCCCAAGTATCGGTGTTCATCGAGAGCCTGGGACTGCGCCCGTTCGACGCCGGGCCGCTGCCCATGGCGCAGGCATTGGAGAACGCGGGCCTGCTGGAAATGAACCTGTTGAGCACCCTTAAGCACACCAACTTCGCCCTGGGCATCACGGTTCTGGACTGAACCCGCCGACGCCTCCCATCCGAATCCAATCCGAAAAGGACACTCACATGCGCGTTTTCATCACTGGTGGGACCGGCCATGCCGGCTCGCACATCATCCCCGAACTCATCGGCGCCGGACACGAGGTCACCGGCCTGGCCCGGTCGGACGCCGCCGCGGCGGCCCTGTCCGCGCTCGGCGCCAAGGTGCGTCGCGGCGACCTCGAGGATCTCGACGGGCTCAAGGAGGCGGCCGCGGACTCCGACGGTGTCATCCACGTCGCGCACCGGCAAGACCTGCTTCCCTCCGGCGGGATGGACGCCGTGGCTGCCGCGGAGCTCCCGATCATGCACGCCTACGGCGACGCACTCGCGGGAACCGGAAAGCCGCTGGTCGCGGCCGGCAGCATCGGCGGCCCCGGGCAGGGCCTGGGCCGGCCGGCCACCGAAGAGGACCCGGCCCTTCCCAGCAGGGAGGAGGACAAAGGCACCCTGCGGGCTCGCAACGTGGTGGAACACGCTGTCGTCGGCCTCGCCGAGCAGGGAGTGCGGTCATCAATCGTGCGGCTTCCGCTCATCGCGCACGACACGACCGATACTGCCGGCTTCCTCCCGCAGCTGATCGCTCTCGCGAAGGACAAGGGCTTCGCCGGATACCCCGGAGACGGCGCGAACGCGTGGAGCGCCGTGCACATCCGCGATGTCGCCTCGTTGTTCCGCTTGGCGCTGGAGAAGGGTCCGGCTGGCAGATACTGGCACGCGGTCCAGGACGAGGGCATCCCGTTCCGTGAGATCGCCGAGGCCATCGGTAGCCGTCTGGACCTGCCCGTCCTGAGCGTTCCCGTGGACGAACTGATGGTGCCGGGATACTTCGGACCCCTCGCGAGCCTGGTCACGAAGAACTACCCGGCATCCAACCTCATCACCCGCCAGACCCTAGGCTGGCAACCCACTCAGCCCGGCCTGCTCGCCGATTTGGACAACGGCCACTACTTCTCCGCCGACTAAGACCTAAGAGCAACCCGATGAACTCCTTCGCCTCGCACCGCGAAACGCTGGAATCCTTCGTTGATTCCATCAACGGGGCCGGCCGCGATGGCGTCGACACAGACAGCCTCTCCCGTTTACTCGCTGAAGACGTGATGATCTACGGGCCGTTCGGCGATGACCCGGTCAGCGGCCGCGACGCGGTCGTGGAGACCATTCGAAGCGTTAACAAACTGTCGACCGACGACACCTACACGGAGGTCCTGAGCGGTGACGCCCACCACGCCGCGCTCTTCCGTCTGCAAATCGGAGACGCCGCGGTCAACGGAATCTTCTTGGTTCAGCTCAACGTGGACGGCGAGATCGCCGAGGTGAGAATCTTCTACCGCACACTGCCGGCCGGCGTCGCGCTCCAGCAGAACATGGCCAAAGCTCTCGGTTGGCAGCCCTGGGAATTGCGCACGGACGACTAGTCGGTGATCGCATACGACGTCGTCACAGCCTTGCTGACGGCGCCCGGGCACGTGGAGGACGTCCGCCGGAACTTCATCGACCTGCTCACCCCGGCCGAGCTCGACATGCTGGCCGCACTCAACGAACGCGTCCTGCGCCACCTGGCCAAAGACGACGACTTCGCCGCCGAAGACAAGCCCTCATAGCATTCATCAGTAATGGCTCGGCTGAGAAATGTTGTGGCAGAGTGGAATCGCGAATAGGACAACGTGGGCGCGGGCGGCGGTCGCCGCAGCGGCAATCAGCTGCTGTGGTGTGCTGACTGCCGCGATCGCCTCCGCAGATCCACCGGACTTCGACCTGCGTCACCACCCGGCGCCCGCCCTCGCGCCGGGCGTCGGCATAGGGATCTACGACGCTGGAGGCCAGCCCACCGACACGTGCACCGCCGGATGGCTCGTCCACGAATCCAATGGTCAGCCGGGCCTGTTCACCGCGGGCCATTGCGACGACGGCGGCGGCGTCAGCTACTTCAACGCGACCACAGGTTTCCAAGTTGTTGGGTGGTTCACCCATCAGGCCTATAAGGGCAACGACAGTGATGACGACGACATCGCTGTGCTCGGGATCGCCAACTCCGCGAACGCGCCGGAGGAGGTGCCCACCGACGCACGCATCATCGGAATCCGGCCGGTCACGGCGCCCGCCGACGACACACGTCTGGCCGGCGGCCAGCAGCTGTGCCACTACGGGCTGATCACCGGCCCACAGCACCGCGGGCCCGCCTGCGGCCCAATCGTCAATCTCTCACCCACAAAAGTGCGGTTCCTGGCGCCCGTCGAAAGGGGTGACTCCGGCGGGCCTGTCTATTACCGCAACGCCGACGGCACCGCCACCCCGGTCGGCATCACGATCCGCGCAGCTGATCAGGGTGGCACCATTGCCGAGCTGATCGGCCCATGGCTGAAGCGCTGGAACCTGAGCCTCGATAGCTCCTAGTCGCCTGACATGTTTAAGCTTCCAACCCCGAGCAGTCCAAACGCATCCAACATCAGGCTTGTTGACGAGCACTGCTCGACAGGAGGAGAGGTTCATGCCATCAGTACTCGTCACCGGAGCTAGTCGTGGCATCGGTAAGTCGATCGTCGAATATCTGGCCGCGCATGGCTGGGACGTGATCGCAGGGGTCCGCACGAAACGCGACGCCACCGCGGTCACTGCGCTGAACCCGGAGCGAATCTCGTCAGTCATTCTCGACATCACCGAAGCCGAACACATCGCCGCGCTCGACGAGCTGCTCCCAGCGCGACTCAACGCGATCGTGAACAACGCGGGCGTTGTGGTGGGCGGGCCGATGGAAACGGTCACCACTGAAGACTGGCGAAAGGAGCTGGAGATCAACGTGATCGGCCAGCTCGCGGTCACGAGGGCCGTGCTGCCGCGGCTTCGCGAGTCGGGTGGGCGGGTCGTATTCATATCTAGCGTCAACGGGAGGCTGTCGATGCCACTCATCGGTGCCTACTGCGCCAGCAAGTTTGCGCTCGAGGCAGCCGCCGACGCGTTGCGAATGGAATTGCGGCCATGGCACATTGACGTCGCAATTGTGGAGCCCGCGCAGACCGATACCGACATGTGGCGGACCGCTGACGACATGGTTGACCAATTGGAGGGCGCTCTCACGGCTGAGCAACGCGATCTCTACGTAGGGCACATCGCGGGGCTGAAGAAGTCGATTCCGGTGTCCCAGAAGCTAGCTGTACCAGCCGAAAAGGTGTCGGCGGTTGTCGCAAAGGCGCTGACCGCCCGCAGCCCCCGTTCCCGCTACGTGGTCGGCGTCGGCCCCAAGCTGCAGGTTTCGCTACTGACCAATCTGCCCACGTCGCTGCGTGACTTCGTTCTACGACGGGTAGGCGGTCAACCGTAATTCCGTCCGGCAAGGCGACGGAGTGTCGTGAGCTGGCCATAACCACAACGCCCGCTTCGCCGTTCGGCGAAGCGGCGCGTCCTGTGACTGGCTTATGACAGCGGGATCCAGACTCCGAAGAAGTCGAAGCCCCACTGGTTGAACTGCGGACTCCAGTACGGGTTTTCCTGGTAGCCCCAGTAGTTGATGGGGCCACCATCCCACCGTCCACCGGGCGGCGGAAGCGGCCTACCCCAGTCCGGCCGCGGTGGCGGGCCGGCGCCCCAAGGCGCAGGTCCCTCGCCCCACGGAGCTCCATGGAAGTAGCCGCGCTGGTCATCGCCATGCCACGGGCCGGGACCACCCGGTCCGCCTGGGCCGTGGTCGCCGGGTCCGCCGGGTCCGCCTGAGCCGTGGCCTCCCGGACCGCCCGGTCCGTGGGGCGGGGGTCCACCGGGGCC
>NZ_JBAUZA010000417.1:0-2917 GCF_049585075.1 Mycobacterium sp.
TTTGACGTTGTCGGATGGTTTCCGCCGGTCTCTCGGCATCGGCGATTTGGCCAGACAACAAGCGTGCGCCGATGTGGGCGTCGGTGATGATCACGAACGAGCGAATTGGAACGGGGTAACCGGCCTGCGCCGCTGCGGCGGCTTCGTCGGCGCGGCCCGCTTCTCCGAACGCAAGGGCGAGGGCCCAAGCGGTCACACGCTGGGCGACGAGATCGGGCAGCTCCTCCCAGGTGAACTTGCCTGATGCCTCAATGGCCAAGTCCGGCTTGCCCATCGCCGCCCAGTACACCGCCAGAAACGCGTCGATACAGCTGCGAGCCTGCGGCCCCGCGGCGTCGGATACATCGTCGATGAGCGTCTTTGCACCTACCGGGTCGGCGAGAGTGAACAGCCGATTGGTGGCCCGCAGAAAGGCCACCCGCCCGTAGATTGCGTCGGCCAACTCGCCGGCTTGGATGTCGGCGAGCAGAGCGTCGGCTTCTGCGCCCCGACCCATACACGACAAGGCATAGGCGCGAATAAGCTTCGCGTCCGCTGCCCCTCCTGCGTGGATTGCTGCTGCTGTGAGCCGATCGGCGAGGGGAAATTCCCACAGCCAGACCGCGCCGCGGGCCGCCCGAACAAATAGGTCCGGATCGGGCTCGAGGTCGGAGTCGAGAATTAGCGTGGCCCGGCGGACCGCCACGCCGATGTCGTCATGATCGCCGGAGGCGGCCAGTTCGGCAGCGACGAGTCCTCGCAGCCGTCGCAGCCGGGTGGCGGCTGCGCGATTGCGGCGCACCTCGCCGTATAGCGGGTGTGCCAACCTTGCCTCTACCCGATCGCCTATCTGGTCGAGAGCCATGAGACCGCGTATGTCGGCCTGTTCGACCGCGGCCGAATCGGTTATCCGGGTCAAAGTTCCGAGTTCGATGGGTTCGCCGACGGCGAGGGCGTCGATGACGTCGCTAACCTCGCTGGGCAGGCCTCCGATCCGTTCTTCGATCAATTCGACCAGGCTGGGCGGTAGGACCGGATCCCCGAGCCAGCGCCAGTACCCGTCTTGCATTGTCAGCCGCTCGTCAGCAACCTCCTGCTCGACGATGTTTCGCAGATACAACGGGTTGCCGCGGGTCAACGTCCACAACCGCTCGGCGGCCTGCGGATCCAGCGGGCCGCCCAGGGTTGCCGAGATGAGCGCCGTGATCTCGGTTTCGGACAGCGGTTGTAGGTCGAGGCGATCAAACTGTCCGCCGTTCCATAGCTCGCGCGTCGCGGTGGGAATCGGTTGTCCTCCGCGGACGGTGAGTACGACTTTCGCGGCACGGCGCTGGATGATCTGGTGCACAACGAACGTTGACAGGTCGTCGAGCAGGGCCACATCATCGACGCCCACCACCACCGTCTTGCCCGGGGACGATGAAGTCAGCGAGGCGACCACCCCGCGGATCAATTCCAGGTTGTCGTCGACGGCACGCTCTGCCCATGAGGTCAGTGCCCCTAGCGGAATCGATCGTGCCGAAGACGTGCCCACTATCCAACGAACTTCGCATCCCTGCGACGCGGCGCAATGGAGCGCCTCACGGGCGATTCGGCTCTTTCCCACGCCGGCGGCCCCGCAAACCACGATCCCGGACGAGTCCGAGTCGGATATCGCGGCTTCGATAAGTCGCTGTTCCTCCGAGCGGCCGATCAACGGCCACGTCAACCGCATCCATACAGCTTAGAAGTGGTAGCCGAGCGGCAAGGCGAAAGATCAGTATCCGTCTACTGACGTGTCTTGCCGGTACCGGAGCAACGATTGCGTCGCGGTTAGCAACCGCTAACGCACAGCTGGCTTGTTGCGAGCGAGGAGTCGTTATGACCGTCGACACGATACTTACCCGGCCTACCCCAATTTGCCCGAATGTCTTCGACGCGGGGCTGCCGATCTTGGCCTACGAGCACCTGGACGATCCGGAAGAGGCGCAGCGCCTCATCGCGCAAGCCCGGGATCGAGCGCCGATCGCCATCGGCACCCATGGTCCGGAGATCTTGCGCTACGAACTGGTTCGCACGGTATTGCGCGACCCACGATTTCAGATGCCGAAGGGCATGTTCCTTGCCTCACAAGGCATTACGTCTGGTCCGTTATGGGACCGTATCGCCACCAACCTGATCAGCCTCGACGGAGACGCGCACCACCGCCTGCGCCGATTGGTGTCGAAAGCCTTCACGCCTAAAGCGACCGAGCGGCTGCGCACGACGATCATCGACGTCATCACCGAAATCGTTGAACGCCAGACGGTCCGGGGGCACTGCGACGTGGTGACCGACATCGCGCGTCAATATCCGATCCCGGTTATCTGCGCGCTACTCGGGGCACCTGCCGAGGACTGGGAGCTGTTCTCGGACTGGACCGACGACATCTTCAAGGCCTTCAGCTGGAACGTCGCCAACGAGACGGAGTTCATCTTGGGGGCGTGGGAGGCTGTCGACGCCTACGTCGACGATATGGTCGCCGACCGCCGTGACACGCTGACTGACGACCTGATCTCCGAGTTGATCCGCGCCGAGCACGATGGTGATCACCTCAACGCCGACGAGTTGCGCATGTTGGTGGTAAGCCTGCTGATTGCCGGCACCGATACCACCAGGAACCAGCTCGCCGCGTCAGTGCAGGTGCTCTGCGATCACCCCGACCAGTGGGCACTGCTGCGCGAGCATCCTGAGTTGGCCCCCAATGCGGTCGAGGAAACGATGCGGCACTCCCCTATCGCCTGGGGCACCTTGCGCATTGCCCTCGAGGATGTCGAACTCGCCGGGGTCATCATTCCGGCCGGCACACTGGTCGTCGCCAACACGGCCTCGGCCAACCGGGATCCCGCCGTCTATGACAACCCCGGCCAACTCGACATCACCCGCGAGGGCGCTGCCGCGATACAGACTTTCGGCGCCG
>NZ_JBAUZA010000418.1:0-8649 GCF_049585075.1 Mycobacterium sp.
CGTCAAACGACGCGGCGCCACTGGCCCGATCCACCGGGATGTGTCGGAGTTTGCGCATGATCGGCCCAGTGATCTTGTGATCGAAGACCTCTTGTTTGGCCATGAACCGCACTTTGCGCCCGAGCCCCTGCTTGTAGGCAGGCAACCCAGCGAAGGTGAAGTCGAAATAGCTGGTGTGGTTGATGGCGATGACGGCGCCGCCGGTGGTAGGCACGTTCTCCACGCCGTCGAGCGTGAAACGCAAACCCTGCAATCGCCATGCCAACCGGGCGACTTGGATGATCGTCCCGTATACCGGTTCCACGCTCAACCACCCTAGTGTTTGCGGCTGGACGGCTGCCACGGGTCGGGTCGTACCCTCGGCTCTGCCGCTGGGTTGATGGCGGCGACCCGCTTCGCCCGGCTCCCAGCCGCGCTCGCGATCGCCGCTGGGTTGATGGCGGCCACCCGCTTCGCCCGGCTTCCAGCCGCGCTCGCGATCGCCGCTAGGCTTGGGCGGCAATGCGGGTTACAAGCGTCGGCCATGCCGGCTTTCGGATCGAGACCCAGGCGGGCAGCATTCTGTGCGACCCCTGGGTCAATCCGGCCTACTTTGCCTCGTGGTTTCCCTTCCCCGACAACAGCCGGCTGGACTGGGACAGCCTGGGAAACTGCGACTACCTGTATGTCTCACATCTGCACAAGGACCACTTCGACGCCAAGTTGCTGACTGCGCGTGTCAACAAAGAGGCCATGGTGTTGCTGCCGGATTATCCCGTGCCCGACTTGAAAGATGCGTTGCAGAATCTGGGGTTTCACCGGTTCTTCGAAACCACCGACTCGGTTAAGCACCGGATCTCGGGGCCAAAAGGCGACCTCGACATCATGATCATCGCACTGCGGGCGCCCGCCGACGGCCCGATCGGCGATTCCGCGCTGGTGGTTTCCGACGGTGTGACGACCGTGTTCAACATGAACGACGCCCGGCCGGTCGATCTGGATGTGCTGCACGCCGACTTTGGCGACATCGACGTGCACATGCTGCAGTATTCCGGCGCGATCTGGTACCCGATGGTCTACGACATGCCAGCGCGCGCCAAGGAGACGTTCGGCACTCAAAAGCGGCAGCGCCAGATGGACCGGGCACGCCAATACGTCGCACAAGTCGGCGCGACGTGGGTGATCCCGTCAGCCGGCCCACCGTGCTTCCTGGACCCCGAGCTGCGTGACCTCAACGACGACCACGGCGATCCGGCCAACATCTTCCCCGACCAGATGGTGTTCCTCGATCAGATGCGCACGCACGGCCACGACCGCGGCCTGCTGATGATGCCCGAGTCGACTGCCGAATTCTGCGGTGCACAACTGAACTCGCTGAGCCACCCACTACCCAACGATCAAGTGGAGGCCATCTTCACCACCGGTAAGGCGGCCTACATCGCCGACTACGCCGCACGTATGCAACCGGTGCTGGCGGCGGAGAAAGCCAGCTGGGCACCCGCCACCGGCGACTCGCTGCTGGAGCCGCTGCGAGCGGTGTTCGAGCCGATCATGTTGGCCAGCGACGAGATCTGCGACGGTATCGGCTACCCGGTCGAATTGGTGCTCGGCCCGCAAAGGGTGGTGCTTGACTTTCCTAAACGCACCGTGCGGGAAGCGATTTCCGACGAGAAGTTTCGCTACGGGTTTGCGATTCCGCCGGAGCTGGTGCGCACCGTGCTGCGCGACAACGAACCCGACTGGGTCAACACGATCTTCTTGTCCACCCGATTCAGGGCGTGGCGGGTCGGTGGCTACAACGAATACCTGTACACGTTTTTCAAATGCCTGACCGACGAGCGGATCGCCTACGCCGACGGCTGGTTCGGTGAGGCGCACGACGATACCGCGTCAATCACCATGGACGGCTGGGAGATTCAGCGTCGATGCCCGCATCTGAAAGCCGACCTCTCTAAGTTCGGCGTGGTCGAGGGCAGCACGCTGACCTGCAACCTGCACGGTTGGCAGTGGAATTTGGAGAACGGCCGCTGCCTTACCACGCGGGGCCATGAGCTTCGGAGCTCCCGGCGATGAGCGCGGCGAGCTACGATGATGGCCTGGTCCAGCTGGACCAGGAGGCAATCACGCTGCGCCGCTATCACTTTCCGTCCGGCACCTCGAAGATCATTGCGCTGGACAGGATCCGCGGGTACAAGGCCGAACCGCTGGGTCTGCTGATGCACCGGTTCCGCCTCTGGGGCAGCTCAGATCTGCGCCGCTGGCTGCCACTGGACGTGCGGCGGCCGCTGCGGTCGACGCTGATCACCCTGGACGTGCCGGGGACCAGGCCGAGCCCGGCGTTCACACCGGCGGATCCGGAGAAGTTCACCGCGCTGCTGGACCGACTGCTGGACCAGCAGCACTAGCGCGCGTCTACTCAGCGCGCGGCGTCGGCGAGCGCTTGCTGGGCCGCGTTAAAGCCCGGGATAAACGTGATTCCCGGCCCACCGTGACATCCTGCACTGCCCAGGTAGAGTCCGTCGATCGGAATCGGTTGGCCGAGAAAGCCTTTAGGACCAGGCCGATTCGGGCCGACTTGGTTTGCGTTGAGCAACCCGTGGCAGTAGTCGCCGCCCGGGGCGCCAAACATCACCCCCATGTGCTTGGGCGTGAAGGTGGTGTGCCGGATGATGCTGGCTTCGAAATTCGGTGCCAACCGGGTGATCTTGTCGATCACCCGTTGACCCATCTCGACTTTGGCCTGACCGTAATCCGCGCCGCCTTCGATCGGGAACCACAGCGCGAAGGCCGATGCGGCGTGCTTACCCTCGGGCGCCAAGTCCGGATCGTTCTGCGACGGGATCTGCAGCACCACCGTCGGGTCGGCCGGCACGATGCCGCGCCGCGCGTCCTCCCACTGCTGCTGGACTTCCTCCGGTGTGCAGAACAGTCCCACCGACGCCTGCATGGCCGGCTCGTTGAGCGCCTCGTAGGGCGCGGCGAAGGCGGGCGGCTCGTTCAGGGCGAAGTGCATCTGAAGGTAGCTGCCGCGGTGATCGGTCCGCGCGTAACGCTCGCGGATATCGGCGGGCACCGCCGCCGAGTCGATCAAGTCGTTGACGGTGAGGTCGGGTGCGATGCCGGAAACGACGATCGGGGCGGTCAACGTATCGCCGGACTCGGTGCGCACGCCGCTGACCCGACCGTCGGCGACCAGGATCTCCGCGACCTTGGTGCGCAGGCGCACCTCGCCGCCGTTGCGTGTCAGCAAGTCGCTCAGATGCGCTGTGAGCGCGCCGATACCGCCGCGCAGTTTTTTCATCTGCATGGTGTCGCCGTCGGGAACACCCAGCCCGAAGGCGAGTGCGGCCGCGCTGCCTGGGGTGGCCGGGCCGCGGTAGAGCGTGTTGACCGCCAGAACAGTCATCGAACCGCGCAGCGCACCGTGCTTCTCGCGGTCGGGTAGATAGCGGTCCAGCACATCGGTGACCGAGCCGAACAACATGTCATCGATCGCCGAGCGCTCGAATTCATTTGTGGCGCAGGCATACATCTCGTCGATCGTCTTTGGCAGCGTACCGGCCTCGAAACGGCCCAATGCTCGCGTCGGCGCCTGACTCCAGGCCATCAACCCGGCCATTCCGTTGACGGCGTCGGCCCCATGCACCTCGTTGAGGTGGGTGAACAGCTTGATCGGATCGCTGTACTGGACCAACGGATCGTCACCGATGCCGCGCAGCGCCACCGACATCACGTCCAAGTCGATCGTCGGCAGGGTGTCTAAGCCCAGCGCCTCGACCACCGCGGACGCCGTCGGGAACTGCACCGAGCCGGCGATCTCGAAGTGATAGCCGTCGAACAGCTCGACGGTGGACGCCATGCCGCCGGCGTAGAGCTTCGATTCCAGGCATAGCGTGTGCAGCCCGGCCTTCTGCAGCAGCACTGCGGCGGCCAGCCCGTTGTGGCCGGCACCGATAACGATCGCGTCATAACTAGTCATGTCTTGCCCTCCAGGAATGCAGGCTGGCATGCGCCCAAAGTTTTGTCAATTATGACGAAACTTCAGGGGCCCAGGTACCGGAGATACCTGCCCTCAGCGATTCGAGCGCCACATGCGACATCCGTGCCAACTCGCCGAGTGATCGATCGTCGCCCACCATCCAAGCTTCCATTGCCCCGAAGACACCGGCCGCGATGCAACGGGCGGTCACCTTGATCCGTAGCCGCGCATCGGCCGTTTGATCCGCCGCGCAGGCATGCTTTCGCAACTGCGCCTCGATGGCATCTGCGAGGTCGGCTTGGACGTCCTGAATGTGGCGGACGATGCGGCCCTGGTCAACGTCGCCTCCCCGCAGCGCGGCGATTTTCGTCACGGCCTCAACGTCATACGGGAAGGCGAAGATGGCCGATTGGACGGAATCGATAACCGGCTCGTCGACCGGCCTGGCATCCAGCGCCGCGCGAAACCAATGCAGCCCGGTGTAGTCGGCAAACAGCAGATCGTGCTTGGAGCTGAAGTGACGATAGAAGGTCCGCAGCGAAACTCCGGCGTCCGCTGCGATCTGCTCGGCGGAGGTGTCCCCGACGCCCTGGCCCAAAAACCGCACCATCGCAGCCTGGACCAGCGCTTCGCGCGTGCGCTCGCTGCGCGCCGTCTGCGCGGGCCTCACCATGGCAGTAAGGTACCGCAGATTGTTATGTCATTATTGACAAAACTTGTCGACGAGGTGAGACTGCGCCCATGGTGTCGCTTCTGGTGCATGCAGTTCTCGGGCTTTCGGTCATCGGTTGGATCGTCGCGTCGAACCCACAGGTATTCGCCCGACCGTCCAGCGGGCCGTTGTTTTCACCGCTGGAAGCGGTGTACTACATCGTTGGCGTCGCGTCGGTGGTGCTTGGCTGGTGGTTCAACGTCCACTTCGTGCAGCAATACACGCACGGGGCGACGAACCCGATTTGGGGGCCGGGCAGCTGGTCGGATTACATCCGGCTGATGTTCACCAACCCGGCGGCCAGCTCGGCGAGCCAGGATTACACGATCGCCAATGTCATTCTGCTGCCGCTATTTACGATCGTCGACGGCTATCGCCGCGGTCTACGGCGCCCATGGCTGTACTTCGTGTCCAGCCTGTTCACCAGTTTCGCGTTCGCGTTCGCGTTCTACTTCGCCACCATCGAACGGCAACGACGCCACGCCCAAACATCCACGGCGTCAACGCCGGTGGACGCCTAAGCGCGTCTGCTCGACGCCTCCGCCCAGTGATTAGCCCACTGGTCCAACGGAACGAGCGCCTTGCCGAGCGACCGGCCCACTTCGCTCAACTCGTAGCACTGATCGTTCCGCTGCACGATGAGGCCAGCGCCGGTCAGATCACCAAGGCGCTCATAGAGAACGCTGGGCGACATGCCGTCGCAGCGCTCGCGCAGTGCCCTGGCTCCCAGCGGGCCGTCGCGCAGTTCCCACAGCATCCGTAGTGACCATCGTCGACCGAGGAGGTCGAGCGCGGCCATCAGGGGACGCCCAGTTGTCGACCCGCGGACGGCACGGCCGGGTCGTGCCACCGATTGACGTTTCGGTTTCCGTAACGTAGCTTTCTTTTCCATGGTTACGGAAATAGTAACGCCGCGAATCGGCGCTCTCGACCCACCCTATGAGCCTGCCGCGGCCGCACAGCTTCAGAAGATGATGCCGCCAAACGTGCCACCCATCGCGCTGTTTCGCACCGTGGTCAAAAACCTTCCCATGGCCGAAGCCATGACATCTTGGGGCGGCTACGAGCTGAGCCGCGCGCTGTCGCTGGCCCTGCGTGACCGCGAGATCGTCATCGACCGAACCTGTGCTCGCTGTGGCTGTGAGTACGAATGGGGCGTGCACGTCGCCTTTTTCGCGCAGAAGGCGCGCCTCGATCGAGACCAGATCGGCTCGCTAACCCACGGCAGCGCCGAGGATCCGTGCTGGACCACCGAGCGAGATCGGCTGTTGATTCGCGCCGTCGACGCGCTCTGCGATCACCGGGACATCGACAACACCCTGTGGGAGGCACTGCGGGGCGAGTTCGACGACCGCGAAATCCTCGACCTCACCATGCTGTGCGGGTGGTATCACGCGATCAGCTTCACCGCGCACGCCGCTCGCATTCCGCTGGAGGCCGGCAGCCCCACCTTCGCCAGCTTCGCCTAAGGCTCCAACACCTCGACGCCAACGAACGGCACCAGCGCGTCGGGAACGCGCACACTGCCGTCGGGCCGTTGGTGATTTTCCAAGATGGCCACCAGCCAACGGGTGGTGGCCAGCGTGCCATTGAGCGTCGCGGCAATCTGCGGCTTGCCATTGGAATCCCGGTAACGGGTGGCCAGTCGACGGGCCTGGAACGTGGTGCAGTTCGACGTCGACGTCAGCTCGCGGTAAGCGCGCTGGGTCGGTACCCACGCCTCGCAGTCGAACTTGCGGGCCGCTGACGACCCGAGATCGCCTGCGGCCACGTCGATTACCCGATACGGCACCTCGATGTGCGCCAGCATTTCTTTCTGCCAGCCCAGTAGCCGCTGATGCTCGGCCTCGGCTTCGGCCGGCGTGCAGTAGACGAATCCTTCGACCTTGTCGAACTGGTGCACCCGGATGATGCCACGGGTGTCCTTGCCGTAACTGCCGGCTTCGCGGCGAAAGCACGACGACCAGCCGGCGTAGCGCAGCGGCCCGCACGACAGATCGAGGATCTCGTCGGCGTGGTAGCCGGCCAGCGGCACCTCGGAGGTACCGACGAGATAGAGGTCGTCGGCCTCCACCCGGTAGATCTCGTCGGCGTGTGAGACGGAGAAGCCGCTGCCCGACATCACCTCCGGACGCACCAGCACCGGCGGAATGACCGGGACGAAGTCGTTGTCGGCCGCGTGCCGGATCGCCAGCTGCAGCAACCCCAGCTGCAATAGCGCGCCCCGACCGGTCAGGAAGTAGAACCGCGAGCCGGACACCTTGGCCCCGCGCTCCATGTCGATCAGGCCCAGTGCCTCGCCGAGTTCCAGGTGATCTTTCGGATCGTCGATCGCGGCCGGCTCACCGACGACGTCGAGCACGGTGTAGTCGTCCTCCCCACCGGCCGGCACGCCGTCGATGAGCACGTTCGAGATCGCCATGTGCGCAGCGGTGAACGCCGCCTCGGCGTCGGTCTGCTCGGCCTCGGCCGCCTTGACGTCGTCGGCTATGTCGCGCGCCTGCTGCAGCAACGCCGGACGCTCGTCAGACGAGGCTGCGCCCACCGCCCTGCTGACGACCTTCTGGTCGGCGCGCAACGAATCGGCTCTCGAGATCGCGCTGCGCCGGGCGGTATCGGCAGCCAGCAACCTGTCGACCAGAGCCGGGTCCTCACCTCGGCTGGTCTGGGATCGGCGCACGGCGTCGGGGTTCTCCCGCAGCAGCTTCAGGTCGATCACGGCGTAGAACCCTACACGCGAGGCACCCGCCGGCGATAACCACATGCTTTACTTCTGCATCAGCTGTCACGGGACCCAGTAGGCCTGTCAGAATAGAGCCAATGTCCAAAGCATCCGAGCAGCACGAGCCCCCGGCCAGCCGGCTGGGGCTCAGGTTGCCGCGGGTCGAGTGGCTGAACGCTCTGCAGGCGTCGGCCACGCGGCGCGCGTTGCTGCTGACGGCTCTGGGTGGTCTGCTCATCGCCGGCCTTGTCACCGCGCTGCCCATCGGCAATGGTCCCGGTCGGCTGACCGGTTACATCGACCCGGTGCCCAGCACGGGCTCGAAGGGTAATGACGCTTTCAACCGCGCCGCCAGCGGCAACTGCCTGATGTGGCCGGATCGGATGCCCGAAGCCGCAACCATCGTCGACTGCATAGACGAGCACCGGTTTGAGGTCGCCGAGTCCATCGACATGCGCACGTTCCCCGGTTCGGAGTACGGCCCCGAGGCCCCTCCACCGTCGGCCACCCGTATCGAGCAGATCAGCCAGGAACAGTGCGAGTCAGCTGTGCGGCGCTACCTGGGCGCCAAGTTCGACCCGAACAGCAAGTTCATCATCAGCATGCTGTGGTCCGGCGATAAGGCATGGCGGCAGGCCGGCGAGCGGCGGATGTTGTGCGGCCTGCAAATGCCGGGCACCGGCAACGAACAGATCGCGTTCAAAGGCAAGGTCTCCGACGTCGACCAGTCGAAGGTCTGGCCCGATGGCACCTGCCTGGGTATCGACCCCGCGACCAATCAACCCACGGATATCCCGATCGACTGCGCGGCGCCGCACGCGATGGAGGTCACCGGCACGGTCAACTTGCTCGCCAAGTTCCCCGACGCGCTGCCTCCCGAGCCCGAACAGGACGCGTTCATCAAGGACTCCTGCACCCGGCTCACGGACGCCTACCTTGCGCCGGTGCAGTTGCGCAGCACCACGCTGACCCTGATCTACAGCACGCTGTCGCTGCCCAGTTGGTCGGCCGGCAGCCGGCAGGTTGCCTGCAGCATCGGGGCCACCCTGGGCAACGGCGGCTGGGCGACGCTGCTCAACAGCGCCAAGGGTCCACTGCGGATCAACGGTCAACCACCGGTTCCGCCACCGGATATCCCGCAAGAGCGGCTCAACCTGCCGCCGATCCCGGTAACTCCGAACACCGGCGGACCACCGGCGTCGTCGGCGGCCGGCTCGTCTGGCTCGGCCGGATCGACCGGCTCGAACAGCCAGCGAC
>NZ_JBAUZA010000419.1:0-1835 GCF_049585075.1 Mycobacterium sp.
CCGCGATTCCGCGCAGCGAGCGTGGCGTGGTCGCCGGCCGGTCCCGCACCCGGGTACCGCGTCGGCCCGCGGTCTCCACCGCACCGCGTTCGCGCAGCAGCCGGTAAGCAGCGGCAACCGTATTGGCGTTAACACCGAGTTGCCCGGCCAGCCCTCTGATCGGTGGCAACTCCGCGCCGGGCGCCAATGCGCCGGCCGAGATGGCCTGCTCGACGTCGGTGGCAATGGCCTCGGCACCCGCGCCACTAATGGTGTATTGTTCTAGCACACTACCTATTATGTACTAGTACAAACTCGGAGGCAACGGTTGACCACGGCGCAGGCGTACCCGCCCACCCCACGCACCGTGCCCACCCGGTATCGCGAGCGTGCCCGCTACGACCGTGCGACCGTGCACGGCGTCCTTGACGAGGCGCTGATCTGTCATGTCGGGTATGTCAACGCGGGTCGACCGGTGGTGCTCCCCACCACCCATGCGCGGCTGGGCGAAACCTTGTACCTGCACGGATCCACCGGCAGCGGCCCGATGCTCGCTGCGGCCGGGTCCGCCGAGGGCCTGCCGGTCTGTGTCACCGTCACCCTGGTCGATGGCCTGGTGCTGGCCCGCGCTGCGTTGCACCATTCGCTGGAATACCGGTCGGTGGTCGTGGTGGGCAGCGCACGGCTGGTCCAAGACCAGCCCGAGAAGCTGCGTGCGTTGGCGGCCCTGCTCGATCACGTCGCGTCGGGGCGGTCCGCCGACAGCAGACCCCCGAACGCCCGCGAACTCGCGGCCACCGCCGTGCTTGCGCTCGATCTCGTCGAGGTGTCCGCCAAGGTGCGCGACGGGGGACCGGTCGATGACGAGCAGGACACCGCGCTGCCGCACTGGGCCGGGGTCGTGCCGTTGACGCTGACGGCAGGCACACCGCTGCCCGCCGACGACCTGGACCCGGCTGTGCCGCTGCCGGATTACCTCGCGCCGTATCGTCGATGAATGGCCGACGACACCGATGCTCCTCGAGTGGTTAGCGCGAGCCGCGAAATCGCCGCGAGCACCGATCGAATCTTCGAACTGATCGCCGATCCCTCCCAGCAGCCACTGTGGGACGGCAACGATAATCTCGCCAAAGCCGAACCGGGACAACGGATTCGCAGTGTTGGAGACGTCTTCATCATGACCCTCAGCATGGGCAGCATCCGCGAGAATCATATCGTGGAGTTCGAAGAGGGCCGTCGCATCGCCTGGTTCCCCTCCGAATCGGGTCGGCGACCGCCGGGGCATCTGTGGCGTTGGGAACTGGAACCGTTGACAGACAGTTGCACGCGGGTCACCCACACCTACGACTGGTCCCGGTTAACCGACAAGAATCGCCTGCCACGCGCCCGCCAGACGACGCCGGAGCGGCTTCGGGCATCGCTAGACCGGCTTGCCGAGATCGCAGAGCGCACGGGCTAGCCGGCCGGAATCGGCGCAACTGCTCCGATCGCTGGCAGCGTAGGTGGACCACGTGCCAGGATGAACAGACTCCGATGCCGCACCAGCGGCAGGCAACCGGTCGAGTGGTGTGCCTATGTTTGACAAGGCGACAGGCCGCGTGGTCGCCGTGATCGTGCTGTTGATCGTGATTGCTGCGTCGTTGCGCGGCTATCTCCCTGGTGTCGAGCATGCGGCGCAGAAAAAACCGCCGGATACTGGCTCGTCGCTGGTCTATGTGATCGCCATGCTCAGCGTGTCGGTAGTCATTTTGGCCGTGGCGATCATCGCCCGGCTTCGCGACCCCCGCACGGCGGCGCCCACCGCCGGCGGCCTGCCGCAACGGTTTTCCGACCGCCGCGGCCGACCGGCTTGGCAG
>NZ_JBAUZA010000420.1:0-2072 GCF_049585075.1 Mycobacterium sp.
GATCAGCCGTCGGCCTGCTCATCGTCGTAGTGGTGGCGGCCGTGTTCGTCGGCTCCAAACTGTGGCACAGCTTCGGCCCGCAGAATGACTACTCCGGCAGCGGCAAAAAGGATTTGGTGATTCAGATCCACGCCGGCGACTCGACCACGGCGATCGGCGAGACGCTGCACAACCATGATGTTGTGCGCACCGTGAAAGCGTTCCTCGAGGAGGCGGACGGGAACGAAGCGATCTCGTCGATCCAACCCGGCTATTACCGGATGCGCAGCCAACTTCCGGCGTCGTCGGCGGTAAAGCGGCTCACCGACCCGGCGAGCCGGGTGGGCAAGTTGGTGATTCCCGAGGGCCAGCAACTCGACGACACCGCCGACGTCAAGACCAATGCCACCACACCCGGCATCTTCACAATGATCTCCAAGGCCACCTGCGTCGACCTGGACGGGGACACGCGCTGCGTCTCGAGCGCCGACCTGCGGACGGCCGCCGAAAAGACCCCGCTCGCTTCGCTTTCAGTGCCGGCCTGGGCGGTCGACCCCGCCAGCCGGATGGGCGACGATCACCGCCGGCTGGAAGGCCTGATCGCGCCGGGAACGTTCAACGTCAACCCGTCGGGCACTCCCCAGACGATTCTGGAAACGCTGATCAGCGCCAGCACAGGGCAGTACGTGAAGTCGGGTCTGCTGGACACCGCGACCGCGATGAACATGTCGCCGTACAACGTTTTGGTGGTCGCGTCGCTGGTCCAACGGGAGGCCAAACCACAGGACTTCCCGAAGGTGGCCCAGGTCATCTACAACCGGCTGGCCGAGCACCGCACATTGGAGTTCGACTCGACGGTGAACTATCCCCTGGATCGCCGCGAAGTCGCTACCACCGACGCCGATCGCGCGCAGCAAACGCCTTGGAACACTTACGTTTCCGAGGGGCTGCCGGCGACGCCGATATGTTCGCCCGGCACCGATGCGCTTAAAGCGGCCGAGCATCCCGAACCCGGTGACTGGCTGTACTTCGTCACCATCGACGCGCAGGGCACGACGTTGTTCACCCGCGACTACCAACAGCATCTGGCGAACATCGAGCTGGCCAAGCACAACGGTGTCCTCGATAGCGCCCGCTAGACGAGCTGGGGTGCTCGGCTCGCCGATTGCGCATTCTCGTTCCCCGCAACTGCACCTGGCCGCCTACCGTGCGCTGGGGCTAGGCGACTGGACCTACGAGCGAATCGAGTGCGGCGCCGACGAACTGGCCGCGGTGGTCGGCGGGTTCGGGCCGGAATGGGTCGGCGTCTCGGTGACGATGCCAGGCAAGTTCGCCGCGCTGCAGTTTGCCGTCGAACGCACCGAACGCGCCGAGCTGGTCGGGTCGGCCAACACGCTCGTGCAGACGCCGGGCGGATGGTGGGCCGACAACACCGACATCGACGGGGTGACGGGTGCGCTTGGCACCGCGTCGGGGCGGGCAGTGGTGGCGGGGTCCGGCGGCACCGCCCCGGCGGCGATCGTGGCCTTGGCCGAGTTGGGTGTCGGCGATGTCACCGTGGTGGCGCGCAACCCGGACAAGGCCGCCCGATTGGTCGAGCTGGGGGAGCGGGTCGGGGTAGTGACCCGGTTTTGCGCGCTGGACAACGTCAGGTCGCTCGATGAGGCGACGGTGTTGGTCAATACGCTGCCTGCCGACGTCGCGGCACGGTATGCCGAGGTATTCGCCAAGGCGCCGGTGCTGCTGGACGCGATCTACGACCCCTGGCCGACGCCGCTGGCGGCGGCGGTGACGGCGGCGGGCGGTCGGGTGATCAGCGGCCTGCAGATGCTGCTGCATCAGGCGTATGCGCAAGTCGAACAATTCACAGGGCTGCCTGCGCCGCGAGAAGCGATGATCGCCGCGTTGGACTAGCCTGCCGCGCATGCTGATGGCAGCCGCGGTGCTCTGGATGGGAGCGCTGACCAGCTACGACATCCGCCAGCGCCGGCTACCCAATTGGCTCACGCTGCCGGGTTTCGCGGTGATCATGCTCTTTGCCGCAGGCGCGGACCGCGGGCCGGCCGCTGCGCTGGGGGCCGGGCTACTGGCCG
>NZ_JBAUZA010000421.1:0-5478 GCF_049585075.1 Mycobacterium sp.
CCTGGCGGCTGCCGCGCAGGCGCTCAACCAGCAGGCGGTCGCTGAGGCGCTCAGTTCCGATGTGCCGCCGCGCGATGCTGCCGAGCGGGTCACGTTCGCCACGTGGGCGATCGTCACGGGCAAATCCGCGGGCGGCATCTTCAACACGTTGCCGAAGCTCGACGACGATGCCGCCACCAAGATGGCGCAACGGCTTTCTGAGCGTGCCGAGGGAACGATCAGCCCAGACGACGTGAAAGCCGCCACAACGATTGAAGAGCTGGCGACCGCGGTCCGTGAACACCTGGAGGCCGGCCAGGTCGACGGTTTCGTGCGGACCATCCGTGCCAGGCCCGAAGGATCAACCAAGCCACCGGTATTCGTGTTCCACCCCGCGGGCGGATCGACGGTGGTCTACGAGCCGCTGCTCAACCGCCTACCGCCAGACATCCCGATGTACGGTTTCGAGCGCGTCGAGGGCACCATCGAAGAGCGTGCCGCGCAATATGTTCCGAAGCTACGCGAGCTGCAGGGCGACGGACCGTTCATCCTGGTGGGCTGGTCGCTGGGCGGGGTGCTGGCCTACGCCTGCGCGATCGGGCTGCGCCAACAGGGCTGCGATGTGCCCTTTGTCGGGCTGATCGACGCGGTGCGCGCCGGGGAGGAAATCCCGCAGACTAAAGAGGAGACCCGCAAACGCTGGGAGCGCTACGCCCGCTTCGCCGAGCGGACCTTCAACATCGAGATCCCCGAAATCCCTTACGAGCAGCTGGAAGAGCTCGACGACGAGGGACAGGTCAGGTTCGTGTTGGAGGCCGTCAAGGCCAGCGGCGTGCAGATCCCCGGCGGGATCATCGAGCATCAGCGCACGTCGTACCTGGACAACCGCGCGATCGACACCGTCCAGGTCCAGCCTTACGACGGTCACGTCACGCTGTACATGGCCGACCGCTACCACGACGACGCGATCACGTTCGAGCCGCGCTACGCCACCCGTAAGCCCGACGGCGGCTGGGGCGACTACATCTCCGATCTCGAGATCGTGCCGATCGGCGGCGAACACATCCAGGCCATCGACGAGCCGATCATCGCCAAGGTCGGCGCGCACATGACCCAGGCGCTCAACAAGATTGATGCAGAGCAGAAAGAGGCGTAAGTGACGACCAAGACCACCGCCGAGCTGCTGGCTGAACTTCACGAAAAGCTGGAGCTGGCCAAGGAACCCGGGGATCCGAAGGCCATCGCACGACGCGAGAAGAAGGGCCTCCCGAGTGCTCGCTCCCGCATCTACGATCTGGTCGATCCGGGCAGCTTCTTGGAGATCGGGGCATTGGCGCGGACGCCGGGTGACCCCAACGCGCTGTTCGGCGACGGCTGCATGACCGGACGCGCGACCATCAACGGCCGGCCGGTTGGGGTGTTCTCGCACGACCAGACGGTGTTCCAAGGCTCGGTCGGTGAGATGTTCGGCCGTAAGGTCGCCGCGCTGATGGAGTGGTGCGCGATGGTCGCCTGCCCGATCATCGGCATCAACGATTCCGCCGGCGCCCGCATCCAGGACGCGGTCACATCGCTGGCCTGGTACGCCGAGCTCGGTCGCCGCGGCGACTTGCTGAGTGGATTGGCGCCGCAGATCTCTCTGATCTTCGGCAAATGCGCTGGGGGAGCGGTCTATTCGCCGATCCAAACCGACCTGGTAGTTGCGGTACGCGACCAGGGCTATATGTTCGTCACCGGCCCGGACGTGATCAAGGATGTCACCGGCGAGGATGTCACCCTCGACGAGCTGGGCGGCGCCGACGCCCAGGCCCGCTACGGCAACATCCATCAGGTGGTGGAGTCCGAGGCGGCCGCGTTCCAGTATGTGCGCGATTTCTTGTCGTTCCTGCCGTCGAACTGCTTCGACCCGGCGCCGCTGGTCAATCCCGGACTAGAGCCCGAGATTACTGCGACCGACCTGGAACTCGACTCGATCGTGCCAGACTCTGACAACACCGCCTACGACATGCACGAGATCCTGTTGCGGATCTTCGACGACGGCGACTTCCTCGACGTCGCAGCCCAGGCCGGCCAATCCATCATCACCGGGTTCGCCCGGGTCGACGGTCGGCCGGTCGGCGTGGTGGCCAATCAGCCGAGTTACATGTCCGGTTCGATCGACAACGAGGCCTCCGACAAGGCTGCCCGGTTCGTCCGGTTCTGCGACGCGTTCTACGTACCTCTGGTATTCGTCGTCGACACTCCGGGCTTTCTGCCCGGTGTCGAGCAGGAGAAGAACGGAATCATCAAGCGCGGCGGGCGATTCCTGTACGCGGTCGTCGAGGCCGACGTACCGAAGGTGACGATCACCATCCGCAAGTCCTACGGCGGCGCCTACGCGGTCATGGGATCCAAGCAGCTGACCGCCGACCTCAACTTCGCCTGGCCCACCGCGCGTATCGCGGTCATCGGGGCCGACGGCGCTGCGCAGTTGCTGATGAAGCGATTCCCCGATCCGACCACACCCGAGGCGCAGGCGATCAAGAAAGACTTCATCGAGGGCTACAACCTCAATATGGCCACTCCGTGGATTGCCGCCGAGCGCGGGTTCATCGACGCGGTCATCGAGCCACACCAGACGCGTCTGCTGCTGCGCCGGTCGCTGCACCTGTTGCGAGACAAGCAGTTACACGGGCGGGTCCTCCGCAAGCACGGACTGCTCCCGATCTAGGTTGCGCGCCGGGCAGATCAGACCGGCGCGGGTCGCTAGCCTTGAGCTCGGTGAGGCGACTGATTGCGGCATAGTTGCGGCCTCGCCGAATCCGGGTCTAGCGAGATGAGCGCGACTTAGTCCGGGCCTTCGGCGACCTGGCTCGTTGAGTGGCTTTCAATTCGGCGTTGTCAGATTGCAGCTGGGCGTTGTGGGACTCCAGCGTGCTATTCCGGTGCTCAAGATCCAAGATGCGGGCGATGCCGGCGAGGTTGACGCCCTGGTCGACCAATTCGGAAATCTGCTTAAGCCGGTGCAGGTCGTCGTCGCTGTAGCGGCGGGTGCCGCCGGGGGTGCGGGCCGGGGTCAGTAAGCCCAAACGCTCGTAGAGTCGCAGCGTCTGCGGACCGAGTCCCGACAGCTCGGCCGCAACCGAGATCCCATACACACCGCGCGTCGAGCGCGATATCGCTGCGTCAGCCAAGCGTCCCTCCCGTTTGACCCGTTCGATCACAGGGTACTGGAATAAAAATGATTCCAGCTGACATGACAAAACTATATCGTTAGACATAAATTATCAACCGTCGGAGGGCAGGTTAAGGGGATGTCAAAGCACACGGCCCGGCTGCGGGAATCTGAGGACAGCGCCCCAGGCACCCAGTTCGACGGCAATGGCTCACAACCGGCCGGGCAGACGCTCACCGCCGACGTGGCCGACGACCTGGACGCGGTCGACGCTGTCTTGGGCGCCGGCGCACCGCAACGCGTCGGCAGGTTCCGGTTCTTCCTCGACGGGCACCGCTGGGAGTGGTCGGATGCGGTGGCCCGCATGCACGGCTATGAACCGGGCGTCGTAACACCCACGACCGAACTGTTGCTGCGGCACCAACACCCTGAAGATCGCGAGCAGGACGCCGCGGTGTTGCACCGGGTCCTTGAAGGGGAGCCGTTTAGCAGTCGGCATCGCATCATCGATACCGCCGGGCACGAACACTGTGTGGTCGTCGCAGGCGACAGCATGGTCGGTGACGCGGGAAGGGTGATCGGCACCTCGGGGTTCTACATCGATGTCACTGAGGCGATCCAATCTGATATCACCAGAGTCCTCTCTGAAGCCGCAGCTGCCCGGGCCAATATCGAGCAAGCCAAGGGTGTCCTGATGGCCGCTTACGGGGTCTCCGCAGAACGAGCGTTTGACATTTTGGCGTGGCGTTCCCAGGAAACCAACATCAAGCTGCGTGAGCTGGCGGAGCGGTTCCTGGCCGCGATCCAGGGCACAACACCACCCGAGCGGCTTCCGTATATCGATCACGCGTTGCTCACCATCGAATAAGTTGTCCAGTCGGACGGAAAACTTTCGGCTGAATACTTGCGGAAGTGTCCGCGCGGTGGTATCACAAAACTATTTCCGCAGACATAGATCGTCTGCCCTAACCGGGAGGTGAAACATGGTATTGATGCGTACAGATCCATTCCGTGACCTCGACCGCTGGACGCAACAGGTACTCGGCACGGCTGCTCGGCCGGCGGTGATGCCCATGGATGCCTGGCGAGACGGCGACCAGTTCATCGTCGAGTTCGATCTGCCCGGCGTAAAGGAAGATTCGCTTGATCTCAACGTCGAGCGTAACGCGCTGACGGTGCGCGCCGAGCGTCCGGAGCTCGACCAGAACCGCGAAATGCTCTCTGCCGAACGCCCCCGCGGGGTGTTCAGCCGCCAGTTGTTCCTGGGCGAAAACCTCGACACCGACAAGATCGAGGCCAACTACCACGACGGCGTCTTGCGGTTGACGATCCCGGTCGCAGAAAGGGCCAAGCCGCGGCGCATTGAGATCGGCCACAACGGCCAAAAGACCGCGATCAACGCCTAACAGCCGTAGGGCCGCAAGGCCGGCGACTGTGGTCGCGTCGGTGGCGGCCCTACCTATTCGCCGAGAGGCTAGACCGGCGCGACGAAGTCAGACGTGTAGAACTCGGCTGGCGTTTGGGCAGACTCGGCTGGGCGCTGGATAAAAACCCACACCCCGGTCGTGCCCGACTGGACGGCGTCTTGAACGGTGGTCGTCGCCTGGCCGCCCGGATCGAGATCAAGACCGCCCACCGCCACACCCGGGCCCGCGAAACGGCACGGCGAATTCGATGCCCGAGGCGCCTGGATCAGGCTGACGTCGTAGTGGGTGCTCGCCGAACCGGGGTTCGACAAGTGCACCTCGGCCGCGACCGTGGCCCCGTTTACTCGGATTACCGATGAGGCTGAGGCATTATTCTGCGGCGCTCCGCCGTTGATCGGGCTGAAATCGCACGCCCGCAGCACACTTCTCAGCGGAACCACGGTTCCGCCGTTGGTGGCCGAGGCGGCCGGGTTGGTCAAGGAAAACGATGCCGCGGAAATCAGCAGGACTGCTGCGCACCGGGGCAGCATCAAGATCGGCCGGATCATTGACAAATTGTCAATAGTTTTGACGGCGAACGCAATGACCGCCGTCACACTTTGCGATGCTTACCGGGGTTCTCCGACTCTTCCTGGACCTGCTTGCCAGTCTCGGTGGATTCTTTGAGCTCTTTCTTTGTTTTTGCAGCTTCGTCCGCAAGTTCGTCGACGGTTTCGTCGCCTTCTTCTGCGCGCATGCCTGACGGGCTACCCGTCATCTGCCGCGCTGAATCCTCGCTGATGTGCGATTGCCCGGCCGCCGAACGTGGGGTTGTTGTACGCGAATCGCGCTCAAAGTCAAGTGGTTAGTGCAACATCGGTCAGGCTGCCTCTTCTAGGAGGGCGGCTAGGCGTTGGGCTGGGGTGTCGAAATTCAGGG
>NZ_JBAUZA010000422.1:0-18068 GCF_049585075.1 Mycobacterium sp.
CGACGGCAGCGGATAGCGGAAGGCGGTTCGGGTAGCTGCGCAGGAACGCGACCGTGCGCCGGTCCGGGTTGGGAAAGATGGTGTCGCCGGCCAGCAGCACGCCGCGCCCGCCGGCACCGTCGGCCCAACAGGCGACCGCGCTGCCGGGAAAATGTCCCCCCACCCGGACCACGGATAACGAAGGGGTCAGCTGCAAAGCATCCGACCACTGCTCGATCACCGGGTCGGGGCGCATCACCCACTCGGCATCCGCGGCGTTGACGTACACCGGGACGCCACCCAGTCGGTGGCTCCACTCGACTTGTGCGCCGTACATGTGCGGGTGGCTGGCCACAATGGCGATGACCGGTCCACGCGCTGCTACTGCGGCCACCGCGTCGTCGTCGACGAAGCCGGACGGATCCCACAGCACATTGCCGGCATCGGTGCACACCAGCTTTCCCAGCTGTCCGATTCCCAACGGCGGCGAACTGCCGACCGCGACGAGTCCGTCCTCGATGACCGAGACGTGCGACCGCATCCCGTCGGCAACCAGCTGCTCCAGCGTCGCCCATTGCTGACCCTCGGCCGGCACCCACTGCCGATCGTCGGCACAAATCGCGCACACGTTTGACGCGGTGCTGTGCTCGACTCCGCAGGTTTTGCACAACCACAACATGGGACAACCCTAGTTCGAGCGGACCTCAGCAAACGGCCGCTCACGCCTGGACTAATAATTGTGCAAGTCGGCTGCAGCGGGTACTCCGCGCGCAACGCCGCGATCGGAGAACCTGATGAGCGCCACGACGCAGCACCATCGATTGACTCAGCTCGCGATCATCGCGGTCACTGCCACCACGGTCGTGTCGCTTTCCGCATGCGGAAGTTCGGGCAACGAAAACAACGCAAAACCCAGCACGTCGGCCAGCTCAGCAAGTCCTTCGCCAACTTCGCCCAAGCCGCCGCCTGCACCACCCATGGGCCATGACGAGATCGAGGGCTTGGTCAGGTCGGTATCTGGCAACACGATCCAGCTCACCCAGCGAGACCGGAGCGGGGCGACAGTGGACTTCACCCCGCAGACGATGGTCACCGAGCTCAGCTCCGCAGCGCTGACCGACGTGAAACCCGGGAGTTGCGTCGACGTCAAGCCGGCCCCGCAAGGCGCTTCGCCCGGCGGTGCGATCACCGCAGAATCGGTGGATATCAGCCCGTCTGAAGGCGGCCGGTGCCCGCCGCCGCCGCCACCCAGCCCGGGGTCCGCAGCACCCGTGTACGGCACGGTGACGTCGGTGACCGGTGACACCATTGCGGTCGACAGCACCGATCCGACCGGCAAAACTACGCACGGCACGGTGACGGTCATCAACACGACCACCTATACCAAGCACGCGGTTACCGACGCGCAAGCAATTCAGAACGGTAAGTGCATGGCAGCGCAGGGAACCAAGGACGGCGCTGTGCTGCACGCACAAACCATCGACCTCGAACCGTGTCCACCGATGGGCCGCCCGCACCACCACTTCCACATCCCGTGGCCGCACCATCGCCGTTAATCGCATGCGTATCGCGGTAATCCGCTGACCTCGCACCCTACGGTTCCGTCAGCGTAAGTTACGGTTCCGTCGGCGTAGGTTACGGTTGCGTACCCGATCTCCCCTCGGACACACTGCGTCCAAGTTCACCGGGGCGTTGACGAGGAGGCGTAAACCGTTGGGGCACTACATCGCTAACCTTCGCGACATTGAGTTCAACCTGTTCGAGGTATTCGGCATCGACAAGGTTCTCGGCTCAGGGCGCTATCGCGAGCTCGACGTCGAAACAGTCCACACCATGCTCGAGGAAGTCGCCCGCCTGGCTGAGGGTCCGGTCGCCGAATCCTTCGCCGCCGCCGACCGCAATCCACCGGTTTTCGAGCCGGACCGGCACACCATGTCCGTGCCGTCCGAGTTGGCCAAGTCGGTGCAGGCGGTCAAGGACGCCGAGTGGTGGCGCATCGGTCTGGCCGAAGAGATCGGCGGCGTGTCCGCACCAAGCCCGGTGACGTGGGCGATCAACGAGATGCTGCACTGCGCTAATCCGGCTGCGGCCTTCTTCTACAGCATGGGCCCGGCGATGGCCAACGCCCTTTATGTGGAGGGCACCGAAGAGCAGAAGCGGTGGGCAACGATGGGCCTGGAGCGCGGGTGGGCGGCCACGATGGTGCTCACCGAGGCGGACGCCGGCTCCGACGTCGGGGCGGGAAGAACCAAAGCGATCGCACAACCCGACGGCAGCTGGCACATCGAGGGCGTCAAGCGATTCATCTCCGGCGGCGATGTCGGCGACACCGCCGAAAACATCTTCCATCTCGTGCTGGCCCGCCCCGAGGGTGCCGGTCCGGGCACCAAAGGTCTGAGCCTGTTCTACGTTCCCAAGTACCTGTTCGACCCGGAGACCTTCGAACTTGGCTCCCGCAACGGGGTTTTCGCCACCGGACTGGAACACAAGATGGGCCTGAAGGCATCCCCGACTTGCGAATTGACCTTCGGCGCCCACGGGGTGCCCGCCGTCGGCTACCTGGTCGGCGACGTGCACCACGGAATCGCGCAGATGTTCACCGTCATCGAGAACGCACGCATGTCGGTCGGCGTCAAGGCCGCCGGGACGTTGTCCACCGGATATCTCAACGCGCTGGCATACGCCAAAGTCCGGGTGCAGGGCGCGGATCTGACTCAGATGACCGACAAGGCCGCGCCGCGGGTCACGATCATGCAGCATCCGGATGTGCGCCGCAGCCTGATCACGCAGAAGGCCTACGCCGAAGGATTGCGCGCGCTGTACATGTATGCCGCGGCGCATCAGGACGACGCTGTTGCACAACAGGTTTCAGGAGCAGACGCTGAGATGGCGCACCGCGTCAACGATCTTCTGCTCCCAGTGGTGAAGGGTGTGAGCTCCGAACGGGCCTACGAAATCCTGACCGAGTCGCTGCAAACACTCGGAGGGTCGGGCTATTTGACCGACTACCCCATCGAGCAATACGCCCGCGATGCCAAGATCGACTCGCTCTACGAAGGCACCACGGCAATCCAGGCGCTGGATTTCTTCTTCCGTAAGATCATTCGCGACCGCGGCCAAGCCCTTGAGCACGTGGCATCGCAGATCCGTCACACCATCGATACCTGCGATGAGGCGCTCCGCCCGTCTGCCGAACTGCTGCAGACCGCGCTCGACGACGTCACGGCGATGACCGCCACCCTGACCGGATACCTGATGGCCGCCCCCGAACAGCAGGAGGAGATATACAAAGTCGGTCTCGCATCGGTGCGGTTCCTGCTCGCCGTCGGCGACTTGCTCATCGGCTGGCGGCTACTGGCACAAGCCGACCTCGCGCAAGCTGCGTTGGCCACAGCGCCGGCCAGTGGCGAAGCGTTCTATCGGGGCAAGATCGCCACCGCGCGATTCTTCGTCAAGAACGTGCTGCCGAACCTCACCGCGCTGCGCGGCATCATCGAGGATATCGACGACGACATCATGGCGCTTCCCGAAGCGGCGTTCTAGAGACGCGCGCGCTCAGTACGATTTCGGCAAGCCGAGGCTGTGCTGCGCGATGTGGTTGAGGATCATCTCGCGGGTGATCGGCACGGTTTTGAACAGCCGGACAAACTCGTACATGTTGGCTAGCGCGACTTCACGGGTAAAACCACTCCCACCATGCACCTCGATCGCCTGATCCAGGCAGCGGATCGCCGCATCGGCAGACAGGAACTTGGCCATGTTGCTGGCTTCGCCGGCGTCGACTCCGGCGTCGTAACCGGCGGCAGCGTGGCGGGTCATCAGCCTGGCCGCCTCGAGCGCAATCTTGGCCTCCGCCAACGGATGCGCGATGCCTTGATGCGCGCCGATCGGCGCCTGCCACACCTGGCGTTCCCGGGCGTAGGCCACCGCCTTGTCAAGGGCGTAGCGGCTGACGCCGTTGCAGATCGCGGCGATGATCACCCGCTCGGGATTCATGCCGTCAAACGCGACACGCAGCCCGTTGCCTTCGCCGCCGACCAACCGATCCGCCGGGACCGCGACGTTGTCGAAGAACACGGTGAACGATTTGTCGGTGATCTCGAACGTCATTGGGATGCGGTGCATCTCGATGCCCGGTGTGTCGCGGTCGACGAGGAACAGCGAAAGCAGTGCACGGCCTCGGGCGTCGGTGCCGGTGCGGGTGACGACAAGCAGCGCATCGGCTTGGTCGGCGGCGGTGATGAACGTTTTTTGCCCGCTGATGTAGTACTTGTCGCCGTCGCGGCGTGCGGTGGTGGCGAGTTGGTGGCTGTTGGAGCCGGCGTCGGGTTCAGTGATAGCGAACGCGATCTTCGCCGTTCCCGCCGCCATCGGCGCCAGCCATTGCTGTTTCTGCTCGTGGGTGGCGTGCCGAGACAGCAGGCTGCCGACGATCCCCGGCGAGATCATCAGCATGATCTGCGGGCAACCCGCGGCAGCGGCCTCCTCGGCGACAATGTTTATCGCGCTCAATCCCATTCCCCCGCCCCCGTATTCCTCCGGCAGGTTCACTCCGACGAAACCACCCGCGGCCAGTGCGTCCCACAGCTCGGTGGGATGTTGCAGGGTTTCGCTACACCGGGTGAAGTATTCGTTGCCGAAGCCGGCGACGATGCCGTGCACTGAAGCCCGTAGCTCGGCTTCCTCGACATCGTTGAGCATCACCGGAAGTCCATCCAATGCCCATGCGGGGTGAAGCCGAGGATGAAGGGAATCTCGATGCGACATATCGGTCCCGCGGTGACGTCGTCGGTATCGAAAATGATGTATTCACCCAGGTTTTCGGTCCACCGCGACACCGGGACCATCAGGTAGCCGTCACCTTCAGGCGCATCGGCGGTGCGCGGCACGAATGTCGGCTCCATCACCAGCGCCGGGCGCTCATGCCGCAGTCGGTACTGCTGCTCGGTTCCGGTGGTGCGGTCGCGCACGACCAGGCTGTGCATCCGCATCCCGTTGCCTTTGGCGTCCCCGCCGATCAGATATCCCCAGCGGTGTCCGCGGCCGTAGAAGCGTTCGTCGACCTTGGGCAGCTCGCACGGCCGATCGTCGAGCAGTTCGGATTTCGCGCCGCCGCCGGCCAGGTCAACCGTCCAGCGTCCCAGTGTGCTGCGCGCCAGGTTGAAGAACAGCGCGACGTCGTCGCCCTGAAACCCGTCGATGTCCAACGGGAACGGCGGGCGCTCGAAGATCGGGGCTTCCAACGTCAGGGTGTCGCCATCGACGTCGGCGGCCAACGTGTGCATTACATACTGTGGCTCGATCTCCACTGTGATCCAACGAATTTCGCCGTGTTCGACGTCGTCGCGCGGCACCAGCGCCAGCATGATCGGTAGCTCCGGATGCCAGCCTTGCACTGACTGTCCGTGCTCAATCCGGTCCGGATCGAACGCGAAACCCTGAAACGGCAACACCATCCAATCCGGGGTTAGCCACATGTCATGGACTTCTGAGGAATACGGAGCATCCCAGAGCTCGCGGGAGGTCACCGCGCCGTCCGGTTGCACGACGTGGATCGTGACGTACGGCTTGTGGTTGCTGTAGGCCCAGCCGTACAGCGTGCCGCTGTCGGCATCCCATTTCGGGTGCGCGGTGAAAGCGGCATCGCCGTAGCCGGCCTTGTCGAAGATCCCGCGGGACAGCTGCGGTGACCACGGCACTACCCCCCGGGTGTCCAGGGTGATCGGATCCAGCGCCACCGGAGGGCTGCCCTGCTCTCCCGACGCCAGGATCTCACCGGCAAACGGGAAGCAGTTGATGTTGTTGGTGCCCTGCGGAATTCCGCGGGTGAATTCGTCGCGTACAGCGGCACCAAAGCCGATGTTGCGCCAGTCTGTCCACTCACCGTCAGACCAGCAGAACATGCCGCGCTGATGTTTGTCTTCCAGTTGGTATTTGGGCGTGCGAACCCAGCGATTGCGAAAATCGGCGCGGCCGTTGTCGAACGTGAGGCCTTGGACCATGCCGTCCATCGCCAGCAGGCCGTTGGCGCCCTGTCGGGTCGGCCGTTTGAACGTCGGGCCGACTCGGTAGAACCCGCCGGCCAGTTCCTTCGGGACTTCGCCGAAGCTGGTCACGCAATCCTCGACGGTCGCCTCGAACCGCATCGGCCGGAACGCGCCGGTGAGCACTGCGGCATTCGGGACATTTGTCATGACAACTTAGTATACTAAGTGCCGTGACAATGACAAGACCCTCCCGTGCCCCCGACGCGGTGGCCGCTGCGCTGCGCCGGCGAATTCTGTCCGGCGAACTCGTGCCGGGCGATTCGCTGCCCACCGAAGGACAGCTGGTCAATCAACTCGGCGTCAGCCGGGAAACGGTGCGCATGGCGCTGCGGCTGCTGGCCGCCGAGGGACTCACCGCCACCAGCCAGGGACGCAGCGGGGTCCGCATCCGTCATCCCGAGCCCGAACGGACTGCTCATTCACTGGTGCAGTTATTCACCCTCACAAAAGCCACCTGGGGCGACCTGCTGGAGTTCCGGAAAATGCTCGAACCCGCCGCGGCAGCCCACGTCGCCGAGCACGCCACCGCTCAACAACGCGAGCGCATCGCGGTGGTCGCCGAGCACGGCATCGCACCCGACGGCACCGGCTACCACGAATTTCACGAGCTGCTGGTGCAGGCCAGCGGAAACCCGCTTCTCACTACGGTTTTGGCGGCGGTCGAACAGGCGGTGCGCTGGGCCGCCGCCGAGCAGGACATCACTCAATATGACCGCGACGAAGCAGCCAAATCACATCGCGCGATCGCCGCGGCGATCACCGCTAAAGACCCGCAGAAGGCCGAACGCCGGATGCGCCAGCACCTGGATGCCGCGCTGCGCCACGTCGAGACGTCGGGATTGCGTGGGGCGCCGATGATTCCGCCATCACGCTGGAGCGGCGATAACACCGACCTGCCCTGGCGTTGAGGAGCTCTCAGTTCTTGCTGCGCCAGCCACGTTCGAACGGCAGCCGCCACGCACGCGGGGCAATCAGCGGGTGGACCGCGTTGGGACCCCATGAATCGAGGTCGTAGCTATGTGCCAGTGGCGGGTCTTCGAGCAGCGGGGCCGAGACCTCCCAGAGCCGCTCAATACCCTCAGCGGAGTTGTACAACGTCCGGTCGCCGCGCATCGCATCGAGAATCAACCGCTCGTATGCCTCCAGGACGTCGCCCGCGTGCCCGGTTTCTTCCATGGTGAACTGCAGGCTGAGCTTGTCCAGCTTCATCCCCGGGCCGGGCCGCTTGCCGTAGAACGACAGGGACATCTTGGACACATCGGCCAGATCGAACGTCAGGTGATCCGGACCTTTCTTTCCGACGCCGGAGCCGGCCGGGAACATGCTGCGCGGCGGCTCGTGAAACGCGATCGAGATGATGCGCTGTCCCTCAGCGAGGCCCTTGCCGGTGCGCAGAAAGAACGGGACGCCCGCCCAACGCCAATTGTCGATCTCGCATTCGAGCGCGACGAACGTTTCGGTGTCCGATTCGGCCGATACCCCAGGCTCGTCGCGGTAACCCCGGTATTGCCCGCGCACCACCTTGTTGGGATCAAGCGGGCGCATCGAGCGGAAAACCTTGTTCTTCTCCTCGCTGATCGCCTCTGAAACAAGCTCGGTGGGCGGCTCCATCGCGACGAACGCCAGAATCTGGAATAAGTGGGTGACCACCATGTCCTTGAACGCCCCCACCGATTCGTAGAACTGGGCGCGGCCCTCCAGCGTGAGCCGCTCCGGCACGTCGATCTGGATGTGGTCGATGAAGTTTCGATTCCAGATCGGCTCGAACAATCCGTTCGCGAATCGGAATGCGAGGATATTCTGCGCGGCCTCCTTACCCAGGAAGTGATCGATCCGGAAGATCTGTTCTTCTTCGAATATCTCGTGAATCGCCTTGTTCAACTCTCGTGCGCTGCCCAGATCGATGCCGAAAGGCTTTTCCATGATGACCCGAGAGTTCTGGACCAAGTCCAGCTTGCTCACCGTCTCCATGACCTTCATCACCGCCGCAGGCGGCACACTCAGGTAGTGCAGCAGACGGGCATCACCACCGAGTTCGTCGATCTGCTCTCTGACCGCGCTACCTAGCTCCTCCGGACCGCCATGCAGGGAAACGTAATTCAAGTTGGCGGAGAACTGATCCAAAAGTTCGTCGTCAACGTCGTGGTTGGAGAATTCGTGGCAAGCCTTAAGCACCAGCTTGCGAAAGTCCGCGGTGTCCAGCTCATCGAGCGACGTGCCAATAATGCGCATCTCGGGCGCCAAGTTGGAACAGGACAGGTGAAAGAGGCCGGGCAGCAACTTCCGGCGCGCCAAATCGCCTGTGGCGCCGAACATTACGATGACATGCGGCTCCGCACCGGTGCCCTTCTCGTTGGCCCCGCGGGCTATGGCGTCGCTCACAATGATGAGGTTACCCAGCCCCAGTGCAACTTCAACCCTTAGACGGTGAAACCGAGGGCGCGCAGTTGATCGCGGCCGTCGTCGGTGATCTTGTCCGGGCCCCACGGCGGGTTCCACACCCAGTTGATCCGCAGTTCGTCCACCAGACCGGCGCCGACCAGCGCGCTACGCGACTGGTCTTCGATGACGTCGGTCAGCGGGCAGGCCGGCGACGTCAACGTCATGTCGATCAGCGCGATGGTCCCTTCGTCGCCCTCTTCCAAGTTCAGGCCGTAGACCAGTCCGAGGTCGACCACGTTGATGCCCAGTTCGGGGTCGACGACGTCGTGCATGGCCTCCTCGACGTCGGCGAGCAGCTCGTTATCCGGTGCGGCGGTTTCGCTCATCCTTGACCTCCTCCGCGCTGGCCTGGGCCAGCGCATCTTTAAACGCCATCCAGCCCAACAGCGCACATTTGACCCGGGCGGGATATTTGGCGACGCCCGCGAACGCGATACCGTCGCCGAGTACATCCTCGTCGCCGGCGACGGTGCCCCGCGAAGCCACCATCTCGGTGAACGCGGTGACGGTCTTGATCGCTTCGCCCACCGTTTGCCCAATCACCTGCTCGGTGAGCACCGAGGTGGCCGCTTGGCTGATCGAGCAGCCCTGCCCGTCGTAGGAGACATCGGCGATCTGCTCACCGTCTTCTGACAGCGCGACCCGCAGCGTGACCTCGTCGCCGCACACCGGGTTGAGGTGGTGCACCTGCGCGCCGAACGGCTCGCGCAGCCCGCGGTGCTGCGGATGCTTGTAGTGATCGAGGATCACGTCTTGGTAGATCTGTTCCAGGCGCACGGCGGCTCACGCCTCGCCGAAGAAGTCGAGGGCATGCTGCACGCCGGCCACCAGCCGATCGACCTCCTCCTGGGTGTTGTAAAGCGCGAACGATGCGCGCGCGGTGGCGGCCAGACCAAACCGGCGGTGCAACGGCAATGCGCAGTGGTGTCCGACTCGCACAGCGATCCCGTCGTCGTCGAGGACCTGGCCAACGTCGTGGGCATGCACGCCGTCGACGACAAAGGACACCGGTGATCCGCGGTGCTCCATCGATGTCGGTCCGATGATCCGCACGCCGTCGATGCCGGACAGTCCCTCGATCGCGGCGGCGGTCAGCTGATGTTCGTGATTTGCCACCGCGTCCATACCGATTGCGCCGAGGTAGCGTACGGCCGCAGCCAGTCCGACCACTTGAGAGGTCATCGGAGTGCCGGCCTCAAACCGCTGCGGCGGAGCCGCATAGGTGGACGTTTCCATGGCGACGTTCTCGATCATCGATCCGCCGGTAAGAAACGGCGGCATCGCGGCGAGCAGCTCGCGACGCCCGTACAGCACACCGATTCCGTTGGGGCCCAGCATCTTATGCCCGGAAAACGCTGCAAAATCCACGTCGAGGGCATGGAAGTTCACGGGCTCGTGCGGCACCGACTGGCACGCGTCCAGCACGGTCAACGCGCCCACGGCGCGCGCTTGGGCTACCAGCTCGGCGACCGGGGCTAGCGCTCCGGTGACGTTCGAATGATGGCTGAACGCAACGACTTTGACATGGTCATCGAGCCTTAGCGAGTCCAGATCGATACGCCCATCGCCGGAGACGCCATACCAGCGCAGCGTCGCGCCGGTGCGCCGGGCCAGTTCCTGCCACGGGACGAGGTTGGCGTGGTGCTCAAGCTCGGTAATGACGATGACGTCCCCGGGCCCGACGGCATGCTCGAAGCGGTTGTCGCCGAACACGTAGGACACCAGGTTGAGCGCCTCGGTCGCGTTCTTGGTGAACACCAGCTCCTCGGCGTGCGCGCCGACAAAAGCTGCGATGTCCGTGCGCCCCTGCTCGTAGGCGTCCGTGGCCTCCTCCATCAGCTGGTGTGCTCCGCGGTGCACTCCGCCGTTGGATGTCAACAGGAATTCGCGTTCGGCGTCGAGAACTTGCACCGGTCGCTGCGAGGTTGCGCCGGAATCTAAGTACGCCAACTGATTTCCGCCCCGCATCACCCGCTTGAGGATCGGAAAGTCGGCGCGGATCGCGTCGACGTCCAGTGGGGTGACGGAAGTGCTCACGGGTCAGGCTCCCCTAAACCTTCTCAGCCGCCGTTTGGGTGAAGCGGACGTAGCCGTTTTCTTCGAGTTCGTCGGCCAGTTCCGGTCCTCCCGATTCGATGATCCGGCCGCCGACGAACACGTGCACGAATTCGGGATGGATGTACCGCAGGATCCGGGTGTAGTGCGTGATCAGCAGGATCCCGCCGTGCTGCGATTCGGCGTAGCGGTTGACGCCCTCGCTGACCACGCGCAGCGCGTCGACATCCAGGCCGGAGTCGGTCTCGTCGAGAATCGCGATCTTGGGCTTCAATAGACCCAGCTGCAGGATCTCGTGGCGCTTCTTCTCGCCGCCGGAAAAGCCTTCGTTGACACTGCGTTCGCCGAAGGCCTGGTCGATGTCAAGCTCCTCCATCGCGGCCTTGACTTCTTTGACCCAGTGCCGCAGTTTGGGCGCCTCACCGCGCACGGCGGTCGCGGCCGAGCGCAGGAAGTTCGACATCGACACGCCCGGCACCTCAACGGGATACTGCATGGCCAAAAACAGGCCGGCGCGAGCCCGCTCGTCGACGCTCATGTCCAGAACATTCTGGCCGTCGAGCGTGATCGAGCCCGACGTTACGCGGTACTTCGGGTGTCCGGCGATGGCGTAGGACAGGGTGGATTTGCCAGATCCGTTGGGCCCCATCACCGCATGCGTCTCGCCGGAACTCACGGTCAAGTTCACACCGTTGAGAATGGCGATCTCGCCGCCGTCCGTCTGGTTCTCGACGCTGACGTGTAAGTCTTTGATTTCCAAGGTGGTCATTAGGCGGTCGCTCTCGATTCCGTGATGGCCAATTCGTGCTCGATGGCTGTGGTTAAACGCTCCCGTATTTCAGGTACCGCGATTTTGGCGATGATCTCGTTGAAGAAACCACGCACCACCAGTCGGCGGGCCTGCTCTTCGGGGATACCGCGGGAACGCAGATAGAACAGTTGCTCGTCGTCGAATCGTCCGGTGGCGCTTGCGTGTCCGGCGCCGACGATCTCGCCGCTCTCGATCTCCAAGTTGGGCACCGAGTCGGCGCGCGCGCCGTCGGTGAGCACCAGGTTTCGGTTGACTTCGAAAGTGTCGGTGCCGGTGGCCTCGGCCCGGATCAACACGTCGCCCACCCAGACGGTGTGCGCGTCCGGCCGGTTCGAGTCCGGATCTCCTTGCAGCGCACCCTTGTACATTGCGTTGGATTTGCAGTCGGGTTGCGCATGGTCAACAAGTAGCCGCGACTCCAGGTGCTGGCCGTCGTCGGCGAAGTACAGACCAAGTAGCTCCGCGTCGCCGCCGGGCCCAGCGAAGCGCACCGTGGCCGACATTCGCACCACGTCGCCACCAAGCGTGACGGCTACATGGCGCAGTACCGCATCCTTGCCCAACCGGGCGTGTTGCGCGCTGACCTGTACCGCGTCGTCGGCCCAGTCTGCGATCCACACCACCGTGAGCCGGGCGGCGTCGTCGACGACGAATTCCACATTGTCGGCGTAGGTTCCGCTGCCGCGCTGATCGATGACGACAACGGCCTCGGCCAGCTCCTCTGCCCGGATCTGCAGATGTCCATAGGCCACTGAACCCTCGCCCGGACCGGTGACCACCACCTCGATCGGCTCAACGACCTGCGTGTCGCGCGCGACGGTGATCAGAGTCGCGGAGTTGAACGACGAAAATGCCTGCGCGGCAACACGATCAGTGGGCGCACCACCGTCGCCGAGCCGCTGGTCGCCGCGCCGCACGGTTTCGACACGCACGCCGGGCCGCTCGCTGACGGTAATCTGTGCGGTCCCGGTCGCGTGCGCCGAGCCGTCGTGCAGGCCACGCAACCGGCGTAGCGGGGTGAACCGCCAAAGCTCGTCGCGGCCACCGGGGACCTCGAACGCGTCGACATCGAAAGACGCGAACTGCTCGCCCTTGTTAGCAGCGGCGAGCGACGAACCCTCCACCGCTTCAGTCAATCCCGTCACTACCCGACCGCGCCTTCCATCTGCAGCTCGATCAGCCGGTTGAGCTCCAGCGCGTACTCCATCGGCAGTTCCTTGGCGATCGGCTCGACAAAGCCGCGCACCACCATCGCCATCGCCTCGTCCTCGGTCAGCCCGCGGCTCATCAGGTAGAACAGCTGGTTCTCGCTGACCTTGGACACCGTCGCCTCATGACCCATCGTCACGTCGTCCTCGCGGATGTCGACGTAGGGATAGGTGTCGCTGCGACTGATCGTATCGACCAGCAGCGCATCGCATTTCACGCTAGAGCGCGATCCGTGCGCACCCTTGTTGACCTGGACCAGACCACGATACGACGCGCGTCCACCGCCGCGGGCCACCGACTTGGACACGATGTTGCTCGACGTGTTCGGAGCCAGGTGCAGCATCTTGGCGCCGGTGTCCTGGTGCTGGCCTTCGCCGGCGAACGCGACCGACAGCACCTCACCCTTGGCATGCTCGCCGGTCATCCACACCGCCGGGTACTTCATCGTCACCTTCGACCCGATGTTGCCGTCCACCCACTCCATCGTGGCGCCGGCCTCGGCGCGGGCCCGCTTGGTCACCAGGTTGTAGACGTTGTTCGACCAGTTCTGAATTGTGGTGTAACGGCAACGGCCACCGGGCTTGACGATGATCTCGACTACCGCCGAGTGCAGCGAATCCGATTTGTAGATCGGCGCAGTGCACCCTTCGACGTAGTGCACGTAGGCACCCTCATCGACGATGATCAGCGTTCGCTCGAACTGGCCCATGTTCTCGGTGTTGATCCGGAAGTACGCCTGCAGCGGGATGTCGACATGCACGCCCGGCGGGACGTAGATGAAGCTGCCACCACTCCACACCGCGGTGTTCAGCGCCGAGAATTTGTTGTCCCCGGCCGGGATCACCGTGCCGAAGTACTGCCGGAAGATCTCCGGGTGCTCGCGCAGCGCCGTGTCGGTGTCCAGGAAGATGACGCCTTGTTGCTCAAGGTCTTCCCGGATCTGGTGGTAAACCACCTCTGACTCGTACTGCGCCGCAACGCCGGACACCAGCCGCTGCTTCTCGGCTTCCGGGATGCCCAGCTTGTCGTACGTGTTGCGGATGTCCTCCGGCAGGTCATCCCACGTCGCGGCCTGCTTCTCGGTGGACCGCACGAAGTACTTGATGTTGTCGAAGTGGATGCCCTCGAGGTTGGAACCCCACTTCGGCATCGGCTTGCGGTCGAAGATGCGCAGTGCCTTCAGCCGGGTCTCCAGCATCCACTCCGGCTCGTTCTTCTTCGCGGAGATGTCACGGACCACCGCTTCGGACAGGCCGCGCTGTGCGCTGGCGCCCGCGATGTCGGAGTCGGCCCAGCCGTAGCCGTACCGGCCCATCGAGGCGATGGCCTCTTCCTGGGACAGCGGCTCGGCCAGCTTCTGAACCTCGGGGGTGGTCGTCATGACGACGCTCCTTGCTTGCTCGTGGTGGCTTCGACGCGGGCTGGGCGTCGAACGGTTAGTGGCTTTTCAGCGGTCGTGAGCGGGACGTGGGTGGTGCAGGCGCAGTCACCGTTGACGATGGTCGCCAACCGCTGCACGTGGGTCCCGAGTACCTCGGCCATGGCCTGCTGCTCGGTTTCGCACAACTCCGGGAACTCCTCAGCGACGTGCGACACCGGGCAGTGGTGCTGACAGATTTGCACACCATTGATCGGGCCGCGCACCTGCGTGGTGGTCGCGACGTAGCCGGCCTTGCTCAGTGCCCCGGCAATCCGCTCAGCAGTGGCCTCAACATCCGAATCGACCGCCTCGACACCGGACAGGATTGCGTCGATGCGCTGCCGGGCGAAGGTGCGAACCGCGTCCTCACCGCCGATTTCGCGGAGTTGCCGCATCGCCGCCGCCGCCAGGTCGTCGTAGCTGTGGTCCAGCTTCTCGCGGCCGCCCGCGGTCAGCCGGTAGCGCTTGGCCGGTCGGCCGCGCCCTTCCTGCTGCCAGGCCGCGGCGGGAACCGACTCGGCCTCCCCTGCGTCGATCAGCGCATCCAGGTGGCGTCGCACCCCGGCGGCGGACAGGCTCAATCGGTCGCCGATCTGCCCCACCGTGATCGAGCCGGACTCCAGCAGCAACCGCACGACTGCGCTTCGGGTCTGGCCGTCGTGCGTCGAAGCTGCCGACGCAACGTCAGCGCCTTTCACGTCCGACCGGAATTTCACAACACAAGTGTGTCAAAATTCCGGCCTCGGGTCCAGTCGGGTCCAGCGAGCCTCACCGGCTGGGCGGCTACGCTGCTCTGATGGCAGCCCGCCACCACCCGCTGAGTTCATCGATTGCGCGCCTGCACGGCGACGAGGTCGCCGTAGGCCAGCCGCTCAACGACGCCGAGATGGTCGCGCTGCGTCGCACCAGAGTGTTCGGCGCCACAGGAACGGTACTGATGGGCATCGGCGCGCTGGGGGCCGGAGCTCGGCCGGTGGTCCAGGACCCCACGTTCGGGGTTCGGCTGCTCAACCTGCCGTCGCGGATCCAGACGGTGTCGCTGACGATGACCACCACCGGCGCAGTCATGATGGCGCTCGCCTGGCTGATGCTGGGCCGCTTCGCCCTGGGCCAACGGCGGATGTCTCGCGGCGATCTGGACCGCACGCTGTTGTTGTGGGTGCTGCCGCTGCTGATCGCCCCTCCGATGTACAGCAAGGACGTCTACTCGTATCTGGCGCAAAGCCAGATCTGCCGGCTGGGTCTCGACCCCTATCGGGTGGGCCCGGCGACGGGTCTGGGGCTCGACCACGTCTTCACGTCGTCGGTGCCCAGCCTGTGGCGGGAGACCCCTGCCCCCTACGGGCCGCTGTTCTTGTGGATTGGCCGCGGAATTTCGGCGTTGACCGGCGAAAACATCGTGGCCGCTGTGCTGTGCCACCGGCTGGTGGTGCTACTCGGCGTCGGCCTGATCGTGTGGGCGACGCCGCGGCTGGCCCGCCGCTGCGGGGTCGCCGAGGTCAGCGCGCTGTGGCTGGGGGCGGCCAACCCGCTGCTGATCATGCATTTGGTCGCCGGCATCCACAACGAGGCACCGATGCTCGGGCTCATGCTGGCCGGCACCGAGTTCGCGCTTCGCGGAATCGACTCCGCGCGACCGCTGGTGCCCCGGCCCTGGCCCAGCCTGCGCACCCACTGGCCGGACTGGGCGCCGCTGGGCATGCTGCTGGCCGGCGCGATCCTGATCACACTGTCCTCGCAGATAAAGCTGCCGTCGCTGCTGGCGTTGGGCTTCGTCGCAATGGCGCTCGCCTGGCGCTGGGGCGCCAACCTGCGAGCAGTCCTGTTGGCGGGCGGGCTGATGGCCGGGCTGACGCTGGCGGTGATGGCCGCGGTCGGCTGGGCGAGCGGGCTCGGCTTCGGCTGGATCTACACGCTCGGCACCGCCAACGTGGTGCGCAGCTGGATGTCGCCGCCGACGCTGATCGCGCTGGGCACCGGGCAGGTGGGGATCCTTTTGGGCCTCGGCGATCACACCACCGCTGTGCTGTCGCTGACCCGTGGCATCGGCGTGTTGATCATCGCGGTGATGGTGTGTTGGCTGCTGATGGCGGTGTTGCGTGGCCGGTTGCACCCGGTCGGCGGCCTCGGGGTCGCGCTGGGCGGGACGGTGCTGCTGTTCCCGGTGGTGCAGCCGTGGTATTTGCTGTGGGCCATCATCCCCATGGCCGCGTGGGCGACCCGGCCCGGCTTTCGGATAGCGGCGATCACCGTCACGATCGTCGTCGGGGTCTTCGGGCCGACGGCCAACGGCGACCGCTTTGCACTGTTTCAGATCATTGATGCCACGGTGGCCAGCACCGTCATCGTGGCGCTGCTGATCGCGGCGACCTACACCCGCCTGCCGTGGCGCCCGCTACCGAACGCCGAGCCAACCCCCCATACGGCCACGCCGGATGCGCTGCCCGGCGGCGAGACCCCGCAGGCCGCCCCGGTGCCCGGCGCATACGCTAAGTCCTCGTGAGCCAGGCAGTCCCAGTCCCCGTGCGGTTACGCGGGGTGTCCAAGTCGTATGGCTCAGGGACGGCCGCTACCAGGGCCGTCTCCAATCTCGACCTCGACGTCCATCCCGCCGAGGTGTTGGCGTTGCTGGGCCCGAACGGCGCCGGTAAGACCACGACGGTGGAGATGTGCGAGGGGTTCGTCCGCCCCGATGCGGGCACGATCGAGGTGCTCGGGCTGGACCCGATCACCGACAACGCCCGACTACGACCGCGCATCGGTGTGATGTTGCAGGGCGGCGGCGGCTATCCCGCGGCCCGGGCCGGCGAGATGCTGAACCTGGTGGCCTCCTACGCCGCCGACCCACTGGACCCGCAATGGCTGCTGAGCACACTCGGGCTGACCGACGCGGCGCGCACCACGTACCGACGGCTTTCCGGCGGGCAGCAGCAGCGGCTTGCGCTGGCCTGCGCGTTGGTCGGCCGACCCGAACTGGTCTTTCTCGACGAGCCAACCGCGGGCATGGACGCGCATGCCCGGCTATTGGTGTGGGAGCTGATCGACGCGCTGCGCCGCGACGGCGTGACCGTGGTGCTGACCACCCACCAACTCAAGGAGGCCGAGGAACTCGCCGACCGGCTGGTCATCATCGATCACGGGGTGACCGTCGCGGCCGGAACACCGGCGGAGCTGACCCGTAGCGGGGCCAAGGACCAGCTTCGGTTCAGCGCCCCGCCACGGCTCGACCTCTCCCTTCTGGTCTCTGCCTTGCCGGAGGCTTACCGGGCCTCCGAGGCCGCCCCTGGTGAGTATCTGGTGGAAGGCCCGGTAGACCCGCAGGTGCTGGCCACCGTGACGGCGTGGTGTGCCCAGATCGATGTGCTGGCCACCGACATGCGCGTGGAGCAGCGCAGCCTGGAAGACGTGTTCTTGGAGTTGACCGGCCGGGAGTTGCGGGCATGACCGAATCTGTATTTCCCGCAGGCATTTTCAGCCCCGACCCGCGCCCTGCCGCGGTGCGGCGGATGCTGGCCGCGCAGTTCGCGTTGGAGCTGAAGCTGCTGCTGCGCAACGGTGAACAACTGCTGCTGACCATGTTCATCCCGATCACGCTGTTGGTTGGGTTAACGCTGCTGCCGCTGGGATCCTTCGGCGCCAACCGCGCCGCCACCTTCACGCCGGTGATCATGGCGCTGGCGGTGATCTCCACGGCGTTCACCGGCCAGGCGATCGCGGTGGCGTTCGATCGCCGCTATGGCGCACTTAAACGGCTGGGCGCCACTGCCCTTCCGGTCTGGGGCATCATCGCGGGCAAATCGCTGGCAGTGGTCACCGTGGTATTCCTGCAAGCAATCATCTTGGGCGCCATCGGGTTTGCGCTTGGTTGGCGGCCGCATCCGGCGGGCCTGGCGTTGGGAGCGGTGATCATCGCGTTGGGGACCGCCGGTTTCGCCGCGCTGGGTCTGCTGCTGGGCGGCACGCTGCGCGCCGAGATCGTGCTGGCGGTGGCCAACCTATTGTGGTTCGTCTTCGCCGGGCTTGGCGCGCTGACCGTGGACACCGACCTGAACTCGGCCCCGGTCAAATGGGCCGCGCGGCTCACCCCGGCCGGGGCGCTGACCGA
>NZ_JBAUZA010000423.1:0-2321 GCF_049585075.1 Mycobacterium sp.
GGTAAAGCCGGGAGCATCGGTGGGCACTACGAACAGCGCTGGGCGCAGCTTGCCGGTTTTTGCTTCCTCGGTGCGGGCGACGACCAGGACGGCCTGTGCCTGGTCGATGCCGGAGATGAAAACCTTCTGGCCCTTGAGGATCCAGTCGCCACCGTCGCGGCGGGCGGTGGTGGTGATCTTGTGCGAGTTCGAGCCGGCGTCGGGCTCGGTGATCGCGAATGCCATCGTCAGCGACCCGTCGGCGATAGACGGGATCCAGCGCTTCTTTTGCTCGTCGGTGCCGAACTTGCTGATGATCGTGCCGTTGATGGCCGGCGACACCACCATCAGCAGCAACGCGCTGCCCGCCGCCGCCATCTCCTCCATCACCAGCGACAGCTCATACATCCCTGCGCCGCCGCCACCGTACTCTTCCGGCAGGTTCACCCCGAGGAAGCCGAGCTTGCCTGCCTCAGACCACAATTCGTCGGTGTGTTCGTGCGCACGGGCCTTCTTTATGTAGTACTCGGCGCCGTAGCTGGACGCCCATGCGGCGACGGACTTGCGCAGCGCCTGGCGCTCTTCGCTCTCGATAAAACTGGTGTCGGTCACGATGCTCTAGTCTCCTTCTGAGTTTTCGGGCGACTCAACCCTTGCCAGAATGGCGCCCACTTCGACTTGTTGCCCGGTGGTGACGTTGAGCTCGGCGAGCACGCCGTCGGTCGGTGCGGTGATGGTGTGCTCCATTTTCATTGCCTCCAGCCAGATCAGCGGCTGGCCGGCAGTGACCGTGTCGCCGACGTCGGCGCCCAGCCTGATGACGTTGCCGGGCATGGGTGCCACCAGCGAGCCCTTCTCGACGGCCGAGCCCGGCTCGGGGAAGCGTGGCAGCGCGACAAAGTGCACGGGCCCGCGAGCGGAGTCGACGTAGACGTCCTGCCCGTAGCGCGCAACGGCGAACCTGCACGCGACGCCGTTGCTGTCGGCCAACACGACTTCGTCCTGCGTGGCCGAAACCAGGTGCGCCGCTTCCGGATCAGCCAGGATCAGTCCCGTTCTGGTGAAGCGGTATTCGACTGTGTGCTCGGTGTCGGCGTCATCGCGGTACGTCTTGACCTGGTATCCCGAGGCAAGGTTGCGCCAACCGCTGGGGATCGAGCCGAGGACGGGGGTGGTCGCGCGATTGTGTGCGGCGTCGGCAAGCGCCGCCGCGATCGCGGAGAGCCGGATGGTCGCGTCGTCGGCCAGCGGAGCCGCCAACTCTGTTAGGCCGTGCCTGTCGAAAAAGGCTGTGTCGGTGGCGCCGTCGAGGAATGCCGGATGACGGAGCACATTGACCAGCAGCTCGCGGTTAGTGCGCAGGCCGTGGAGGTGGGTTCGAGCCAGCGCGTCGGCGAGCACCAGCGCGGACTGTCGTCGCGTCGGGGCGTACGAGATGACTTTGGCCAACATCGGGTCGTAATGGATCGATACCGCAAATCCGTCGACGATTCCCGCGTCCAGCCGAATGCCGGTCCGCTGGCCCAGCGACGAAAATTCGCAGCGAACGGCCGGCACGTCGAAGGTGTGCACCACGCCCGCCTGCGGCTGCCAGCCTCGGGCGGGATCTTCGGCGTAAAGGCGGGCTTCGATCGAATGGCCAACAGCGGCAGGGGGTTCAGCGTCGAGTCGGCCGCCGCCGGCGACTGCGAGTTGCAGCTCGACCAGGTCGAGTCCGGTGGTCTCCTCGGTGACAGGGTGCTCGACTTGCAGCCGGGTATTCATCTCGAGGAAGAAGAAGTCGCCGTCATCGTCGGCGAGGAATTCCACCGTGCCGGCACCGGCGTAGCCAATGGCCGCGGCGGCCAGCCGGGCCGCCTCGAACAGCTTTTCACGCATCCCCGGTGTGCGTTCGACCAGAGGAGACGGTGCCTCCTCGATGATCTTTTGGTGGCGGCGCTGAATCGAGCATTCCCGCTCGCCGACGGCCCACACCGTGCCGTGGGCATCCGCGAGTACCTGGACCTCGACGTGGTGGCCGGTGGGCAGGTAGCGCTCGCAGAAGACTGTCGGGTCTCCGAAAGCGGACTGTGCTTCGCGCTGGGCGGCTGCGACTTCGCCAGGCAGAGCTGATAATTCGCGCACCACCCGCATCCCGCGACCGCCGCCGCCCGCCGACGCCTTCACCAGCACCGGCAGCTGGGCTTCGGTGACCGTGTCAGGGTCGAGTTCGTCGAGCACCGGCACACCGGCCGCGGCCATCATCTTTTTGGCCTCGATCTTGGAGCCCATCGCCCGCACCGCATCCACCGGCGGCCCCACCCAAATCAGCCCCGCGGCTTGCACGGCGGCGGCGAACTCGG
>NZ_JBAUZA010000424.1:0-1615 GCF_049585075.1 Mycobacterium sp.
CAACGCCGGGTGCCGAATTGGCCGAGCGTCGCTGCATGTTGTTCGCCGGCACCACGATCGTCGCGGGCACGGCGCTTGCGCTGGTCACCGCCGTCGGCGCCGACACCCAGGCGCGTCGCGCCGCAGAACTCGCGTCCGGCGAGTTGCCAGACGTCGGGTTGCAGCATCAGCTCAGCAAGCTCACCAACCAGGCATTCCCGGTCAGCACGGCCGGCGGCGCGCTGGTCGGGGCACTGGGCCTGTTGCGCCGTCGAGGGCTGCGCGAAGCCGTGGCCAGCGGAATCGCGATCACCGTGGCCGCGGTCCCGGAGGGCATGCCGCTGGTGGCGACGCTCGCCCAGGCCGCATCGGCCAGACGGCTGACCGAGTACGGCGCGCTGGTACGCATCCCCCGTTCGGTCGAGGCGCTCGGCCGCGTCGACATCGTCTGCTTCGACAAGACCGGAACGCTGTCCGAAAACCGGCTGCGGGTCGCCCAGGTGCATCCCGTCGCCGACTACTCCCGTGACGACGTGTTGCGCTTTGCGGCGCACGCAGCGCCCGACGCCAACGGCGGCCCGCAAATACACGCCACCGACCGGGCCATCATCGAGGCGGCGCTGGCCGCGGATGGCTCCAACGGCTCGGATCGCGGCGATGCGGATGCCCACCTGCCGTTCCGCTCCGGCAGGTCGTTCTCGGCGTCGGTGTCCGACGACGAGCTGACGGTCAAGGGCGCGCCCGAAGTGGTGCTCGCGGCCTGCTCAGACATCGGCCCGGATATCGACGGCACAGTACGTCAGCTGGCAGCCGAAGGATTGCGGGTGATCGCGGTCGCGCGGCGCCGGCTCAACGCGCAAGAGGCCAAGCTGGTCGCGGACGACGAAGACGCCATCGCCGATCTGGCCCAAGACGGGTTGTCGCTGGCCGGGTTCCTCGGGTTGTCCGATACCCCGCGGGCCGAAGCACCCGCTCTGCTCAAGGCGCTAGCCGAGCGTGAGGTCGGCATCCGGCTGATCACAGGCGATCACCCGATCACGGCCACCGCGATCGCACGCGAAATGGGTATGCCGGTGAGCGTGGAGCAGGTCATCAGCGGCGCGGAGTGGGACGCGTTGTCGCGCAAAGATCAGGAACGCGCCGCCAGCGAGCGGGTGATCTTCGCCCGGATGTCACCTGAGAACAAGGTGCAGGTCGTCCAGACGCTGGAACGCGCCGGCAAGGTGTGCGCGATGGTCGGGGACGGCTCCAACGACGCTGCCGCGATCCGGGCCGCCACCGTCGGTATCGCCGTCGTCGCACGCGGCAGCGATCCAGCCAGCATCGCGGCCGACGTCGTCCTGGTCGACGGCCGGATCGAAGCGCTGGTCGCAGCCATCGACGAGGGACACCAGCTCTGGCAAAGAGTGCACGCCGCGGTGTCGGTGTTGCTGGGCGGCAACGCCGGCGAGGTGGGCTTTGCGATCATCGGCGCCGCGATCAGCGGGACGTCGCCGCTGAACACCCGCCAGCTGCTGCTGGTGAACATGATGACCGATGCGTTACCGGCCGCCGCGCTTGCGGTCAGCCCGCTCAGTGGCCCGGTACAGACGGCCGGCCACGGTCCCGATCAGCGGGCGCTGTGGCGAGCTGTCGC
>NZ_JBAUZA010000425.1:0-12182 GCF_049585075.1 Mycobacterium sp.
TTCAATCTCGACGGCCTCGGCGACCTGCCCGATCTCGCGCCCGAGGACCTGCTGGCGACGCTGACGGAGCTGACCGCGATCACCGTCGCCGACGCGCTCGCGCCGTACGCGCCCGTCGAGGTCGTCGCGTCCGGAGGCGGCGTCCGCAACCCGACGCTGCTTGCCGCTCTGAAAAGCCGTCTCCCGCTGACCGTCAGCGACCAGCACGGCCTGCCCGCGCAGGCCAAGGAGGCCTACCTGATGGCGCTGATCGGCTTCCTCGCCTGGCACCAGGTGCCGCTGCTCACCGGCCCGCACGTGCTCGGACGCATCTCTCCCGGCGATGCGCCACTCGTCCTCCCACCACCGGCCGGCCCGCCCACCGGCCTGCTCATCCGAACCGGGTGAGCCGATCCGCGGACTTCGTTGACCAGCGGTGAAACGATGCTGACGTGGACCTCAGCGGGGACGGTGGCAGCGGATCGACCGCGACGGAGCTGGTCTGTGGCTCGTGTGGCGTGCCGTCCAGCCCGGCGGCACGATTCTGCAGCGCATGCGGCGCGCAACTGGCGCGCCCCAGCCAGCCGGCCGAGTACAAGCAAGCCACGGTGCTGTTTGCCGACGTTGTTCATTCGATGGACATCGCCGCGGCGGTGGGTACCGAGCGACTACGCGAGATCATGTCGGAGCTGCTGGACCGCTCGACAGCCGTCGTGGAACGTTACGGCGGCACGGTCGACAAGTTCACCGGTGACGGCCTCATGGCGATATTCGGCGCCCCGACCACGTTGGAGGACCACGCTTTTCGCGCATGCCTGGCCGCCTTAGACATCCAACGCGAACTGACCAGCCTGTCGAATGACGTCAACAGCCTCGACGGCATCGCATTACAGTTGCGGATCGGGCTGAACTCTGGTCAGGTCATCGCTGGCGAAATCGGTTCTAGCAGCGCAAGTTACACGGCTATCGGCGAACAGGTCGGCGTGGCCCAGCGGATGGAGTCCGTTGCTTCGCCTGGTGGGGTGATGCTGAGCGAATCGACAGCCAAGTTGGTGGCGAGCAGAGTCGTGCTGAGTGAGCCCGAAGAGGTCCGCGTCAAAGGTGGGAAAACGCTGATCGCCAGGAGGTTGGTGGCCATCGGCGAGTACCAGCCGCATCGCCGCACCGAATCCAAACTGGTCGGGCGAACATGGGAATTCACGACGATCAGCGCCATCCTCGAGGAGGCGGCCGCCGGCGCGGGCTCTGTCGTCAACATCGTGGGGCCGCCGGGCATCGGCAAAAGCAGATTGGTTCGTGAAACCGCCGCGCTTGCGAGCGGTCGGGGAGTGCCGGTATTCGGCACCTACTGCGAGTCGCATGCCAGCGATATACCTTTTCACGTGGTAGCCAGGATGCTCCGCGCGGCAATGGAAGTCGACGGACTCGGTGCGGACACCGCACGCATGCACGTCCGTCAGCGGTTTCCGTGGGCGGACCCGGAAGATCTGCTGCTGCTCGACGACCTGCTGGGAATCCGTGATTCGGCCGCGGTACTGCCGGATATCGCCCCCGATGCGCGGCGGCGACGGTTGACCGCGTTGGTCAATGCCGGAGCACTGGATCGGCCGGAGGCGACGGTGTACGTCATCGAGGATGCGCACTGGATCGATGAAATCAGTGAGTCGATGCTGGCCGAGTTTATGGCTGTCACGCCCCAGATCCCATCGCTGGTCATGATCACGTTCCGCCCGGAATACCGCGGTGCTCTTAGCCGCGTCCCTGGTGCGCAGACAATTGCGTTGCGGCCGTTGAGCGATGCGCACACGCAAGCATTAACGACCGAGCTTATGGGCGTGGATTCGTCGACGGGCGATCTCACGTGGCAAATCGCCAGCCGTGCGGCCGGAAATCCGTTCTTCGTCGAGGAAATCGTGCGCGATCTTGCCGAACGAGGATTGCTGCGAGGCCAGCCCGGTGCTTACCAACCGAGCGGAGACGTCGCGGACGTCGATGTGCCGGCCACGCTGCAAACCGCAATCGGCGCCCGCATCGATCGCCTTGGGACACCGGCCAAACGAACGTTGCATGCTGCAGCGGTCATCGGGGCGCGATTCGACACCGACCTGCTGACCGCACTCACTCCCGACGTGGATATGACGCCGCTGATCCAGGCGGAACTTGTCACCCAGGTGAGGTTCGCGCCGAGCCCTGAATATACCTTCCGCCATCCGCTGATCCGCACAGTTGCCTACGAATCCCAACTTAAATCTGTTCGGGCACAATCACATCAACGCCTCGCAGCCGCTATTGAGGCACGCGGTTCGGCGGACGAAAACGCGGCGCTGATCGCTGAACACATTGAAGCAGCAGGAGACTTGCATGCGGCCTTCGACTGGCACATGCGCGCCGGAACGTGGTCGGCCTGGCGAGACATGCGCGCGGCGCAGACGAGTTGGCGCCGGGCCCGCCAGGTCGCCGATCAGCTGCCGCATGATGACCCCGATCGTTTGGCCATGGCGATCGCGCCCCGCACGCTGTTGTGTGCGCATGCATACCGGCTGGGCGGCAGTGGCGCTGACCCGGGTTTCGAGGCGCTGCATGAGTTGTGCACCGCCGCAGGTGATCGGCAGTCGCTTGCGGTTGGGTTGTCGGGCCATGTGACGTGGCAGGTCATGAAAGCGCACCGCCGCGAGGCATCGCAACTCGCCGACGAACTCATCCAACTACTGGAGGCAATCGGCGATCCGACCTTGACGGTCGCGCTTTCTTTCACCGCAATGATTGCCAAACACGAAGCCAGCCACATGGCAGATGTGCTTCGGTTCGCGCAGCGCGTCATTGACCTTGCCGATGGTGATCCCGCGAAAGGCAAGCTGGTGACTGAATCTCCGTTGACTGTCGCCACTACCATGCGCGGTTTGGGCCGATGGTGTCTGGGCATTGCGGGCTGGAAAGATGACTTCGAGCAGTCGATCACGACGGCGCGTGCATTGTCGGTTGACGCCGCGACGTTTGGCGGCGCCATGTGGTTCTCATATGTCCCCGCGATCCCGTACGGCGTGCTGCTGCCCGATGAGACAGCCCTGCGCGATTCCGCGGAATTCCTGTCAATATCTGAGCAATCAGGCGACGATCTCGCCGTTGACCTTGCCCGAACGATTCATGGCCTCGCTTTGGCGTATCAGGACGGCCCCGCGCGTGAAGATGGCCTTGAGTTGCTCGTCAGAGAGCGAGAGCGGTGCGCGAACAACCAGTTCACCTTGACAAACCTGCCACTAATCGACGTACACATCGCTCGGGAAAAGGCGCGGACTGGCGATATCGGAGGCGCCATCGAATTGAGTCGCGCCGTCGTCGCGGACTTGTTCAACTCCGGCGGGTGCATCTGGACCGCGCTGGCCGTCAGCGTCCTGGTGGATGCACTCCTGCAACGCTGCGGTGACGGTGACCTGGACGAAGCCGAGCACGCGATAGCTCAATTGGCGGCCGTGCCGACCGATCCCGGCTTCGTGGTGCACGACATCACGCTGCTGCGACTGCGGGCGCTGCTCGCCCACGCCCGTGGAGACGACACCGCCTACCGCGACTTTCGTGACCGCTACCGCGCCATGGCGACATCGTTGGGCTTCGAGGGCCACATGAAGTGGGCGGAAGCTATGCCATGATTTTCAACGCGAGCTGGTACGGCTCGGGCTCATTGCGGTTGGTCAGCACGACTACCGTCGTGCGCTGCTTCGGGTAGCGCACGATCACATGGCGAAAGCCCACCGATTCGCCGGAGTGCCACAGCGTTTCGCCGGTGATGCGCCAGCCGTAGCCGTACGCGATGTCGGGATCGCCGGTGTGCGTCGCGGGTGTGAACGCCGCCCGCAACGAGCTGGGCTGCAGCAGGCGTCCGTCGTACAGCGCGGCATCCCATTTCGCGAGATCGTCGATCGACGAATAGATCCCGCCGTCACCGAGCACCGCACTGGTCTGGTCTTGGTCGGTACGGTTCCAGCGGCCAGCCTCTTCTGTGTAGCCGAATGCGCGATTGTTTACCGTCGAGATGCCTTCCTCGTACGCCACGGTGTTGTTCATCCCGAGCGGTTGGAAGATGCGTTCCCGCAGGAACTTTGCGAAGGTCGTCTCCGATGCCTGCTGGACGATCAGAGCCAATAATGCATAGCCGCTGTTGCTGTACCGATAGCCGGTGCCAGGGCGGAAGTAGGTGCGATCCTGCATTTCCAGTAGCCGCAGCACGTCCCCGTCGTGCAACTGCGCGTTGGAGTTTTCGGGGATCACGTCTTCGTAGTCGACGAGCCCCGAAGTGTGGGTCAGCATGTGGTGAATCGTGACCGTCTCGGTGGCCTTCGGCAGCGAGGGCAGCCAATTGTGGATGCGGTCATCGAGTTTGAGGCGGCCGTCCTCGCCCAGCAGCAGAATGCTCGCGGCAGTGAACTGCTTCGTGCACGACGCCAGCCGGTAGTTCGTCTCAGGCGTGGCGGGCGTGCCCGTCTCCAGGTCCGCGAGGCCGTAGCTTGCGCGCACCACCGGCTCACCGTTGCGCAGCACGAGCACGGACGCGCCCGGCACGTCGCCGGCGTAGTTGCGCATCACGGCATCGATTTTCGGGCAGAGCATCAATAGCGCTCGTCGTCTCGCAGCCCGCCAAGCAGTTGGCCGGCCTCATGGCCTGTCTCGACCGGTCCGGACGGGCGTGGTGCGGGTCCGCTGAGGGTAGCTGGATGAAGCCTCCCCGCTCTGGTCATTTCGGCTAACGGATCCGCCTTAGCCGGAACTAGACGGGCCACGACGGCTCCGTGTTCGGTGATATCGATTTCTTCGCCGCGTCTGACTCGCGCGAGGACTCCGGCAGTATTTTGCTTCAGCTCACGCACCGGCACCTCAGGCATGCGCATTATTTTCCTACTTTTGCGTAGTAGCTCGCGTCATTAACAGGCACCGCGCTTGCATACGCTTACACATCAGATGGTGTAAATTCATGTGTATGCGGACGAACATCGACATCGATGACGACATCTTGCGCGAGGCCCAGCGTCTGGTGGGCACGCGAACCAAGCGCGACACGGTGAACTTGGCGCTGCGTGAGCTCGTCGCCCGGCATCGTCAGGTCGGCGTCCTCAACCTGCGCGGGAAGGTGCACTGGGACGGCGACTTGGCCGAGAGTCGTCGCGGCCGGTCGTGATCGTCGTCGACACCAGCGTCTGGATCGACGTCCTAAACGACACGCCGACGCCGCAGGCTCAGCGTTGTGTTCAGTTGCTCGAATCGCGAGAACCCGTCGCGCTAACCGACGTCATCCTGACCGAGGTTCTTCAGGGCCTGCGCTCAGATCGGGAGGCCGCGCTAGTGGAACGGCATTTGCGCGCCTTCCCGATCCTTCGTCTGGAGGGTCTAGATGATTTCGCGCTGGCGGCGAAGTTATATCGGATGGCGCGACGCGCAGGGGTGACGATCCGCAAGACGCTTGACTGTTTGATCGCCGCCCCCTGCGTGCGTACCGGTGTCCCGCTGTTGCATGCGGACCAGGACTTCGACCGCCTCGCCAGCTGTACACCGCTTCGAATCTGGCCGGGCTAACCGCCGGCGCTTGCCTGAATTCCGGCCTCGACGACCGACATGAACGTGGTCAGATCGGAGATGAGGTCGTCGAACGTGCGCGGCCGTGGCGGATCCGTCTCGTGCAGAAAATCAGTCACGGTTTCGAAGAGTCCACCGACGGTGGCCACCGCCAGCGCGTGGTAGTTGATCTCGCCGCTTGGATGGTTACGACGCCAGAGCGACTCGATGAACGACGCCGCCCAGCGCCGGTTCTCCCGACGCTGAGCTTCCACTCGGGGCGAAATACCAGCAGCTGCACCAAAAGTCACCATCGCGACGCGAGGGTCGTCGACCAACGTGTGGGCGAACGCTGCCAAAACCCGACGCACGGTTTCTTCTTCGTCGGCGTCGGCCGACTCCCGCATCGCTCGCGCCACTTGCTCTTCAATGCGTTCGGAGACCTGGCGCAGCAGCGCCACATAGCAATCTTCCTTGCTGTCGAACAGGTCGTAGAACGCTTTGTTGCCGACATACGCGGTCTGGCAGATCTCCTCGATCGACGTGTTGGCGTACCCGTCGCGGGCGAACAGCTCGAACGCCGCCAGCAACAGCTGTTCCCGTCGCTGCTCGCGGCGCTGTTCGGCGTCCAGGCCGCGGATCTTGCGCGGCCGGGGTTGCGCGGACGTGCGCATTGCTGCCATGGCGCCGAATTTTAGCGCCATTGCTCTTTTCGACAAGAGCTCTTGTTTCTAACCGGCTGCCGTGTTGTAATTTCGAGCACAGTCGCTCAAGCAGGGGAGACGCCATGCCGGGACGGGTAGCCATCGCCACAACCTGTGCAGCCGCCCTAGGCGCCCTCGTCGCGGTCCCAGCCCTGCCGCACCACGCTCAAGTGCGTCTGACCAGCGTCGACAACGCCGACTCGCCGCTCGGCGACGGCACGGCATTGATCTTCGGCACCAGCGGCACACCGGTCGCCAGCCCGGGCTACCAAGAGGCCGTCGAGCAGCTGTATCTGCAGCCGCGCGGCTTCGACGGCACCATCGAAGCCCCGTTCACGCCCGAGGGGTTGTATCCGGTCACGGGCGTGCACACGCTGCTTGTCGACACCTCGTTCGCGCAGGAGGAACAGATTCTGGACTCCGCGATCCAAAGCCAAATCGCCGCGGGGGGAGTGGACGCCGCCAACCCGGTGGTGGTCTTCGGCTGGTCGCAGAGCGCGGATTTCTCCGGGCTGACCGAGCCGGAACTCGCCGCTCAAGGTGTGCCCAGCGATGACGTGCACTTCATCATGGTCGGCGATGCCAGCAATCCCGACGGCGGCTTGCTGGAACGCTTCGACATCCCCGCCGGTTCGGATCCGTCGGTCCCGAGCCTGGGCATCACGTTCGACGGCGCCACGCCGGCCGATCTCTTCCCGACCGACATCTACACCAACGAATACGATGGCTTTGCCGACTTCCCCAAGTACCCAATCGATTTCCTGTCCGACCTCAACGCGTTCTTGGGGATCCTCTTCGATCACATCACCTATCTCAACCCGCTTCCCGGCCAGCTCGCCGACGCAATCCAATTGCCGACGTCGATGGCCGACACACTGACCAACTACTACATGGTCCCCGAGGATCTGCCGCTGCTGGACCCGCTGCGGTTGATCCCCGTCATCGGCAATCCGCTGGCCGATCTGCTGCAGCCCGACATGTCGGTGCTGGTCAATTACGGCTACGGCAGCATCCAAGACGGATGGAGCCCCGGATTCGCCGACGTGCCGAGCCCGATGGGGCTGTTGCCGACCGACGTCAACCTGGGCGATGTCGTTACCGCGTTGGTCAACGGGATCCCGCAAGGCATCACCGCCGCCATCAACGACTTGCAGGATCCCGCTAATTACCAAGTCATTTCGTCCATTTTTGACAACCCGGTCACCAATCAGCTGATCAGCATTGCGCACACGATGGGCTTCACCGACGCCACGAACCTGCAATCGCTGCTGAACATTCCGACGCTGCTAAGCCTTGCGCAAACCGCGTTGAGTCATTTCGCCAACTTCCCGATTTCGGACGCGACGCTGCTCTCGTCGCCGACCGAGCTCATCAACGATTTCAGCGCCACCCTCTCGGCCGACTACGCGACCCTGGTGCCCGTCGCCGACACCGTCACCGCGCTACTCACCAGCCTGCCCTCCTATGACATCAGCCTCTTCACCGATCAACTCGAGGCGGGCAATCTGCTTGGCGCCATTGGTGATCCGATCGCAGCCGACATCGCGCTGGTCCCGTTCGCGATCGGGTACGGCGCGGCCGCGCCCGTCTTGGAGGCGGCCGCTGGAACGCTGCTGAACCTGGTGGACCTGATTCCTGGGCTCTAGTTCAGCCGGGGTGAGCCGCGAAGAACTGCCAGAGGGTCTGGGTGGCGTTCATCGCGTTCCTCGGGCCCAATCGTTCGAGGAACGTGGTACCGCCTGGCCACTGGTGCCGGCCGCTGGTGATGGTGAGCAACTCGACGCTGCGATGGTCGGCGCACTCAGCGGTCGATGTGGTGACCGGAGCCTTGGTGGTGACATCGGGTGGACCGCACTGGTCGACGTTGCGCCAAAACGCGTTGACATCAGGTATCGACGGGCCGTTGACAGTGCTCGCGCCCTGGCCGCCGTTGTAGGGGACCAGCCGGTCGGCGTCGCCGTGGATGTGGATCACCGACGTCGGGTGCGGGGCGATGCACGTGTCGAGCTGGGTGGCCGCAACCGGGCCGATGGCCGCGAAGACGCTGCTGTTGCAGGCCAGCGCGAAGGTCATGATGCCGCCGTTGCTGATCCCGGTGGCATACATCCGCGACGTGTCGACGGGCATAGACCCGCCGATCTGTCCAACCATCGCGGTGATAAAGCCGACGTCGTCGACGTTTTCTTGCACAGCCCTGCCGCAGCAGCCGTGCCCATTCCAGGTCTGCCCGACGCCATCGGGGTAGGCGACGACGAACTTCGCCGAATCGGCTAATTGATCCCAGCCATAAGAGGTTTCGGCCTGCTCGGCGTCGCCGAACGCGCCGTGCAGCATGACCACCAGCGGCGCCGCCGCCGCCAGGCCGGCCGGCTTGTGGACCCGGTAGGTGCGGTCCAGCCCGCCGAACGCCATTGTGTGCATGGTTGTGCCGCCCGGGAGCCGCGTTTCTGGCTGATGCGGACCAGAACACCCCGACAGGGCGACCAGCACGCCGAGCAGCGCAATTTGCCGGACGAGCACGCATTAAAGGTACTGGTTACGAGCGCGTTTGCAGCTCGATCTGCACTGCGACCAGACTGATGCGCATGCAGATCCCGTTCGCCGACGCGGTGCTCAGCCGGCTCAGCCGCCGCGACGCCGGGGTCGAACTCATCGAGGAGATCGAGGACGAGGCGGTCGACTCCGTCGACGCCGCCGATCTGCTGACGGCAGAGCCGGCCCTGCTCTTGCAGCGGATGGAAAACCGACTGATCCGCCACCAGCTCGCCGAGCCGGACGTGCTGAGCGCCGAGGAGCTGCGCAAGCTGCGCTACATCCTCAACTTCGCCCGGCTCGCCGACTTCGAACCGGGCGCCGCAGGCCCGGGCGGAAGCCGCGGGCGCGGCGACGTCTCTGTCGGCGCCGAAATCGCGCCGTGGCGCTCCCGGGTGGCCGACACCCTCTACGGACCGCTGCGCGAGGAATCGGATCCGATCACCGCGCTGAAAACCGCACGAGAGGTGCTGGCAGGTCTGGCCGCCGACCAGGACGACCAACGAAGAGTGCTCATCGAGCGGCACGGAAATGACTTCGCCGCAACGGAATTGGACGCCGAGGTCGGCTACAAGAAGCTCGTCACGATCCTCGGGGGCGGGGGCGGTGCGGGTTTCGTCTACATCGGCGGCATGCAGCGGCTGCTGGAAGCCGGCCAGCTGCCCGACTACATGATCGGCGCGTCGATCGGGTCGATCCTGGGCAGCCTGGTCAGCCGCGCCCTGCCGGTGCCGATCGAGGAGTACGTCGCCTGGGCCAAGACAGTGTCCTACCGCGCGATCCTCGGCCCCGAACGGCTGCGCCGCCGCCACGGCCTGGCCGGCATGTTCGCGTTGCGCTTCGACCAGTTCGCTCACACGATGCTCAGCCGCGAAGACGGTCAACGAATGCGCATGTCGGACTTGGCGATTCCCTTCGACGTCGTGGTTGCCGGTGTGCGCAAGCAACCGTATACGGCGCTGCCGTCCCGGTTCCGCCGTCCCGCATTGGCGGCGCTGAAGCTGCAGTCGGTGCCGTTCCGCCCGATCGGCATCGGCCCGGTGGTCGGCGCCCGGATGTGGCAAGTGGCAGCATTCATCGACTTGCGGGTGGTCAAGCCGATCATCATCGGCGGCGACGACCCGGCTCGCGACTTCGACGTCGTCGACGCGGCGTCGTTCTCGGCGGCCATTCCTGGTGTGCTGCACCATGAAACGAGCGACCCGCGGATGATCCCGATCCTCGATGAGCTCTTCGAAGAGAAGGACATCGCGGCGCTGGTCGACGGCGGTACGGCCAGCAATGTCCCGATCGAGCTGGCGTGGAAGCGCATCCGCGACGGCAGGCTGGGTACCCGCAATGCGTGCTATCTGGCTTTCGATTGCTTTCACCCGCAATGGGATCCGCGACACCTGTGGTTGGCGCCGATCACCCAGGCGGTCGCGTTGCAGATGGTTCGCAACCTGCCCTACGTCGATCAGCTGGTCCGATTCGGGCCGACATTGTCGCCGGCGAACCTGGCGCCGTCCGTCGCGGCCATCGACCGGGCGAGCCGATGGGGACGCAACAGTGTCGACAAGGCGATCCCGGTGACGACGGCGCTGTTAGAGCCGACGTGGTGGGAAGGGGACGGGCCCCCAGCCGCCAAACCGAAGACGCCGCCGAAGTCGGTCGCGTCGCCGATGAGTGCGGTGATGGCGGCGATCCAGGTGCCGACGAGCCGCCTGGCCCGGTTGCGAAGCCGCCTGACCTGAATTCAGGGCCACGCTTCCCAGCTGATCATGGTCCGCAGCGGTCCGGCGAATATCGGTCGCACTGCAGCTGATCGCCACCGTTCTTCGACAATGGGAGCCAGGGCCTCGGTGGTGGCGAGAGGCTCCTCGTCGAGGTAGATGACGGTGATGTACTGGGGTTCGGTGCGCCATCCCCGGTGGGTGTGGTCCCAGGCCGTCGTCGAACCGAATGTCCATACGCCGGCAGTGCCGGGTGTCGCGAGCAGCGCTGGATGGTGTTCGGTATGCAGCCATTGCAGCCAGTGGCTGGGCCGCTCGCGGATGGGCTCCTCGACGATCAGCAGGACGCCGCGGTGCGGCCGAAACGGCACAACCTCGGGCGAAACGAGCGCCTGCGGTGCGGCTTGCCACTGCAGCAGTCGCAGTCCGGCCACCTGCAGTGACGCTCGCACGATCGGAAAGCGACCGTTCTCCCGCAGCGCGCGGCCCAGCGCGACGAAGTCATCGAAGGTTTCTTCGACGGGGTTACCGACGAGGTAGTGGACGGCGTTGCCGATCTCTCCCGGTGGTCCGTGAGAAGCCAACCGATGGTCGAGGTAGGCGCCGTCGGCGATCCAGCGCAGCGCGTGCACGATGCCCGGTAGTTGGTATTGCTCGGGCATGTGATCGAGCAGGTGCCAACGGAGGTAACTCCCGTCGTCGTCAGCCGGCGCCGGAGCGGTGAGGCTGAATATGCCTGCCTTGACACGGATCACGCCGACCTCCAGGGCGTCGATTCTGCCACAGTGCGACTACCCTGGCACAGGTAAGCATCGACAACGGCCCCCATCCATCCCGGACCGGTCCACGAGGCCTGCCCAGTAAGGCATCTGCGCGAATGGCCCTTGTTGTTGGAACTGTTTTGCTGACGCTCGTTGCGGCGGCATCGGCCAGGTATGTAGCGCACCGACTCGCAAGCGGCAGGCAGCCAGATGCGGCGCCCGCAACCGAATTCGCAACGGTGTCAAAGCTGATGAACGACGCGATCGCGGAGCATAGGCTGCCCGGTGGTGTGGTGGCGATCGGACATGGCGGCAGGATCGTCTTCCATGAGGCGTATGGCTCGCGCAAGCTCGCCGGCGAACAGGGGCTCGACGGATCCCCCGCGCCCTCCGAGCCGATGACCGAAGACACGATCTTCGACATCGCGTCGTTGACCAAATGTCTCGCGACGGCGACGGCCATCATGCAGCTCTACGAACAGGGCAAGGTCGCGTTCGACGAACCGGTGCAGACGTATCTGCCTGACTTCAACACCGCGAACGATCCACTGCGTGCACAAGTGACGGTCCGTATGTTGCTTACCCATACGTCAGGCGAACCGATCGACGTAAACCTCGGAGATCCATGGGGACTCGACGGAGCCGATAAAGCAGAAGGCATTCATCGCGCGCTCACGACGTCGCTGCAGTCGGGTCCCGCTGAGGTTTTCCGCTACTCCGACATCAACTACATCCTGCTTGGTGCGCTGATCGAGAAACTCACGGGCGAGAACGAAGATGTCTACGTTCAGCGGAATGTCTTTGCCCCGCTTGGCATGAACGAAACCCGCTACCTTCCGCCGGCCAAAGCATGTGGCCCTCATGTGGTGCGAGGAGCCGCGATTGCCTGGGCGCCAGGAGGTATGGCGGTTGCCTGTCCCGCAGGAACCTGGAACACCAGCCTGTTGTCG
>NZ_JBAUZA010000426.1:0-5414 GCF_049585075.1 Mycobacterium sp.
GCTGCCGCGGGCCCGCCCGCCGCCGGTGCGCCAGCTCCACCTGACTGTCCCTGGACGCAGGCGTAGCCACCCGTCATAAACGGGGTGGCTGCCGCGTCGGGACTCAACGCTATGACGGCCCCGCACAATCCGGCGCCGGCAACTACTTTGACCTTGGCTCGATCGAAAGCCGCCATCGACGTCCACTCCTTTATTCGCGCTCGGCTATGTCCACCAGCAAGAGGTTTCAGCAGAACCGCGTAGCCGTACCTAAGTCGTCCTTAGGCACCGACGCTATTTCTACTAGACCCGTGTGGAACACAACCCGCGGCGCACCGAGCTGTTGCCAAATAGTGACGTTTGGCCGCATTGTCACGACTGAGTCACGAGTCGCAGCAGGCCTTTTCAACGATCGATCGGACCGCTCCGCCTTTCGGCGACGACACTTTAGCCCGCGTATCGCAGTGGTCAATCGGCCGGGCTACCCGCCGATGACGAGAGGATCGATCACCTCAGGCTTGCCAGTGCGTTGTTCTCAACGTGGATTCGGGTTCTTAGCAAGACGGCGTTGAGAACCGAGAACACCAGCGCAGTAATCCATGCGGTGTGTATCAGCGGCAGCGCAAAGCCTTCGGCGATCACCGCGACGTAATTCGGGTGAGGCAGAAAGCGATACGGACCGCCGGTGACACGCGCTGCGCCGGGGATCACGATCACCCGGGCATTCCACTGATGTTTCAGGGTGCTGATGCACCACCAGCGCAATGCTTGTGCCGCAACGGCGATCGCGAGCATCGGCCAGCCCAGGGCTGGGACGAAGGGCCGGTGCAGCGCGATCGGCTCGATCAGACATCCCGCTAGCAGCGCGGTGTGCAGGGTCACCATGGCCGGATAGTGTCCGGCGCCGAACTCGACGCCGCCGTGTGCCTGGCTCCAGGCGCGATTGCGGTTGGTCACCACGAGCTCGGCGATGCGCTCCACGACGACCACGCCGATCAACAGCACATACCAGGTCATCGGATCACCGCCAGCGCACTATCAGGCATTCGGAGCAAAAACCGGGCCCCAATGTCTTCGTCACGTTACTCATCCTTCTCGGAGCATGTCGCTTGCTGACACCGTCGCCGCCGTTGAAATGCCGCGCCGTCCACGTGTGCCCCTCGGCGCGTGGACGGCGCGGCCTTCCTCGGCGCTCACCACCAGTGGTGCGCACCCGGGCCCGAAGACGCCTCAATCGGTATTACGAGCCTCGCCACTAGATGGTTCGGTCCAGGCCGGACAAATGCGCCGGTGATGGAACAGCTACTTACCGGGCCGGCAGCGTTCCGGCCTGCAGCAGAATCAGCGTGGCCGCTTAGCGGACGTAGACTTCCCCGCCGGTGGGGTATCCGCCACCGTGGGTGGTGATGTGGACGTGGTCGTAGTGCCCGTACCCAGATCCTGATGGCCCGGTCGGGGTGTAGTAGGTGCCGCGCCAGATGGCATCTTGCAGCGAGAATCGAGTCGCGTTCTTCAGCGCGAACGCGACGATCTCGTTTCCAAGCGCGATGCCTTGCGCGCTACTGGGGTTGGGGATCATGATGTCCAGCGCCAAACCCTGCGGGTGCCAGGGCTTCGAGTCCGGCCGAACGCCGCCGATGTTCTTGATCTCGGGGAACGCCGCGCTGATGCTGCGCGCAGCCAAAATCGTCTTGACCTGCAGACCCCGCTCCGGCGCGATCCCCACGGGCAGGACGCGCGGAGCATTTTGATTGACGACGCGCCATCGTGATGCCCTGGACGCCGACACCGTCTCGTCGGGCCCGGGGCTCACGTCAGACAAAGCCCACGACGGTGATGCCGGGGCGGCCGCGGTGACCGCTACGCAGCACGGCGGACCGTCGCCAACATCCTTATTTGCCTCGACGCGGGTGGCGACAGCGTCGGCGCTTCCGGCGACGGCAAAGAAGACAGCAGCCGGGCCAACCACGGCAGCCACCATCCCTGGTGACCTTCGCCGGCTGGTCGCCAATCGATGTCGCGCCACGCGGACACCTTACGAGCAAATCGAGGAATTGTCACGAAATAGTAACTATCCTCATTTGACGGCGCTTTTCTTAAGACCCTCACATAGGCCAGCTACTCGACGCGGGTGCAAAATGCAGTGCGACTGCCACGGGCAGCGGCTGTCGTGGGTGGGTCGAGATCGCATCGAGCATCAATGCGACGTAGCGACGCCAGCCGTCACTGTTCGAATCCATCGTCCATAGCACGGAGTGCAGCATTGCGATCAGACGCGGCAGATCATCGGCGACGAGGTCAGCGCGGACGACGCCGGCTTGCTGTCCTCGACGGGCAAGCTCGGCGAGCGCCTCGTTCAGCGGGGTTGAGATGTCGGGGGTCAGCGACCCGGCTCGGCGCGCCGCGGTCAGCAGGTTGTGTTCGCGAGCACCCAGCGATATCGCGGCGTCAATCAGTTGGGCGAGGCCGCCTAGTGGGTCGTCGGCGCGCCGGACGGCCTCGATCGTCGGGTTGAGGTCCTCGGCGATGGATTGATCCAGCGCGGCCCGGATCAGGTCGGCCTTGGTCGGAAACCGGCGATAAAGCGTTCGTTCCCCGACTCCTGCGCGACGGGCGATCGCCTCAATGGGCGCCTCGGGGCCCATTTCGTCGTAGATGTCTCGCGCCGCCCGCAGAATTTTCGACGCGTTGCGCGCCGCGTCCGCTCGTAACGGTCGGTCGGAAACCGCGGTCATAGCGACAGAGTAACTGACAGTTGACTGCCAATCGGCCGGGTTCTACGCTCGGGTAATTGACAGTCAGCTGACACTTATGGGGAAACGCCAATGACGGCAACAACTTCCGATTCCCGCCCCGAGACCGGGCTTCCGCCGATACCTATGCCTCGAGCTGCGCAGTGTCCGCTTGCGCCGCCACCGGAATTCGCGAAGTGGCGGGACGAGCCCGGCCTGCGCCGGGCGATGTGGCAAGGCCAACCGACGTGGGTGGTGAGCCGCTACCAGGACATCAGAGCCGCGCTGGTCGACCCGAGGCTGTCCGCTGACACCATCTCGTCGGCGATCAAACCGTCCAGCGACGAGGGCACGCCGGTGATCTTCGCGCGCATCGACGATCCCGAGCATCATCGGCTGCGGCGCATGATGACGAGCCAATTCACGTTCAGGCGTACCGAAGCGATGCGGCCGCAGATTCAGGAAATGGTCGACAAGTACCTCGGCACGATGATCGACAACGGGCCCCCGGCCGACATCGTGCGCGACTTCGCCTTGCCCGTACCGTCTTTGGTGATCGCGCTGCTGCTGGGCGTACCACCCGAAGACCTCGGCCTCTTCCAGCACAACACCACGATCGGATTGGATACGTCGACGTCTGAAGAGCAAAAGGCAAGCGCCTTCGCGACGATGTTTGTCTACATCGAGGAGTTGGTGCAGCGCAAGGAGCGCGAACCCGGCGACGACTTGATCAGCCGTCTGGTGACCGACTACGTCGCGACCGGGCAACTCAATCGTGAGACTGCGGCGATGACCGGCGTGATCATGATGCAGGCCGGCCACGAGACCACCGCCAACATGATCGCATTGGGAACTGTTGCGCTGCTGCAGCATCGGGAGGTGTTCGAACGGCTCGGCCAAACTGACGATCCGGCCGCGATCGCCAATGCCATCGAAGAGCTGATGCGCTATCTCACCATCGTGCACGCCCAGGTGGACCGGATCGCGACGGAGGACTTGACGATCGGTGGCCAGTTGATCCGGGCGGGCGACAGGGTCTTAATGAATCTGCCAGCGGGAAATTGGGACAGCGAATTCGTCGACAACCCAGAGACTTTCGACATCAATCGGAATACCCGGGGACACTTGGGTTTTGGCTACGGCGTACACCAGTGCATCGGGGCCAACCTGGCCCGCGTCGAAATGCAGGTCGCGTTCTCGACGCTGGCGCGACGCCTACCCGGGCTGCGATTAGCGGTACCGCCGGATGCACTGCGGTTCAAGGACTCCGACATTTACGGCATGAAAGAGCTGCCGGTCACCTGGTGAGATTTACAGGTGACTCGCGGCGAAATCGGCGCCTTGGGCTGTCATGCCATTCACCGGGTATTCGGCGTGCGCGAAGCTCGGTGCCCCGCCGGCATCGCCATTGCAGATCGTGTCACCGGCGGCGCACAATTCGTCGGTCTTGGGCGCATACAGCGGGCCGATGGTGATCGCAGGCGCGCCGTAGTTCTGCAACCACTGATTCGACGGCTTTCCGAACAGGACCACCGCGGCAACGTGGTTGGCCACCGACGGCGGCATCGGCTTGGGCAGGAACTGCACATATTCGGCCGGTACGCCCGCCGGGATGGAAGCCGAGGTGACGAAGCCTGCCACAGCCGCGCCCTGGGAGTATCCGCCTAGCACTATCCGGGTGTTGGGGCAGTTCGCGGCGGTTGCCTCGATGTGACCGCCCGCATCTTTGATCCCGTCGACCACGCTTTGGGCGAACTGAAGCCGGTCGGAAAAGTCGCTGCTGGCTTCGTAGTTGACCGGATACACGTCAAGCGACTTGTCACCTATCGCCGAGCGCAACGAGTCGACGAATGGCTGTCCGATCCCGCCGACACCGGGCGGCTCACCGGTGCCGCGAGCGAAGACCGCTTCGACGTCGGGGCAGGGCTGAGCTGACGCGATGGGAGCGGGCACGCTAAGTAGTCCACCGACGGTTATCAGCGCAGCAACAAGAAAACGAGCGATCTGGGGTCGGCACATGATCAACATTGTTGCCCTGTACCCCCGAGCAGGTCCTGTTATTCCGATCGCTCCAGTCGCCAGAGAGGCCGTTAGGGCGTTTCCCCCGTTGAATCGTCTGAACCGTCCAGGACGCTGACGGCGATGCCGTACGGCAGGAATCGGACTTTGCGGGTCGCGTCGGTGTTGCTTTGGTTGGCCCGCAGCGCCTCGAGTTCGGTGGCGTAGACCTCTTCGACCCGCGCGCCCCCGTCGCTGCTCACGGTGTAAATCACCCAGACACCGTCACCGGCTTCGCCGGCGGTCTCCGGCCTGGTCCGCATGCGCCGCGCCAGGTCGTCGAGAAGCCCAGACAACCCGGCCCGCTCGCCGGGCAGGGTGAAAAACCGGCTGACGCCGTCGAGTGCCTCACGCAGGCCCTCGCTGGCGTCACGAAACACCCGATCAAAGTCCTCGGGATCGAACCCGAACCGACCGTTGTCGTCCATTGCGGCCTCCTGGCAGCTCACGCCTATACCACCCCAGTGTGCGCACAATCGGCCTCGTCCGCCACATGCACCTGGTGCTATGGCCCAGGCGGTGGAGGCGGCGGCGGGGGGTTGATCGGAATGGGGACGGTGACGAACGGTAGGTGCAGGTACATCACCATCGGCGGCAGCTGTGGGGCCGGGGCAGGCGGCGGCGCGGCCGGTGGCGGTGGTGCAG
>NZ_JBAUZA010000427.1:0-6721 GCF_049585075.1 Mycobacterium sp.
GAGCCGGCCCTGGCGTCGGCGACCGGCACCGAGGCCGGTCCCGGCTACTCGGCGCTCCGGCTGATCTCGCGGCTGTGGCGAAGGCCCACCACCGGCGTGCCCGCGCCCATCGTCGTACCTGCCCCCGGCTAAATCAGGGCGCGGCTCCTGAGGATAGATTCGAGACCTCAGACCCCGAGGAGCCGTCATGCCGGAAGCCGTCATCGTCTCAACCGCCCGTTCACCGATCGGTCGCGCCATGAAAGGGTCGCTGGTCAGCATGCGGCCCGACGATCTGGCGGCGCAGATGGTGCGCGCCGCACTGGACAAGGTGCCCGCGCTCAACCCGCACCAAATTGACGACCTGATGTTGGGCTGCGGCCTACCCGGCGGTGAGCAAGGCTTCAACATGGCTCGCGTCGTCGCCGTCGAACTCGGCTACGACTTCCTGTCGGGCACCACGGTCAACCGATACTGCTCGTCGTCGCTGCAGACCATCCGGATGGCCTTCCACGCGATCAAGGCCGGTGAAGGTGACGCGTTCATCTCTGCCGGCGTGGAGACCGTCTCCCGATTCGCCAAGGGCAACTCGGACTCCTGGCCGGACACCAAGAACCCACTATTCGACGACGCCCAAGAACGCACATCCAGCGCGGCCCAGGGCGCCGACGACTGGCACGATCCCCGCTCCGATGACGCGGTGCCCGACATCTACATCGCGATGGGTCAAACCGCCGAAAACGTCGCGATCCTCACCGGGATCAGCCGCGAAGACCAGGACCACTGGGGAGTGCGCAGCCAGAACCGGGCCGAGGAGGCGATCAAGAGCGGGTTCTTCGAGCGCGAGATCGAACCGGTCACCCTGCCTGACGGCACCACGGTCAGCACCGACGACGGCCCGCGACCGGGAACCACCTACGAGAAGATCAGCGAGCTCAAGCCGGTGTTCCGGCCCAATGGCACGGTGACCGCGGGCAATGCCTGCCCGCTGAACGACGGCGCCGCTGCGGTGGTGATCACCAGCGACACGAAGGCCAAAGAACTCGGCCTGACGCCGCTGGCGCGCGTGGTGGCCACCGGGGTGAGCGGGCTGTCCCCGGAGATCATGGGCCTCGGCCCGATCGAGGCGAGCAAGAAGGCGCTGGCGAACGCCGGCTTGTCGATCAAAGACATCGACCTGTTCGAGATCAACGAGGCGTTCGCCGTCCAGGTACTCGGCTCGGCCCGCGAGCTGGGAATCGACGAGGACAAGCTGAACGTGTCGGGCGGTGCGATCGCGCTGGGCCACCCGTTCGGCATGACCGGCGCTCGCATCGCCACCACGCTGCTGAACAACCTGACCACCCACGACAAGACGTTCGGCCTCGAGACCATGTGCGTCGGCGGCGGCCAAGGCATGGCGATGGTGCTCGAGCGGCTGAGCTGACGCGCCGGCTCGTCCGTCGAGTGTGCATCCTGGGCGTCCAGCGTGCACCCACGGCCGCGACACGCCGCGCGAGGCCGCCCTCAACGCACACTCGATGCCGGCTCAGCTGCAGAAAAACCGGCACGCCAATTGGCGTGCCGGTTTCCGGTCAACCCAGCTAATCGTTTTGTAGATAACTCAGCAGGCGCAGGATCTCCATGTACAGCCACACGAGCGTCACGGTCAGGGCCAGGGCAACGCTCCACGCCGCCTTCTCCGGCGCTCCGGCACGGATCAGCTGGTCGGCCATGTCAAAGTCGATGAGGAAGAAGAACGCGGCCACGCATATGCACACCAGCGAGAAGATGATCGCCAACGGTCCGCCGCTGCGCAGCCCCATCCCCTGACCGTGGTCGACACCGAACATCCCCAGCACCAGGTTGCCGAGCATCAGGAATAACACACCGATGCCGGCGGCGATGACCATGCGGGCGAACTTAGGGGTGACCCGGATGGCGCCGGTTTTGTAGACAACCAGCATGCCGGCGAACACCCCGAGTGTTCCCAAGATGGCCTGCCCGATCATCGCTCCGGCATTGCTGGACGACACCTCGATGTTGGCCAACACAAACGTAAAGGCGCCGAGGAACAGGCCCTCCAAACCGGCGTAGGTCAGCACGAGGGCCGGGTTGTCCTGCTTGCGCGCGAAGGTGGCGAAAACTACCACCCCCAAAGCACCGAACCCGCCGACCACCGAGAACGGCAACGCCAGCGGGAGATGCGTCGACACCACGAAGTAAGAAACGACGGCCACAGCCGACAGCACCGCCAGGGTGATCCCGGTCTTGGTGACGACGTCGTCAATGGTCAGCGGGCGGGAAACGCCGGCCCGCTGGTCGACATACGGAGCATAGGGGTCCGTTTGATGCCCATACTGGGTCGCGGCGCCCGCGGCGCCAGTCCCAAACTGCGCGTACCCGCCGCGCTGCTTGGGCAGCGAGCGAAATACCGGGTTGCTAGTCTCCCGCACCGTCGGATCCTCTCTTGAGCTGTGACTTCGAGCCGTGTGAACAATTGATCAACGAACCGTAGTCCAGCCAGGTTCCCAGCGGAGGATTTACTCAATCTGGGGCCGGAGCTACTCAAGATAAACCTTACCCGCGAGCGGTTCGATGCGGGTAACGATCTAGATTGCTGGTCAAGTCCTGACCTGCATCACCTGACATTCCGCGAGGGGAGACGACGCGCGTGACGGACGAATCCGACGAGATTTTGACCCGCGTTCAAGATGGTGTCGGTTTTGTGACGCTCAATCGCCCCAAGGCGATCAACTCGCTGAATCAAGGCATGGTCAACGGGCTGGCCGCTGTTCTCGCCGAATGGGAGCAGGACGGGCAGGTCGACGTGGTCGTACTCGCCGGCGCCGGGGAGCGCGGCCTGTGCGCCGGCGGCGACGTGGTGGCGATCTATCACAGTGCCCGCGGCGACGGGGTGGCGGCGCGGCGATTCTGGCACGACGAGTATCTGCTCAACGGCCAAATCGGCCGGTTCGGTAAGACTTACGTGTCGCTGATGGACGGCATCGTGATGGGCGGCGGCGTCGGTGTGGGCGCACACGCCAACACCCGCGTAGTAACCGACACGTCCAAGATCGCCATGCCCGAGGTCGGTATCGGCTTCATCCCCGACGTCGGCGGGGCTTACCTGCTGTCGCGCGCCCCGGGATCGCTGGGCCTGCATGCGGCGCTGACCGGGGCGCCGTTCTCCGGCGCTGATGCCATCGCACTTGGGTTCGCCGACCACTTTGTTCCGCACGACAAACTCGACACATTCAGCCAGGCCATCGTCGCCGACGGCGTCGAGAAGGCTCTGGCCGCCCATGCCGTCGAGCCGCCACCGAGTAACCTTGCAGCGCAACGTGAGTGGATCGACCATTGCTACGCCGGTGACACCGTCGCCGATATCGTCGCCAGTCTGCGCGCCCACGGGCAGGCAGGGGCCGGGCCCGGCTCGGGACCTGCTCAAGACGCTGCCAACCTGATCGCCACCCGCTCCCCAATCGCGCTGTCAGTGACGCTGGAGGCGGTGCGTCGTGCCGCCAAGCTCGACACCCTGGAAGATGTTCTGGCCCAGGACTATCGGGTGTCGTGTGCGTCGTTGCGCAGCCATGATCTGGTGGAGGGCATCCGGGCTCAGCTGGTCGACAAGGATCGCGATCCGAAGTGGTCGCCGGCCTCGCTGGCCCAGGTGAGCGCGGCCGACGTCGACGCATACTTCGCACCAGTCGACGACGATCTGAAGTTCTAGAAGGAGCAGGACATGGCCGAAAAAGAATGGGAAACCATCCTGGTCGAGCGCGACGGGCGGGTCGGCACCATCACGCTGAACCGTCCGCAGGCACTGAATGCCCTGAACAGTCAGGTGATGCACGAAGTCACCACCGCCGCAGCCGAATTAGACAACGATTCCGGTATCGGTGCGATCGTCATCACCGGCTCGGCCAAAGCGTTCGCCGCCGGCGCCGACATCAAAGAGATGTCGCAGCTGGCGTTCTCCGAGGTCTTTGATGGCGACTTCTTCGCTCCTTGGGCCAAGCTCGCCGCCGTTCGCACTCCGACCATCGCCGCGGTAGCCGGGCATGCGCTGGGTGGCGGCTGCGAACTGGCGATGATGTGCGATCTGCTGATCGCTGCTGACACTGCGAAATTCGGCCAACCCGAGATCAAGCTCGGCGTGCTGCCCGGCATGGGCGGTTCGCAACGGTTGACCCGGGCGATCGGCAAGGCCAAGGCCATGGACCTGATTCTGACCGGTCGCACCATCGACGCCGCCGAGGCCGAGCGCAGCGGCCTGGTGTCGCGGGTGGTGCCCGCCGACGACTTGCTCACCGAAGCCAAGGCCGTCGCCACCACCATTGCAGGGATGTCGCGGTCGGCGTCGCGGATGGCCAAGGAAGCGGTCAACCGCGCCTTCGAATCGACCTTGGCCGAAGGGCTGCTGTACGAACGTCGGTTGTTCCATTCGGCTTTCGCGACCGATGATCAGTCCGAAGGAATGGCGGCGTTCATCGAAAAGCGGGCTCCGAACTTCACCCACCGCTAAGGAGCCAAGGTGAGCGAGGCGGCGATCGCCGAATCCCCTGAGGCAGCCGTCGAGGCGCCCCACAAGAAACCGTGGTGGGTTCGGCACTACACCTTCACCGGCACCGCGGTCGGCCTGATATTCCTGTGGTTTTCCATGACGCCGTCGCTGTTGCCACGAGGGCCGCTGTTTCAGGGTTTGGTCAGCGGCCTATCCGGCGCGATCGGTTACGGCATAGGGGTTTTCGCGGTGTGGCTGGTTCGCTACATGCGGTCAAAGGATTCCAGCCCGCCGGCACCGCGCCCGGCGTGGCTGATCCTGATCGCCGCCGGTGCGGTCGGCATGGTCGCGATGGTGATCTGGTTTCATGTCTGGCAGGACCGGGTGCGCGATTTGATGGGCGTCACACATCTGAGGTGGAGCGACTATCCACTGGCCACCGCAGTGTCGTTGCTCGTGCTGTTCGCGGTCGTCGAGGTCGGCCAGCTTGTCCGTCGATTGTTCCGTTTCCTGGATCTGCGGCTCGATCGCTTTGCGCCGCCGCGGGTTTCAGCGGTCATCGTGGTTTTTCTGCTGGTGGCGCTGACGATCGCTCTGCTCAACGGCGTGGTGGTGAAATTCGCGATGCGGACCATGAACAACACGTTCGCGGCAGTCAACGACGAGATCAATCCCGACAAGGCCGCGCCGAACACTCCGCTGCGCTCCGGCGGACCGCAGTCGCTGGTGTCCTGGGAATCGCTGGGACACCAGGGCCGCATCTTCGTGGCAGGCGGGCCGACCGTGGCGCAGCTCACCGCGTTCAACGGCGTCCCGGCGGTCGAACCGATCCGCGCCTACGCCGGACTGGACTCCGACGACGGCATCACCGCCGCCGCGGAGTTGGCCGCGCGCGAGTTGCAGCGCACCGGTGGACTGCGTCGTGCTGTCGTCGCGGTCGGAACCACCACCGGCACCGGCTGGATCAACGAAGCGGAAGCCTCGGCGTTGGAGTACATGTACAACGGCAACACCGCGGTCGTCAGCATGCAGTACTCGTTCCTGCCCAGCTGGCTGTCGTTTTTGGTGGACAAGGAGAACGCCCGCCACGCCGGCCAGGCGCTGTTCGAGGCGGTGGACCGGCTGGTGCGCGAGCTGCCGGAAGCTCAGCGTCCCAAGCTCGTCGTGTTCGGCGAAAGCCTGGGCTCCTTCGGCGGCGAAGCGCCGTTCATGAGCCTCAACAATGTGCTGGCCCGCACCGACGGCGCGCTTTTTTCCGGGCCAACGTTCCAGAACACCATTTGGACCGATCTGACCTCGACCCGCGATCGCGGGTCACCGGAATGGCTGCCGATCTACGACCACGGACGCAACGTGCGCTTCGTTGCCCGCCCAAGCGATTTGGATCGTCCGCATGCGCCGTGGCAGCACCCCCGGGTGGTCTACCTCCAACACGCCTCCGACCCCATCGCCTGGTGGAATCCCGACCTGCTGTTCCGCCGACCGGACTGGTTACGCGAAAAGCGTGGTTACGACGTGCTGCCCGAGACCGAGTGGATCCCGGTCGTGACGTTTTTGCAGGTATCGGCCGACATGGCGGTGGCCACCGATGTACCGCCCGGGCATGGTCACGACTACGTGGCCGACGTGGCCGACGGCTGGGCGGCGGTGTTGCAGCCGCCGGGTTGGACACCGGCCAAGACGGGCAAACTGCGCCCGCTGCTGCACGCCAGCGACGGCTGACGCGGGCCGAACAGTTGCTGAGTGTGCGGCGGGTTTCGGGCGTCTGAACAGTAGCTACACCGCGATGAATAACTATCGCGGCGATGAAATACGTGGCAACATTTGCTTTCCGGGAACCGATGAAGGTTGTGATATTCGGCACCCCGTCCGGTGACGATGCAGAGCGCAGCGATGCGGAGGAGCCGGACATCACCCGTGAAGGGAGTGATCAATGACTCGGGCAAGGTCATCCAGCGCCCGCGGCAGAGTTGCGAAGATCGCGGTGGCGGGGGTGCTCATCGGAATACCGATCGCCGCGGTGAGCGGCCCGGCGTACGCCGCGCCTGCGGGCACACCAACTGTGCTTCCGGCGCCGCTGCCGGCGGATCCACCCCCCAATCCGCCGGAGCCGCCGCCGCACCACCAAGCGCCGCCTGCCCCGGTGTACACCGAGACCGAGGACTGGTGGGGCTACGGCGACTCGGGCGGTGGTGGCGGCGGCGGCTAGGACGGGCTAGCGGGCGATCGCAAGCGCGGCGAAGCCGGGCGCAGCGG
>NZ_JBAUZA010000428.1:0-4432 GCF_049585075.1 Mycobacterium sp.
GATCTGGGCGCCGCTTGCGCCGCGACCACTGGCGGTGAACAGCGCGGTCGCCGCGACGACGGCGGCTACCACCGCCAGCACGCCCACGCCCACGATCAGGTGCGTAGACCGCCGCCACTGAGTGGGACGCATGACTCTCCTGACTTCCTTGCGCCTATTGTGCTTCAAACCGCCGCCGACTGGCGCAGTGCGGGAGCTGCGTTATGCACCTGACCGCTGGACTAGGGTTAGCGCTCGAGCAGCGACCACCCCAGTCAAGGAGCTTCAGACGGTGCAATTCGACGTCATCATCGAGATCCCGAAGGGTCAACGAAACAAATACGAAGTTGACCACGAGACGGGACGGGTTTTCCTGGACCGCTACCTCTACACGTCGATGGTCTACCCGACAGATTACGGCTTCATCGACGACACCCTGGGCGAGGACGGCGACCCGCTGGACGCCCTGGTGCTACTTCCTCAGTCAGTGTTCCCGGGTGTGCTGGTCAAGGCGCGACCGGTAGGCATGTTCCGGATGACCGACGAAGCCGGCGGCGACGACAAGGTGCTGTGCGTTCCGGCCAAGGACCACCGCTGGGACCACATCCAGGACATCAAAGACGTCCCGGAGTTCGAGCTGGACGAGATCAAGCATTTCTTCTCGCAGTACAAGGCGCTCGAGCCGGGCAAATTCGTCGAAGCCGCCGACTGGGTGGGCCGCAAGGAAGCCGAAGAAGAGGTGGTGCGATCCCAGGAGCGGTTCAAGGCAGGCGGGCACTGACGCCACGGCTCAGCGGGGGGCTTTCTTGTTCCAGAGCTGATGGGTTAGCCCACTGGGCGAGGTGACGGTTTCGATTGTGAAGCGGTCCTCGACGCCGTTTAAGCCTTCCCACTGGGATACCCCGCGCCCCAGGATGATCGGCACGATCACCAGGTGCATGAAGTCGACCAAGTCGGCCTGAAGGAACTGCCGCATCGTCGAGGGGCCTCCACCGATACGCACGTCGCGACCGTTCGCCGCATCCTGGGCCAGGCGAAGCACCTCGTGCAGCGGCGCGTCGACGAAGTGAAAGCTGGTTCCGTTAGGAAAGTCGATCGTGGGGTGCGGATGGTGGGTCATGACGAACACCGGAGTCTGGAACGGTGGATCGTCGCCCCACCAGCCCTGCCACCCGTCGTCGGGCCAATCGCCGACGTGGGGGCCGAACTTGCGGCGTCCCATGATCTCCGCGCCGACGCCCTGGCTCCACAAGCTGGTCAGTGCGCGGTCGAGCGTGACTGGGGCATCTACCCGGTCAATCCCATGGATAACGCGTCCGTCGAACCAGTTGAATAGCCGTTCGGCACCGCCGATCGGGGCATCGAACGTCACGTACTCGCCGGCCGCGTAGCCATCGAGGGAGATGTTCATGTTGTGAACCCGGGTGCGGGGCATCGACGATTCCTTCACTGATGGACTGGATAACACCTGTACTGACCCGCGGGGGTCGTCACACTCATCGTCGTTCTCGCGTCTTCGCGCACAGCGAAATTCCCGACGTCGATCTACCAGGCGCTGGGGTCGAGTCGATAGCGCCTCAGGTGGCATCCTGAGATCGTGGGCCCGCTGTTTCATTTCGCCGCGAATTTCTGGTGGCTGGTGTTCCCCCTCGGAGGCGCAATCGGCGGGAGCGTCCGCGCGATCGCCGCGGCCAACGAACGCCGGGCCGAGCGCCGGCTTGAACGGTATCGGCTCAAGCAGCAGGCCAAGATTGCGATCGCGGAAGCGTCCGCACGAAAGCGCGATAATCCAGACAGCAAGGACGGCTACCGGCGCGAGATCGCCAAGATCATCGCTACGCATGATCGGACCGACGCCCGCTGGCTGGACTATGAGGTCGATATCGCCAAATTGCTGGACTTTCCGTTGATGACCGACATGCGCAATCCGCTGACCGTCGCATTCCACAACGCGAAGCGGCAGGCCGATCTGCTGCGGCCGGACCGGCCCGAGGACCTGCTCAGCGATCGGGCGGCGCAACTGGAATACCGCGACGCCGTGCACGACTACGTCAGCGCATTCGAGATCGCCGAGGCCGAAGCGATTCGCCGACGACGCAGCGACTTCTCCGAAGACGACCAACAACGGCTGGCCCGAGCTCAGCATCTACTGCAGCTTGCCCAGGACGAAGCCGCATCTCCGCAGGAGCGGCAGAACGCCTACGCGCGGGCCAGCAGGGAGCTCGACGGGCTGATCGCGTTGCCGGCTCTGGCGCGCGCCGGCATCGAACGTCGAATCGCGGCGGCAATCGAGGCTTAGCCGGGCTTAGTCGCTCCCGCCGCCCCGGGTGGCATAGAGGCTGGCGACTGTGGTGACGACAAGGGTCACCAGGATGACCGCGAGCATAAGCAAGGTCGGGACCTCAGGAACGTTGATGTGCTCGCCGCCGTTAATGAACGGCAGATCGTTTTCCCGCAACGCCTGCAAGACGAGCTTGACCGCGATGAAGAACAAGATGATGCCAAGGCCTTTGGAGAGATAAACCAAGCGCTGCAACAGATTTGCGAGCATGAAGTACAGCTGCCGCAGGCCCATCAAGGCGAATACGTTGGCGGCGAACACCAAATAGGCCTCACGCGTGATGCCGAAGATCGCGGGAATGGAGTCAAGGGCGAAGATCAGGTCGGTGATGCCGAGCGCAAGGACGACGAGAAACATCGGAGTCATCGACCACTGCGAGCCCTCTTTGACATAGAGCTTGAGTCCGTGCCAGTTGTCGGTGGCATTGAGGTGGTTGCGGGCGAAGCGGACCGCCGCGTTCTCCACGTTCGCGTCGTGGTCGCCGCCGCGTGCCAATCTGATTGCGGCGTAAAGCAGAAATGCGCCGAAAAGGTAGAAGACCCAGGAGAACCGCTGGATGGCCGCGGCCCCAAGCGCGATGAAAACGCCGCGGAAAATCAGTGCGATCACAATACCGACGAACAACGCTTGCCGCTGATAGACCTTGGGCACGTCAAAGCTCGTCATGATCACGACGAAAATGAACAAGTTGTCGATCGACAAGCTGTACTCGGTGAGCCAGCCCGTGAAGAACTCCACGGCGAACTGCTGTCCGTGAGAGTGCCACGTCCAAATCCCGAAGCACACCGCGAGCCCCACATACCCGGCTAACGCGATCGCGCAACGGCGCATCGTCGGTTCCCCGGACCGCCGCGCCATGACCCCGACGTCGAACACCAACACCGCCGTCGTTGCACTCAGGATGACGACCCATTCGAGCACGGACACAAACAACTTGAGCCTCCGGTCGCTTAAACGCCAGAGGTCTCTTCCGCCGTCGCGAACAGAGTCGCAATGGCCCGCGGCCCCGGTCGCCCGGTGCGTGGGCGACGTGATGACGACACCGCGGCTGAAGGAATACTCCCCTCTGCGCCCAAGTCTGTCAGGCCGGGGTCGCCGCAGTTTGCCGAGCCCGGCAATGGCTGTGAGTATTTTCGTAGCGTGACCGAAGTGGGCGGTTCTCCCGGCATGGCAGCCCCCGCCAGCCCGATCGCCCGCGGCAGCATGGCCCGGGTGGGTACAGCAACCGTGCTCACCGCCCTGTGCGGCTACACAGTCGTGTACCTCGCGGCGCGCGACCTGGCTCCGGCGGGCTTTTCGATCTTCGCGGTCTTTTGGGGAGCGTTCGGTCTGGTCACTGGGGCGGCCAACGGCCTGCTGCAGGAGACCACGCGGGAAGTCCGCGCCGGGGGGTATGAAAGCCGAGCCGAAGTCGTGGCGGACCGACGCACTCATCCACTGCGGGTGGCGGGCATGGTCGGCCTCGGCGCGGCGGCGGCGATCGCCGGTAGTTCGCCGCTGTGGAGCAGTCGGGTGTTCGCCGAAGCCCACTGGCTTTCGGTGGGTCTGCTCAGCGTCGGGCTTGCCGGGTTCTGCCTGCACGCGACCTTGCTGGGCATGCTTGCCGGGACCAACCATTGGACCCACTACGGCGCGCTGATGGTCACTGACGCGGTAATCCGGGTGGCGGTCGCGGTGGCCACCTTCGTGGTCGGCTGGGGCCTGGTCGGGTTCCTGTGGGCCACCGTCGCAGGCGCGGTGGCCTGGCTGATTCTCATCGCGGCTTCGCCGACAGCCCGGGCCGCGGCCCGACTACTGACGGCGGGTGGCACCGCGACATTCCTGCGCGGCGCCGCCCATTCGATCACCGCTGCCGGAGCCAGCGCGATCTTGGTGATGGGTTTTCCGGTGCTGCTAAAGGCCACCTCCGACCAGCTGGGCGCCAACGGCGGCGTGGTCATCCTGGCGGTCACCCTGACCCGCGCGCCACTGCTGGTGCCGCTGACCGCCATGCAGGGCAATTTGATCGCGCATTTTGTCGACGAGCGGACCGAGCGACTGCGGGCGTTGATCGCACCGGCGGCGCTGGTCGGCAGCATCGGCGTGCTCGGCGTGCTGGCCGCGGGCCTGGTC
>NZ_JBAUZA010000429.1:0-3275 GCF_049585075.1 Mycobacterium sp.
CTCTTGCTCAGCACGTAAGCCAGCTGCGCCCGTCGTGATTCGGGCAACCGGTTGCACACAGCCAGCAAGTCGGAGTGAAACCGTTCGATGTCGGTCCGTGACTTTTTGTAGCGTCGAGTCGGTGTGAGAAATCGCGGAAGCTGGTGCCCGGCGACGGACGCCACGTTGACCAGAGCCATACCCCGGCTCGCGATCCCGAGGAAGGCTTGGTTGATCAACACTGTACCGACCGCGTTGATCTTCAAGATCAGCTCGGCTGAGCCCATGCTGGGGCTCACCCCAGCGGTGTGGACAACTGAGACAACGGTGCCGAGTTCCTTTGCGCGTTGCACTAATTGGCCTACAGACGCACGATCGGTGACGTCGCAGATGGTCGCAGCACAGTCGATTCCGGCGTTGACGAGTTCATTCTGTGCGCCCTCAACACGCTCTTGGCTGACGTCACAGATCAGCACAGTAGCCTCGCGCCCAAGCGCGTGAGCAACGGCCAGGCCCATTCCGCCGGCGCCGCCAGTTACCACCGCTACGTTCTTCATTGTCGAATGGACTCCTGCCGTCGTGTCGATGTATGTGAACTGCTGTCGGACGCAGCCTGCGCTCGGGCGCGCTCAGCAGACGCGCACGACCTACCGCCACCATTGGGCCGCGGTCTAGTCGGGCCCATTCTCAATTCCCTTCGTACGTCAAACACGCTGACCGCTATCGGAACCAGTCCTTCGAGGAGGCTCTTCCGTCGACGACTTGGACTGCTATGAGACGGGCTCGCGGACAGGATGGTATGAAACTATCGTTTGTTTCAGCGGCGGGCAAGCATACGAGTGGATAGGAGTAGCGGATGAGTAGATCAGTTGCGTTGGTGACAGGCGGAGCTTCTGGTGTCGGCGCGGCAATTGCGGCCCGCTTAAGGACCGACGGCCTCATGGTCACTACGTTCGATCTGTCGCCCGTTGCCGCTCCGGGTGCGTACACCGTTGATGTAACCGACCGGGATGAAATCGAGAAGGCGCTCGTTGAAATCCGCGCGAACTTCGGTCCGATCGATGTGCTTGTGAATGCAGCAGGCATCGAGGGGCAGAGTCGCTTCCTCGACATGTCCTTCGACGAGTGGAGCCACGTCGTCAATGTGAACCTCCACGGGGTGTTCCACTGTGCGCAGGCCGTTCTACCCGACATGATGAGACGACGTCGGGGTCGCATCGTGAACATCTCGTCTTCGAGTACTCACTCAGGCGTGCTCCTAAAGGCGCACTACGTAGCCGCGAAGTCGGCGGTCAACGGACTCACCAAGGCTCTCGCGCTCGAGTATGGGCCACGCGGCATCACCGTCAATGGCGTCCCACCGGCCTTTATTGATACTCCGATGCTCCGAAATTCTGCTGCTCGCGGTGATTTCGGCCCGTTCAGCATCGACGACATCATTGCTAGGACGCCGGTTCGTCGCATCGGACTGCCCGCCGACGTTGCGGCCCTCTGCTCGTTCCTGGTCTCCAAGGAGGCGGGTTACATAACCGGACAGATCATCGGCGTCAACGGCGGACGCAACACGTGACCCGCAATTAGGAGAGAGGCGGCCGCCGAGAGCAGTGAACACTCCGCGTCGATGCGGTCGTGAGAACGCAGCTGGATCGCACCGGTTGAATCCTGCGACCGCAACCACTGCCACGACATCCCAGGGTCTCCATCGGGGAGCCCTAGTCTCCTCAGGTGGTGGGTGATCACCGCGCGACGCAGCTATACGGCGGTGTCCGGAAAAGGGGAATCGCGAACAGAACGTCACCATGCCTTGCATGCCGACCGAGACAAACGTTAGTTTGATAACTGGCCAGTTACTGATCGTCATTCGGATGGAGCTACACGTGGGCGTGTTGATTATGTTGGGCACGCTCTTCGGGCTCGTCGCGATCGTCGTGGGCCTGGTAGCCCGGTTCGATCCCGAAGCCCGCAGTGCACAGAGCCACACCGGGGGTGCCGAATGATCCTGGCAGCACAGATCGGAACTCTATTCGCCTACATCGGCGGTACCGTCTTCGTAGCGGCGGGCTTGTATCGATCAGTGCGCCGTCGGCGTCTCGATTCATTACTGCTGGTGTGTATCTCGGCGATCTCGTTTTCCTGGTTGGAGGCGCCTTACGACTGGTCGATGTACGCACAGTTCCCGCCGTTCATGCCACGGATGCCGTCCTGGTGGCCGTTCAACATGACCTGGGGCGGCCTCCCCGCCGCCGTACCGCCGGGATATATCGCGTACTTCGTGCTCCCAACACTCGTCGGCGCCGCATTGGGTCGCACTTTGGCCGCGAGGTGGGGATGGCGCCGGCCGTTTGCGCTGCTGGGGTGCGGTTTGATGGTCGGGTTCGCGTGGGCGTTGACGTTCAACGCGGTCATCGGCGCTCAACTGGGAGTGTTCTACTACGGGTACGTGATCGGCGGCCTGGCGATCTTCGAGGGCACCCGTAGCCAGTACCCGTTATACGACGCGTTGGCGATGGGGATTCTAGTGATGGTTTTCGCCTACCTCCTAGGAAGAACGGACCCAGCAGACCGGACGGTCATTGAGCAGTGGTCGGATTCGAAGACCCGCAGTCGGTCCGCGGCGGGTGTCCTTTCGGTCGTCTCGTTCATCGTCATCGGCCACGCGGTCTACGGCGCAGTATTCGCGCCTCACCTGATCACCAAGCTCGCCGGTCTGGTCAACGTCAGCTCGAACGTACAGTTGTACTCGGATGTTCCGAACCAACCGCACTGACCGACGCACACGGTGCTGATGGACTCGACTGCGCCGAGGGTTGATCTCCGTCGACAGAGATGGTTCACACAGGAATACTTCACCTCGGTACCGCAGATTCGTTTGCGCCCCTTGGCCGTTGGAGATGGCTAGGAAGACGCTGCCAATTTTCGCCGGTGAACTCCGGTTGAGCGGCTGCGATGCTCGGTTGAGTCCCGTCAGCGCAGGATGATTGACGCGACCGTCGCGGCGACGTCGCGCACATCGGCCCTGCCTTCGAGTCCTTGGACATGATGCGGATGTGTTCCGTCCCCTCGGCCCCACCTTCGATGAACGACGCGGAACCGCACATGCCGATAGGGCAACGATGGTCAGGGCGAGTAGGTGACCCCCGTCAGATCCTCAGACATTGCCCACAACCTTCTCTGCGCGTCGATGTCGTACGACGCCTTGCTGGACTTGACCACTTTTGGGTGGCCACGGTGCCCACCTAACCCGTCGGGGCCGAGGTACTGCCCACCGAGCACCTCCGGATCGGTCGCTGCGCGCA
>NZ_JBAUZA010000430.1:0-30264 GCF_049585075.1 Mycobacterium sp.
ACCACCAGCAGCGCCCAGCCGAGGCCTGCGGGCCCGCGCGCCGATCCTTCGGGGCCGGCGGCAAGGCCGAGCATGGCAAGGCTCGCGCACACCACGCCCACCGCCAGCCATTCCACTCTGGACAACCGCGCCGACAGCAGCCAGGCGGCCACGATCGCTGTGACCGCGAGCGAGGCCGCGATTGCCGCTGCCACGACGTAAATCGGTACGAGGCGCAGCGCCGCCACTTGCAACAGAAAGCCAAGACCGTCCAGGCCGATGCCCACGAGGTAGCGCCACTGCCGCAGCGCTCGCAACAGCAAGGCAGCGTCAACTCCGGAGTCGCTGCCGGCACTGACCGAGCGGGTGGCCTCGGCCTGCAACACCGTCGCGGTGCCGTAGCACACCGAACAGCCCAATGCGAGCAGCAAGCCGATCAGCACGGCACTGAGTCTATTTCGACGATTTGTCTGCCGAGCCGTTATCCGATTCGGAGCCGGTCTGTTTGGGCAGCAACCGCTCCAGCGCCGGTCCGGTGATTCGCCGGAACGCGCGCCGCGGGCGGTTGGCGTCGAGGATGGCGACCTCCAACGTCGAGATGCTGGGCTCGTCGCCGCCGTTGGTGCTGCCCGCTTGCAGCGCCTCGACCGCGATCCGCAGTGCGTCAGCCAAGTTGGCGTTCTCGGCGTAGGAGTCTTTGAGCGCGGTGGCGATCGGTTCCGTCGTGCCGCCCATCACCACGAAATGCGGCTCGTCGTTGATCGACCCGTCGTAGGTAATCCGATACAGCTCAGGCGGTTTGGTTTCACCATAGTGGGCAACTTCGGCGACACACAGCTCAACCTCGTAGGGCTTGGCCTGTTCGGTGAAGATGGAGCCCAGCGTCTGCGCATAGACGTTCGCCAGCTGCCGGCCGGTGACATCGCGGCGGTCGTAGGCGTAACCGCGGGTGTCGGCGAACTGAATCCCACCGCGGCGCAGATTGTCGAATTCATTGAACTTGCCCGCGGCGGCGAAGCCGACGCGGTCGTAGAGTTCGCTGATCTTTTGCAGTGACCGCGACGGGTTTTCAGCGACGAACAGCACGCCCCCGGAGTAAGCCAACGCGACCACGCTGCGGCCCCGCGCGATGCCCTTTCGCGCGAGCTCGCTGCGTTCGCGCATCGCCTGCTCGGGCGAGATGAAGTACGGAAAGCTCATGAGTCACTTCCCGAGCGCTCTGCGTCCGGGCCGAAAGTGTCTGCACGGGAACGTCTTTCAATCACCTCACGGGCCAGCTCGGCAATGCGCTGCTCGGACACGTTGGCTGCGCCGTCGGCACCGATCTTGACCGCGGTCGGGTAGATCCCGCGGACCAGGTCAGGCCCACCGGTGGCCGAATCGTCGTCAGCGGCGTCGTAGAGCGCCTCGACCGCAACTCGCAATGCGGAATCTGCATCGGTCGCCTGCGAATACAGTTTCTTGATCGACGATTTGGCGAAGATCGAGCCAGAGCCCACCGCCTGGTAGCCCTCCTCCTCCAGGTTCCAGCCGCCGGCGGCGTCGAACGAGACGATACGGCCGGCCTTCTCCGGTTCCGGGTCGTCGATGTCGAAACCGGCGAGCAGCGGTATTGCCACCAAGCCCTGTAACGCGGCGCCGAGATTGCCGCGGACCATGATCGCCAGCCGATTCACCTTGCCGGCGAAGGTAAGCGGGACGCCTTCCAGCTTCTCGTAATGCTCGAGCTCGACGGCGTACAGGCGGGCGAATTCGACCGCGATGGCCGCGGTGCCGGCGATTCCGGTCGCGGTGTAGTCGTCGGTGATGTACACCTTCTGCACGTCGCGTCCGGCGATCATGTTGCCCTGGGTGGAGCGCCGGTCGCCGGCGATGACGACGCCGCCCGGATGCTTCAGCGCGACGATGGTCGTTCCATGCGGCAGCGCAGACCCCAGCGCGCCGGGCTCCGTATTACTGCTGCCCGCGGGCAGCAGCTCGGGGGCCTCGCGGCGCAAAAAATCAGAGAATGACGAAAGACCGCCAAAAGCGGTCCCTGGAAGTGCTGAGTGAGTGGCCAGACGATCGCGGAACGGCCAGGTCACTGGCCGCCCTTTTGGACGTATGCGCGGACGAAGTCTTCGGCGTTCTCTTCCAGAACATCGTCGATCTCGTCGAGCAAGTCGTCGGTCTCTTCGGTCAATTTTTCGCGACGCTCCTGGCCCGCGGCCGTGCTGGCGGTGGGGTCGTCGTCATCTCCACCGCCACCGCCGCGCTTGGTCTGCTCCTGAGCCATCGCTGCCTCCTGCAAGTTCATCGGGCCGTGGATAACACGCCCGTCGGTCTCTCCACCCTACCGGTCGATACCGCTAATGCCCCGGTAACGACCCTTAGGTGGTCAGTTGCTCCACCAACTCGACCGCGCTGTTCACCGAATCCAGCAGCGCGCCGACGTGCGCCTTGCTGCCGCGCAGCGGCTCGAGCGTCGGGATGCGCACCAGCGAGTCGCCGCCCAAATCGAAAATCACCGAATCCCAGCTGGCCGCCGCGATGTCGGCGCCGAAGCGGCGTAGGCATTCGCCGCGAAAGTAGGCCCGGGTATCCGTCGGTGGGTTGTCCACCGCGCTGATTACCTGTTGCTCGCTGACCAGACGCTTCATCGAGCCGCGCGCCACCAACCGGTTGTAGAGACCCTTGTCCAGCCGGACATCGGAGTATTGCAAGTCCACCAGGTGCAGTCGAGGCGCCGACCAGCTCAGGTTCTCGCGGTGCCGAAAACCCTCCAGCAGCCGCAGCTTGGCGGGCCAGTCGAGCAATTCGGCGCATTCCATCGGGTCGCGCTCGAGTTGATCCAGTACGTTTGCCCACGTTTCGACGATGTCGGCTGCCCGCGCGTCGTGATCGCGGCCGTCGACCAGCTTTGCCACCCGATCCAGGTAAATCCGCTGCAGCGCAAGGCCGGTCAATTCGCGACCGTCGGCCAGCGCGACGGTGGCGCGCAGCGAAGGGTCGCGGCTGATCGCGTGGACCGCATGCACCGGCCGGGCCAACGCCAGGTCGGTCAGGTCGATGCTGTGGGCTGGGCCCTCTTCGATCAGGTCGAGCACCAGGGCGGTCGAGCCCAGCTTCAGATACGTCGACGTCTCGGCGAGGTTGGCGTCGCCGATGATGACATGTAACCGCCGATACCGGTCGGCGTCGGCGTGCGGCTCGTCGCGGGTATTGATGATGCCGCGTTTGAGGGTGGTCTCCAGCCCGACCTCGACCTCGATGTAGTCGGCCCGCTGGGAGAGCTGAAAGCCAGGCTCATCGCCGGCGGGCCCGATGCCGACCCGGCCGGAGCCGGTGATCACCTGCCGGGATACCAGGAACGGCGTCAGCCCGGCGATGACGGCTGAAAACGGCGTCTGTCGGCTCATCAGATAGTTCTCGTGCGACCCGTAGGAGGCGCCCTTGCCGTCGACGTTGTTCTTGTACAGCTGCAGCTTGGCCGCACCGGGCACGCTGGCCACATGCCGGGCCGCGGCCTCCATCACCCGCTCGCCGGCCTTGTCCCAGATCACCGCGTCCAGCGGGTCGGTGCACTCTGGCGCTGAGTACTCCGGGTGCGCATGGTCGACGTAAAGCCGCGCGCCATTGGTCAAGATCATGTTGGCGGCACCGACCTCATCCGCGTCGACGACCGGCGGCGGGCCGGCAGAGCGGCTCAGGTCGAATCCGCGGGCATCGCGCAGCGGCGATTCCACCTCGTAGTCCCAGCGAGTGCGCTTGGCGCGCTGAATGCCGGCGGCGGCGGCATAGGCCAACACCGCCTGGGTCGAGGTGAGAATCGGGTTGGCAGTCGGGTCTGACGGCGAGGAAATGCCGTACTCGACCTCCGTCCCGATAATCCGTTGCATGACTAGAGCCTAGGCGTGGCGACGATGCGCGCCGCGCTGGGGGAACCGCCTGGCGGCGTTGCGGGGAGATGAACAGGGCCGAGCGCCCATTGACGCTGGTGGCTGAAGTGATTACCTTCACCCTGGTGCCTGCCCACGCTGCGCCTGAGCCCACCGAAAGCCTGTCTGGAAAGCGCTACGGCGAAGTGCTGCTGGTGACGCCGGGCGAGGCGGGTCCGCAGGCCTCTGTCTACAACAGCTTCCCGCTCAACGACTGCCCGGCCGATCTGTGGTCGAAGCTCGACGCGCAGGCCATCGCGACCGAAAATGGCGCTGCCACAGTGCTTCTCAACGGACCACGGTATTGGCTGATGAACTCGATCGAAAAGACGCAGCAGGGCCCGCGGATCATCAAGAACTTCGGCGGTATCGACATGCAGCTGCAAGCGACCGTCTTGCTGACCGCGATGAACCCGGCGCCCTACACCGCAAATCAGGTCAACCGCCATACCGTTTTCACTTTCGACGCCGGAGAAGAGATCTACGAACTGCAAGACCCCGCTTTTCGGCGCTGGGTGATGCAGACCTGGAGCCAGATCGTCGATCCCAACCTGTCGCGAGCCGACCTGCCCAAACTCGGCGAGCGGCTCAACGTGCCCGACGGGTGGACCTACCAGGCCCGCGTGCTGGAAAGCCCACTGCGCATCGACACCACCACCCACGCTGCCCAGGTACTGCAGGACGATCTGACCAACAGCTATTCGCTGCTGAGCGGCTGAGCCCGCGGGCCCAAAAACGGGCGGCTGTAACCGAAACTTAAACCACTGCGACATTCCCCGGCGTGTCGTGTGCGTGGTTTAAGTGTCGCCGCACCGCCTGAGCGGCTGAGCCAGCGACTACAGGTACTGGCCGAGGTTCGACTCGGTGTCGATGGCCCGGCTCGCACTCGACGACTTGCCGGTGACCAGTGTGCGGATGTAGACGATCCGCTCGCCCTTCTTGCCCGAGATCCGGGCCCAGTCATCGGGATTGGTGGTGTTGGGCAGGTCCTCGTTCTCGGCGAACTCGTCGACGATCGAGTCGAGCAGATGCTGGATGCGCAGACCCGGCTGACCGGTCTCCAACACCGACTTAATCGCGTTCTTCTTCGCCCGGTCAACGACGTTCTGGATCATCGCGCCAGAGTTGAAGTCCTTGAAGTACATGACTTCTTTGTCGCCGTTGGCGTAGGTGACCTCCAGGAACCGGTTGTCGTCGATCTCGGCGTACATCCGGTCGACGACCTTCTCGATCATCGCCTTGATGCACAGCGAGCGGTCGCCACCGAATTCGGCCAAATCGTCGGCGTGCACCGGCAGTGCCTCGGTCAGGTACTTGGAGAAGATGTCCTGCGCTGCTTCGGCATCTGGGCGCTCGATCTTGATCTTCACGTCGAGACGGCCCGGCCGCAGGATTGCCGGATCAATCATGTCCTCTCGATTGGAGGCGCCGATCACGATGACGTTCTCCAGGCCCTCCACGCCGTCGATCTCGCTCAGCAGCTGGGGCACGACCGTCGTCTCGACGTCGGAAGAAACCCCGGTACCGCGAGTGCGAAAGATCGAGTCCATTTCGTCGAAGAACACGATCACCGGCGTGCCTTCGGACGCCTTCTCGCGGGCGCGCTGGAAAATCAACCGGATGTGCCGCTCGGTCTCGCCGACGAACTTGTTCAGCAGCTCCGGACCCTTGATGTTCAAGAAGTACGACTTGGCTTCGCGCGCGTCGTCGCCGCGAACCTCGGCCATCTTCTTGGCCAACGAATTGGCGACCGCCTTGGCGATCAACGTCTTACCGCACCCGGGCGGGCCGTAGAGCAGCACACCCTTGGGCGGGCGAAGCGAGTATTCCCGGTACAGCTCCTTGTGCAGGAACGGCAGCTCGACGGCGTCGCGGATCTGCTCGATCTGGCGAGTCAGGCCACCGATGTCTTCGTACGTGACGTCGGGCACCTCTTCGAGTACCAGGTCCTCGACCTCGGCCTTGGGAATGCGTTCGAACGCATACCCGGCCTTGGTGTCGACCAATAGCGAGTCGCCGGGACGCAGCTTGCGGGGCCGCTGGTCGTCGTTGAGAGCATCGGGGTGGCCGTCGGGCAGATCCTCGGCGACCAGTGGGTCGGCGAGCCACACGATCCGTTCCTCGTCAGCGTGTCCGACGACCAACGCGCGGTGTCCGTCGTTGAGAATCTCGCGCAACGTTGATATCTCACCTACGGATTCGTAGGTGCCGGCCTCGACGACAGTTAAAGCCTCGTTGAGCCGAACCGTCTGTCCCTTCCTCAAAGACTTGACGTCGATGTTGGGCGAGCAAGTCAAGCGCATCTTGCGACCCGAGGTGAACACGTCGATTGTCTCGTCGTCGTGCGTTGACAGCAGCACGCCGTAGCCGCTCGGCGGCTGACCGAGCCGGTCAACCTCTTCGCGCAGCGCCAGCAGTTGCTGGCGGGCTTCCTTGAGCGTTTCCATCAGTTTGGAATTCCGCGCGGCGAGCGAATCGATTCGCGCCTCAAGCTGGTGAATATCGCGCGGGCTGCGTGCCGCACTCTGCGTCGCGACGGCATTGTCGAGTTGCTCGCGCAGTATCGCCGCCTCCCGCCGGAGCTCCTCGAGCTCGGCCGCATCTTCGATGGACAGGTCTGGCTCGCGAGGGCTACCGAACGTTTCGCGCTCTGACTCACCCATGTTGCGCTCCTTTCCCGCTCCTTCAAGGTGGTGCGGCGGATAGGACAACGCTACCGGCGATTTCCAATTCATGCGGGAACTCGAAATGGGGCACACTGGCAACAGCGTTAACATCATGTTGAGTCGGCCTGATCGAGAGGACTTTTGTGACCCTGAAATCCCTTGCCACGGGCGTGGCGGCCGTTGCCGCGATCGGCGCGGCGGCTGCGGGTGTGACCTGCATTGCATCTGTTACCGCCGCGTTGCCTGCGGTTGCGCCGGTCGTTTTCAGTGCGCCGCTGCCGCTGGATCCGGCGGCGGACCTGCCGACCGCCGACCAGCTAGCAACCGTCCTCAACACGCTGCAGGACCCGAGCGTTTCCTTCGCCCAAAAGGGGTACCTCGTCGACGGCGGCATCCCGGTTCCGGCATCTCTTGCCGACCACGAACTGCAAAAGGCCGCTGCCAAGGGCAGCTTGCCGCTGACGTTCAATTTCACCAGCATCACGCCCGCCGGCCCCGGTGCGGCCGCTGCCACCCTGACGGCGACGGGCCCGCATCTCGCCCCGACGTACGAGAACCTCACGTTCGTCAATCAGGGCGGCTGGAAGCTGTCGCACGACTCGGCGATGACGCTGATGCAATCGGTGCGGTCGTCGGGCCACTGACAACGGCCGAATGCCCCGATCGCTGACGGCAGCCTTGAGCGCCGTCTCGATTGCGGCGGCGTTCGGCCTCTCGGGGTGTTCGGGTGATGAGCATCGTGCGTCGCCGAACGCTGAGCCGCCGCCGGCGTCGGCCTCGCTGACGTCGACGGCGACTGCACAGATCGCTCCGCTGCCGCATCCGGATGCCCTGGCCCAGGTGCTGTACCGGCTGGCCGATCCTTCGATACCCGGCACTCAGAAACTGAACCTGGTCCAGGGAGCGGGCCCCGACAATGCTGCCGTGCTCGACCAGTTCGCCATCGCACTGCTCAACGGCGGCTTTGCGCCGATGAAGTTCGATGTGCGAGACGTCGCGTGGTCAGATCGTGATCCGGCCGACGTCATGGCCAACGTCAACGTCAGCTCGCCCAACCGAGGCGCGCCGACGTTCTCCTTCCCGATGGAATTCACGCCATACCAGGGTGGCTGGCAACTGTCGGCGCGAACTGCCTACGTGCTGCTGGCTTTCGGGACCGATCAGGTCGCGCCGCCGGCGTCGACACCGGGACGCTGACCCCGCGATGTGGATCGGGTGGCTCGAGTTCGATTTGCTGCTCGGTGATGTGCGCTCACTCAAGCAGAAGCGGTCGGTGATCCGGCCAGTGCTGGCGGAGTTAGCGCGAAAGTTCAGCGTGTCGGCTGCGGAAACCGGGTCGCATGAGCTCTACCGACGTGCAGGCATCGGGGTGGCGATGGCGTCGGCCGACCGCGGCCACGCTGTCGATGTGCTCGACGCGGCCGAACGGCTGGTGGCCGCGCACCCCGAGTTCGAGTTGCTGTCGGTACGTCGTGGATTGTCCCGCAGCGACGATTAGCGCTTGCGGCGCAGCGGAGTCGGCGTCACGGTGTCGGGAGCCAGTCGGCGAGCGGACACGAGGAACCCGGTATGGCCGCGCATGTTGTGCTGCGGGCGCACCGCCAATCCGACTACGTTCCAACCCCTTTGGAGAGTCTCCCAGGCGCGCGGCTCGGTCCAGCATTGCTGGTCGCGTAGCGCCTCAACGGTCTTCGACAGCTGAGTGACGGTAGCCAGATAGACGATCAGCACGCCGCCGGGGGCGATCACCCGCGACACGGTGTCGAGCACCTCCCACGGCGCCAGCATGTCGAGCACCACCCGGTCGATGCAGCCGGCGGCCAGATCGGTGTTAACGACATCGCCGATGATCAGTTGCCAATTGGCCGGGGCGCAGCCGAAGTACGTGTCCACATTGCGGCGGGCGTGTTCGGCATGGTCGGCACGCACCTCGTAGGAGATCACCCGCCCGTCCGGGCCGACGGCACGCAGCAGCGAACAGGTCATCGCCCCCGAGCCGGCCCCGGCCTCCAACACGCGGGCGCCGGGGAAGATGTCACCCTCGAGCACGATCTGACCGGCGTCCTTGGGATAGATCAACTGCGCACCGCGCGGCATCGACATCACGTAGTCCACCAACAGAGGACGCAACACCAAAAATGGGTCACCGTTGGTCGATTTGACCACGCTGCCTTCCGGCAGCCCGATCACCGCGTCGTGCGCGATCGCGCCGCGGTGCGTGTGGAATTCACCGCCGGCGCTGAGCAGCATCGTGTAGTGCCGACCCTTGGCGTCGGTGAGCTGGACACGATCGCCCACCGCGAACGGCCCGGTTGCAGACACAGCTGTCTAGCCTGCCAGCAGACGCGCCGGGAAAGGTGCGCGGGGTTGTCCGACCTCGCCCTTAGGCTGCGGATATGAGCGGCGAGGAACCCGGCAAGGCAGTTCGCCCGCCATCACGACCGGCACTGTCCCCGTCGCGGGCTGCCGACTTCAAGCAATGCCCGCTGCTCTACCGGTTCCGGGCCATCGATCGCCTGCCCGAGCCGCCGTCGACGGCACAGCTGCGGGGCTCGGTGGTGCATGCCGCTCTGGAGCAGCTGTACAACCTGCCCGCAACGGAACGCGGCCCGCAGACCGCCGGCACGCTCGTCGGCCCCGCTTGGGAACAGGTGATCGGTGCGGAACCCGAGCTGGCCGGCGCGCTGGACACCGAGCAACAGACCCAGCTCCTCGACGAGGCCCGCGCCCTGCTATCGGGCTACTACCGATTGGAAGATCCGACCCGGTTCGACCCGCAAAGCTGCGAGCAGCGCATCGAGGTCGAGCTTGCCGACGGCACACTGCTGCGCGGGATCATCGACCGGATCGATGTCGCCACCACCGGGGAGTTGCGGGTCGTGGACTACAAGACCGGCAAGGCGCCTCCGGAAGCACGGGCCCTCGCCGAGTTCAAGGCCATGTTCCAGATGAAGTTTTATGCGGTGGCGTTACTGCGCTCCCGGGGCGTTTTGCCGACGCGGCTGCGGCTGATCTATCTGGCGGACGGCCAGCTGCTGGACTACTCCCCCGACGAAGAGGAGCTGCTGCGGTTCGAGAAGACGCTGATGGCGATTTGGCGGGCAATTCAATCTGCCGGTGCAACAGGCGATTTCAGGCCCAGGCCGTCGCGGCTATGCGACTGGTGCGCACACCACGCCCACTGCCCGGCCTTCGGCGGCACACCGCCGCCCTACCCGGGTTGGCCAAAGCATCCTGATGAAGGTGACGCGGACACCGTGCTGCACCGGGCAGACCCGGCTGCGTAATTGCTATTGCAGCGGCGACATCTCCTGCAGCATCGTCGGTATCAGCTCGCTGACCGTCGGGTGGATGTGCATCGTGCGGGCCAACGTCGTGTACGGCGCCTTCGCGGACATCATGTCCAGGATTTCGTGGATGGCCTCGTCGCCGCCGACACCGAGGATGGCGGCTCCCAAGATCTGCAGAGTTTGAGCATCGACGACGACCTTCATAAAGCCTTGTGTCTCACCCTTTTCCACCGCACGGCCAACACGGGTCATCGGTCGTTGACCGACTAACGCGGGCCGGCCCGACGCACGCACTTGTTCGACGGTCATTCCGGCCCGCCCGAGCGGCGGGTCGATGTAGAGGGCATAGGTGGGAATGCGGTCGCTCACGCGCCGCAGGTCGCCGTCGAGCAGGTTGGCCGCGACGATTTCGAAGTCGTTGTAGGAGGTGTGGGTGAACGCCCCCTTGCCGTTACAGTCGCCCATTGCCCAGATGTGATCGACGCTGGTTTTCAGTTGATCGTCGACCGTGATGCATCCCCGGCCATCGGTGTGGACGCCTGCCCGCTCGAGACCGAGATCATCGGTGTTGGGCCGGCGCCCGACCGCGAGCAGCAGATGGCTACCCGCTATCGGCGTGGCACCAGCGTGCGGCGTCAGCTCGAAATCACTGTCCTGCTTGGCTATCCGTATATCGGCGGCGTCGACGACGATGTCGATGCCCTCGTTTTGCAGAATCGTCTTGATGGTGTCAGAGACATCTTCGTCTTCACGGGATGCCAGCCGCGGCCCCTTCTCGACGACAGTCACCCGCGCGCCGAAGCGGCGATACATCTGAGCGAACTCAAGCCCGATGTAACCACCGCCGACGATGACCAAATGGTCAGGCACGGTATCGAGTTCGAGAATCGACACATTGGTGAGGAAGTCGACATCGCTGAGCCCGGGGATGTCGGGCACCACCGCACGACCACCAACGTTGAGGAAAATCCACTCGGCTTTTAGAACTTCGTCGCCGACCCGCAGCGTGTGCGGGTCCTCAAAACGGGCATGACCGCGGATGACGGTGCAGCCCTCCATTCCGTCCAGCCAGTCTTCGACACCCTTGCGGTCGCCCAGCATGATGTCGTCTTTGCGCGCCTTGACTTTCGCCATGTCGACACGGACCACTCCGGTGCCGATGCCGAAATCGCCGCCGCGCCGGGCCAGATGGGCGGCGTGCGCGCTGGCCACCAATGTCTTGGTTGGTATGCAGCCGGTGTTGACGCAGGTACCGCCGATGAGCTTGCGCTCCACGACGGCAACCGTGTGGCCCGCCGCGGTCAGCCGACCCGCCAGCGGGGGGCCGGCCTGGCCGGCACCCACCACGATCGCGTCGAAACGCGTTGTCACAGAGCAGCTGTTGCTGCGGCGATCGCGAACCCACCTAACACCGCGACCGCATCTTCGAGCAGCGCGATCGGCAGGTCGTGGCCATGGGAGGCGACCAGCCGAGAGCGCGCCTGGTAGCCACCCAGGGTGCCCAACACCGCGCCGATGATGCCGGCGCCCAGGCTGCCCCACTTATATCCCCATGCCGTGCCGAGAACCGCACCGGCGAAGGCGCCCAGGGCGATCCGGGTAGCGAACGACGGCGGTGCGGTGCGCGCGGGTGTTTTGGGAAGTTTGTCGGCGACGATTTCACCGATCGCCAGAACGGTAAAGACTATGACCGTAATGATGTTGGCCATCCAGGCCGCCCAGGTGTGACTCATGTTGATCCAGCTGAGAAATGCGGCCCAGGCGACGACTGCCGGGGCGGTCAACGACCGCAGGCCGGCGACCACGCCGATCAGCAAAGCCATGAGTAGGACGAGTAGATGGTGTGCCACGGCGACCCTCCTGGGTTATCGGCGCGATCCTTTTCCCGTAGCGGGACGCTAACACGGCAAAGCCGGCGGCACCGGATCTAGATCAGAAGCGACAGAACCTGATGTCTGAAGCTAGGATCGCCTTTGCCCCGATGGCCGCCAGCTGGTCCATGATCGCGTTGACATCTCGACGCGGCACCAGCGCCCGGACCGCCACCCATTCTGGCTCTGCGAGAGGGGCGATTGTCGGAGACTCCAATCCCGGTGTGATTGACGTGGCTTCGTCGAGCGCCGAACGCGGGCAGTCGTAGTCGAGCATTAAATACTGTTGACCGAACACCACCCCCTGGACCCGCGCGACGAGCTGGCCCCGAGCAGACGCGTCCGGCCCGCCGTCGGAGCCGGCAGCGTCGACCTGTTCGATCAGCACCGCCTCTGAATCGCACAGTGTTTCACCGAAGGCCACCAGGTTGTGCAGGTTCAGCGTGCGACCAGACCCGACCACGTCGGCGATGGCGTCGGCCACCCCCAGCTGCACGGAAATCTCCACGGCACCGTCCAATCGGATCACGGTCGCGTCAATCCCACGGCCCGCCAGATCTTCTCGGACCAGGTTCGGGTATGCGGTGGCGATTCGCCGGCCGGCCAGGTCCTCGATGGTCCAGTCGCGGCCGGCGGGCGCGGCGTAACGAAACGACGACGACCCGAAGCCGAGCGCCAGCCGTTCGTGCACCGGCGCGCCCGACTCGCGCGCCAGATCCCGTCCAGTGATCCCGAAGTCGAGCTCCCCCGAGCCGACATAGATTGCAATGTCTTTGGGCCGCAGGAAGAAGAACTCGACGTGGTTGTGCGGGTCGATGACTGTCAAGTCTTTGGGATCGGTCCGACGACGGTAACCGGCCTCAGCGAGAATCTCGACGGCCGGCTCGCTCAGCGCCCCCTTGTTGGGAACGGCGACCCGCAGTCTCGTTGAGCCGTTCCGATGCTGGGCCACCATCAAAGCTTCCGGTACACGTCGTCGAGGGTGAGCCCGCGGGCGATCATCAAAACCTGGGTCCAATACAGCAACTGACTGATCTCCTCGGCGAGCGCGTCATCAGGTTCGTGCTCGGCGGCCAACCACACTTCACCGGCCTCCTCCAAGACCTTCTTGCCCACCGCGTGCACCCCGGCGTCCAGCGCGGCCACGGTGCCGCTGCCAGGCGGGCGAGTGCGGGCACGCTCGCCGAGTTCGGCAAACAAATTCTCGAAGGTCTTCACGGGCAGCGATTGTTTCATGGGTGGCTAAGCAAAGTCACGGCGGTTTCAGTTCGCGGACACTTCGTCAGGCATGTCTTCCAAGGAAACGCCGTTGGTTTCGCGCACCCATCTCCAGACGAAAAAGAACGACAGCACCGCACACGTCGTATAGAAGCCGTAGGCGAAGCCGAGCGCGTGACGCAGCGCCGGAAACGTCACCGCGATGGTCCAGTTGGCCATCCACTGCACGCCCGAGGCCAAGCCCAGCGCTGCCGACCGGATCCGGTTGGGAAACATCTCGCCCAGCAGCACCCACAGGATCGGTCCCCACGAGACTGCGAACGAGACCACGAACAAGTCGGCCGCCACCAGCGCGACGATCCCGGAAGCCCCGTCGAGTTCTGGCCGGCCGTTGCGGACGGACGCGCCCGCGAAAACGACCGTCATCGTGATGAGCATCAGTGACATGCCTGCCGAACCTGCCAACAGCAGCGGTCTGCGACCGAGCCGGTCGATCAGCGCGATCGCCACCAAGGTGATCAGCACGTTGACACCGGTGGTCACCAGACCAATGGTGAACGACGATTTCTCGCCGAATCCCACTGCCTCCCAGAGCAGATCGGAATAGTTGAAGATCACGTTGATGCCGACGAACTGCTGAAAGACGGCCAGCCCCAGACCGACCCAAACGATGCCGTACAGCCCGCCGGTCGGTTTGCGCAGATCGCGCCACGATTGCGGCTTCTCCTGCTCGAGGGTCTCGGCGATCCGGGCGATGGTGTGCTGGGCGTCGCGTTCACCCAGCAGCGTGGAAAGCACCTGCGCGGCCTGCGAAATACGTTGCCTGGCAACCAGATAGCGTGGCGACTCGGGAATGGTGAACAGCAGCACCAAGTAGAGCAGCCCCAAGAACAACTCGCCGAGAAAGGTCCAGCGCCAGGCCGCCAGGCCCAGCCAGAGCGGCTTGCTCGCCCCACCCGCGATGTGGAACGGCACCCAGGTCAATGCCACCGCCCAGAACAGGCCGCACACGATGGCGAGCTGCTGCAGTGAGCCGAGCCGGCCCCGCAATCGTGGGGGTGAGATCTCGGCGATGTAGGCCGGAGCGGCGACCGACGAGAAGCCGATGCCGATACCGCCGATGAGGTGAAAGACGATGAACATCCATATGTTGAGTGCCAGCGCGGTACCGAGCCCGCACACGAAAAACGAAGCCGCCGAGAGCTTCATGATTGAGAGCCGACCCAATCGGTCGCCGATCCGGCCGGCCCACACCGCCCCGACCGCCGCACCCAGTACGCCCGACGCGGTCGCGAAGCCCAGCAGCCCGTTGCCGATGTCGAAAGTGGCCTGCAGCGCCTTGACTGCGCGGTTGGTCGTGGAGATGTCGTAGCCGAACAGCAATCCGCCGATCGCTGCGACCGACGCGTAGCGCACCGCGGACCGGAAGGCAGCGCGCGCGGCGCGCGGATCGACGGGTAGGTCCTCGTGCGTTGCCGTTGGCGGCTGACCCCCGGCGTCGTCAGCGCCCATGTCGAGGGATCAGTCCTCCGGGTTGTAGCCGAGGTTGGGGGCGAGCCAGCGCTCGGCTTCCCGCAGGGTCCAGCCCTTGCGCTTCGCGTAGTCGGCGACCTGGTCCTGGGCCATCCGACCGACCACGAAGTACTGCGACTGCGGGTGCGAGAAATACCAGCCGCTGACGGCAGCACCGGGCCACATCGCCATCGACTCGGTCAACTCGATGCCGGCGCGCTCCTGGACGTCCATCAACTTCCAGAGCGTCACCTTCTCCGTGTGCTCCGGGCAGGCCGGGTAGCCGGGGGCAGGGCGAATTCCCACGTATTTCTCGGCTATGAGTGCCTCGTTGTCCAACTGCTCGCCCACCTGGAATCCCCAGAACTCCTTGCGAACTCGTTGGTGCATCCGTTCGGCGAACGCCTCTGCCAGCCGGTCGGCGATCGACTCCAGCAGGATCGCGCTGTAGTCGTCGAGGGCCGCCTTGAACTCGGCGATCTTGTCCTGGCTGCCGAGCCCAGAGGTGACGGCGAAAGCGCCGACGTAGTCGGCCAGACCGGTGTCCTTGGGCGCGATGTAGTCACCCAAAGACCGGTTAGGGATGCCCTCCCGGTGCTCGCCCTGCTGGCGCAGGTTGTGCAACGTGGTCAGCACCTCGGTCCGGGTCTCGTCGGTGTAGACCTCGATGTCGTCGCCGACCGCGTTCGCCGGGAAGAAGCCGATCACCCCGTTGGCACTCAGCCACTTCTCCTTGATCAGGGTGTCGAGCATCTCCTGGGCGTCGTCGTACAGCTTGCGGGCAGCCTCGCCGGAGGTCGGGTTGTTGAGGATGTCGGGGAACCTGCCCTTCATCTCCCAGGCGTTGAAGAACGGCTGCCAGTCGATGTACTCGCGCAACTCGGCGAGGTCGTAGTCGTGAAACTCCCGCACGCCGAGGCCCTGGGCGGGCACGGGCGGCGTGTAGCCCTCCCACTCGATCGGCGTCCGGTTCGCGCGGGCCTTCTCCAGCGTCAGCATCGGCCGCTCGTTCTTCTGGGCGTGCCGTTCGCGAAGGGCTGCGTACTCGGTCTCGGTGGCCTCCAGCAGCGCTGGACGTTGCTTGTCGTCGAGGAGAGCTGCGGCAACTGGCACCGAGCGGGAAGCGTCCTTGACCCAGACCACCGGGCCGCTACGACGCGGCGACACCTTCACGGCCGTGTGGGCGCGCGAGGTGGTCGCGCCGCCGATCAGCAGCGGGATCTCCAGCCCCTCGCGTTCCATCTCGACGGCGAAGTTGACCATCTCGTCCAGGGACGGGGTGATCAGGCCGGACAGCCCGATGATGTCGGCGTCGTGCTCCTTAGCCGCATCCAGGATCTTGCTCGCGGGCACCATCACCCCGAGGTCGATCACTTCGAAGTTGTTGCACTGCAGGACGACCCCGACGATGTTCTTGCCGATGTCGTGGACGTCGCCCTTGACGGTCGCCATGATGATCGTGCCGTTCGTGTCCTTACCGGCAGCAGCTCCCGACTCTTCCTTCTCCGCCTCGATGAATGGCAGCAGGTACGCGACGGCCTTCTTCATCACCCGGGCCGACTTCACGACCTGGGGCAGGAACATCTTGCCCGCGCCGAAGAGGTCACCGACGACGTTCATGCCGTCCATCAGCGGGCCCTCGATCACCTCGATCGGGCGACCACCCGCGCCGGCGATCTCGGCCCGCAATTCCTCGGTGTCGGTCTCCACGTCGGCATCGATGCCCTTGACCAGGGCGTGCGTGATCCGTTCGCGGACCGGGAGGCTGCGCCATTCGGCTGCCACCGGGGCTCCATTTCCCGAGGCCGACTCCTTGCTGCTGAACCGTTCAGCGATCTCCAGGAGCCGTTCGGCCGCGTCCTCGCGACGGTTCAGGACGACGTCCTCGATGCGGTCCCGCAGCTCGGGGTCGATCGAGTCGTAGGGCACGAGCGCACCGGCGTTGACGATGCCCATGTCCAGGCCGGCCCTGATGGCGTGGAACAGGAACACCGCGTGGATCGCCTCGCGGACGGGGTTGTTGCCCCGGAACGAGAACGACACGTTCGAGATACCGCCGGAGATGTGCACCCCAGGCAGGTTCTCCTTGATCCAGGCGCAGGCCTCGATGAAGTCGATCCCGTAGGTCGCGTGCTCCTCGATACCGGTCGCCAGCGCGAAGCAGTTCGGGTCGAAGATGATGTCCTCGGCCGGGAACCCGACCTCTTCGGTCAGGATCCGGTAGGCGCGCCCGCAGATCTCCTTGCGGCGCTCCAGGTTATCGGCCTGCCCCTGCTCGTCGAAGGCCATCACGACGACGGCTGCACCGTATTTGCGGCACAGCCGTGCCTCGCGGATGAATTTCTCTTCGCCCTCTTTCATGGAGATCGAGTTGACGATCGGCTTGCCCTGCACGTTCTTCAGGCCCGCCTCGATGACCTCCCACTTGGAGGAGTCGATCATCACCGGGACGCGGCTGATGTCCGGCTCGGCCGCGATCAGCTTGGTGAACCGGTCCATCGCGGCGACGCCGTCGATCATGCCCTCGTCCATGTTGATGTCGATGACCTGCGCACCGACCTCGACCTGCTGCAGGGCGACCGACAGCGCGGTGTCGTAGTCCTCGGCCTTGATCAGGTTGCGGAACCGGGCGGAGCCGGTGATGTTGGTGCGCTCACCGATGTTCACGAACAGCGAATCCTCGGTGATGTTGAGCGGCTCCAGGCCCGAGAGCCGGGTGGCCATCGGGATCTCCGACAGCTCGCGCGGCGGTTTACCCTCGACGACCTTGGCGATCTCGGCGATGTGCGGCGGCGCCGTTCCGCAGCAACCACCGACCAGGTTGACCAGCCCGGCCTCGGCGAACTCGGCGATGTAGCCGGCCTGACGCTCCGGGGACTCGTCGTACTCGCCGAAGGCGTTGGGCAAGCCGGCGTTCGGGTAGCAGGAGACGAAAGTGTCCGCGATCCGCGCCACCTCGGCGATGTAGGGCCTCATCTCCGGCGCACCCAGGGCGCAGTTGAGGCCCACCGCGAGTGGCCTCGCGTGCCTGATCGCGTTCCAGAATGCTTCGGTGACCTGACCGGACAACGTCCGTCCGGACGCATCGGTGATGGTGCCCGAGATGATGACCGGCCAGCGGCGTCGGCGGTCCTCGAACAGCGTCTCGACGGCGAATACCGCCGCCTTGGCGTTCAGCGAGTCGAAGATCGTCTCGATGATGAGGAGGTCGGCACCGCCGTCGACCAGGCCGTTGGCGGCTTCGAGGTAGGCGGCGACGAGCTGGTCGTAGGAGACGTTGCGGGCCCCGGGGTCGTTGACGTCCGGCGAGATCGACGCGGTCCGCGTCGTCGGCCCGATTGCGCCGGCGACGTAGCGGGGCTTGTCCGGGCTGCTGAACTCGTCGGCGGCCTTGCGGGCCAGGGCAGCGCCGGCGTAGTTCAGCTCATAGCTCAGATCCGCCATGTCGTAGTCGGAGAGCGAGATCGCGTTCGCGTTGAACGTGTTGGTTTCCAGGATGTCGGCGCCCGCCTCGAGGTACTCGCGGTGGATCCCCTCGATGATCTGCGGCTGCGTCAGGGTGAGCAGGTCGTTGTTGCCCTGAAGAGCGGTTGGCCACTCCGTGAACCGGTCGCCGCGGTAGCCGGCCTCGTCCGGGCGGTCCCGCTGGATCGCCGTACCCATCGCGCCGTCGATCACCATGATCCGCTGGCGCAGAGCGGCCGTCAGTTCGTCGGTGCAGTCGGGGCGGATGTTCGGCTCCCAATTTTTCCGGTCAGGGGCGTTCACGTACGTTCCTTCCGCAGCGGAAGGCGTCCTTGACTCTGCCGAGCGTGGCGGATACCGGCAGGGACCGGAACCGTTGCAACGCCTCTCGACCAGAAAAGTCTACGTTCTCGCCCGACATCTGGACGCCCAGCACAACCCATCCGCTTGGCGATCGCGGTGCCCTCGAGCGCCAGCTCGTAAATATTGTCGGCAATGTCGTGGTCACCAGGGTTAACCAGATTGCAGTCGAACGTATTTCGTCTCGACCGCAAGCAGGTCGGTGTCGTAGCCGGCGCTGTCGGTGGAAGTCATCCCGACAAGAATAGTCGGTCTATGGAAAATGCCTGGGCGGTTGATAGCGCTCGCCGCCCCGGGACTCCGGTCAGGCCGTACGCTAATTGCGTGACCTCGCCTGATGTCAGCGCTTCGCTACCCGAATTGCACAACACGATCGTCGTGGCGGCGTTCGAGGGGTGGAACGATGCCGGCGACGCGGCCAGCGACGCCCTGGAGCACCTGGACGCCATCTGGGAGGCCGACCCGATCGTCGAGATCGACGACGAGGCTTACTACGACTATCAGGTGAACCGCCCGGTCATTCGGCAGGTTGACGGTGTCACACGGGAATTGGTGTGGCCATCGATGCGGATCTCACACTGCCGCCCGCCCGGCGCCGACCGCGACATCGTGTTGATGCACGGCGTGGAGCCCAACATGCGCTGGCGCACCTTCTGCGCCGAGCTGCTCGCCGTCGCGGACAAGCTGAACGTCGACACCGTGGTGATCCTGGGCGCGCTGCTGGCTGACACGCCGCACACCCGGCCGGTGCCGGTGTCCGGGGCGGCCTACTCCCCCGAGTCGGCGCGCCGGTTTGGACTGCAAGAAACCCGCTACGAGGGTCCGACCGGCATCGCCGGCGTGTTTCAGGACGCTTGCGTGGCGGCCGGCATCCCGGCGGTGACGTTCTGGGCGGCGGTTCCGCACTACGTGTCTCAGCCGCCGAATCCGAAAGCGACTGTGGCACTGCTGCGCCGCGTCGAGGACGTGCTCGATATCGAGGTGCCGCTGGCCGATCTGCCGGTTCAGGCCGAGGAGTGGGAGCAGGCGGTCACCGAGATGACCGCAGAGGACGACGAAATCTCGGAATACGTGCAGTCCTTGGAGCAACGCGGTGACGCCGAGGTCGACATGAACGAGGCGCTGGGCAAGATCGACGGCGACGCGCTGGCCGCCGAGTTCGAGCGCTACCTGCGTCGGCGCCGTCCGGGTTTCGGGCGCTAGCTTAAGGCTTTAGTGCTTTTCCAGCGCCTCGTTGCTGGCGCTGGTGGAACGGCCCAGCGCGGCGACTTCGGCGTCCATCCGGGGAAGAAGTTCCTGAGCAATCTCGGCGATTGCGCCTTCGCCGAACGGGGTCGACAGCACCGGCTTGAGCCAGCGGAACCACCGCACCCAGCCCGGGCAGTAGATCCGTCGTTTGCGGTGCTCAATGCCCTTGACGAAGGCGGCGGCACAGGCGTCCACGGAGGTGGTCTTGTTCAGCGGGAAGGGCAGCCGGGCCAGCAGTTCTTGGAATGACGGCAGATCGGCCTTGCTGTCGCGGACCAAGGCGGTGTCGATCCACGACATGTGGGCCGAGCCGACGGTGACCCCCCGCTGGCCGACCTCAAGGCGCAACGCGTTGGCCAGGTGCTCGACACCTGCCTTCGACGCGTCGTAGGGAATCATGCCGGGCGCGGCCGCGAACGCGGCCAGCGACGAGACGATCAGCACGTAGCCGCGGCGCTCGATCACCGACGGCAGCGCTGCGCGCACGGTGTGGAAGACGCCGAGCACGTTGACGTCGAGGACCCGCCGGAACGCCTCGGGGTCGACCTGAAGCACCGATCCGTAGCTAGCGATGCCGGCGTTGGCGATGACGACATCGATACCGCCGAATTTTTCGACGGCCTGGTTCGCCGCGGCCTGCATGGCTGACAGGTCACGCACGTCGGCAGCCGCGGTCAGCACCCACTCGTCGCCGCCGAGCTCAGCGGACATCGCCGCCAATGCATCCGCGTCCAGGTCGGTCAGCACCAGCTTGGCGCCCTTGGCGCGCAAGCGCCGCGCTACCTCGGCCCCGATTCCATGACCACCACCGGTGATGAGGACGACTTGCGAGTTCACTGAGGTCATTGCCGCAACCTACCGCCGCGGCGTTTGCAGGTCCACTCCCAGCAGCGCATCCACCGCCGCGGCCACCGCGTGCGGCGCCTCAGTATCGTGCCCCCCGTATTCCAGCGCGTCGGTGGTCCAACCATCAAGTGCAGCAAGCGCTTTGGGGGTATCAAGGTCGTCGGCGAGATAGCGGCGCAGCCGGGCGATGACGTCGGCTGCATCCGGGGCTGCGGGCAGCGCGGTCGCGGTGCGCCACCGATGCAGCCGCGCAGTGGCCGACTCCAGTACTTCGGCGCCCCATTCGCGGTCGGAGCGATAGTGGCCGGCCAGCAGGCCCAGTCGGATGGCCGACGGCTCGACGCCCTGGGCGCGTAACTGCGACACCAGAACCAAGTTGCCACGGCTCTTGGACATCTTGTGCCCGTCCAAGCCGATCATGCCCGCGTGCACATAGTGGCGGGCGAATCGTCGCTCGCCACTGACACATTCGGCATGCGCGGCGGTGAACTCGTGATGCGGGAAGATCAGATCGCTGCCACCGCCCTGGATGTCCAGTCCGCTGCCGATCCGGCTGAGCGCGATCGCCGCGCACTCGACGTGCCAACCCGGCCGGCCGGGCCCAAACGTCGACGGCCAGCTCGGCTCCCCGGGCCGCGCGGCACGCCACATCAGCGCGTCGAGTTGGTCGGTCTTGCCTCGTCGGTCCGGGTCGCCGCCGCGCTCGGCGAACAAAGCCAGCATGGTGTCGCGGTCATAACCGGATTCGTAGCCGAATTGCAGCGTGGCGTCGGCGCGGAAGTACACATCGGGGTGGGGGGGATCATCGATGACATAGGCAGCGCCCGAGGCCAGCATTTTTTCCACCAGTTCGACGACCTCGGCCACCGCCTCCGTCGCCGCGACGTATTCACGTGGCGGCAGCACCCGCAGCGCGGCCATGTCGTCGCGAAACAGCGAAACCTCGCGACCCGCCAGGTCGCGCCAGTCAAGACCGTCACGGTTGGCCCGCTCGAACAATGGATCGTCGACATCGGTGACGTTCTGCACATAATGCACATCGTGTCCGAGGTCCAGCCACAGCCGCTGGATCAGGTCGAAGGCCAAGTAGGTGGCGGCGTGGCCGAGGTGGGTGGCGTCATACGGCGTGATCCCGCACACGTACATGGTGGCCGTCGGTCCAGCGACCACCGGGCGCACCTGCCGGTCGGAGGTGTCGTACAGCCGCAACTCCGGGCCACGTCCCGGCAGCGTCGGTAGGGGTGCCGAAGGCCAGGACTGCATACCGTCGAGCCTAAAGCGTGCGTCGGCTCAGCTGGCCAGCCGGATGGCACCCAGCAGCAGGTCGGCAAGTTCGGGGCGGCACATCAGGAAGTCGGGCAAATACGGGTCGGGCCGGTTGTAGACCAGCTCGGAGCCGTCCAGCCGGGACGCGTGCATCCCCGCGGCCAGGATCACCCCCGCCGGCGCCGCCGAATCCCACTCCCACTGCCCGCCGGCATGGATGTACGCGTCGGCGTCGCCGCGGACTACCGACATCGCCTTGGCCCCGGCCGAACCAATCCGGACGAATTCCACGTCCAGGCGCCGGGCCAGGTGATACAGCACGGCGGGCGGCCGGTTGGAACTGGCGGTGATGCGAATCGGCCCGGAATGCACCGCCGACGGCGCGTTGACGGTGTCGCTGCGATACAACTCGCCCATCGCAGGCAAGGCGACCGCGGCGTCGGTGATCGCGCCATTCGGCCCGCCATCGCGCTGCCACAACGCCACATGCACGGCCCAGTCAGCGCATCCCGGCATCGAGAATTCGCGAGTCCCGTCCAGCGGGTCGACGATCCAAACCCGGTCGGCCCGCAGTCGGATCAGGTCGTCGTAGGCCTCCTCGGACAGCACCGCGTCATCGGGACGCGCTACCCGCAGCCGACGCAGAATCAGCGAATTAGCTTGGCTGTCACCGGCATCACCGAGCATCCATGGGTGGTCGAAGCCGACATGGTCGCGCACCGCGAGCAGAAGCTCGCCCGCCTTCTCGGCAAGCTCGGCGGCGAGTGCGGCGTCTGTTGCGTCTGCGCTCATCCGGTCCAGTATCAGGTGATTTCGGCGACGAACACGCCCATTCGGTGCGCGGCGCGCCTCGCGAGCGGTGGAATCGCGGGGTCGTCGGTTCCGGCTTGGACCACCCGGGGATTCACGATGTGCACGTCGCGCCGGAACAGATGCATGTCGGCTTCACCGGCGGCCAGCACGTTGCGGACCCAGTCCGCCTTGCCGTGACCCAAGATCACCGCAAGCGTGTTCCCCTTGCGGTGGGTGTTGACGACTGTCTCGTACGGCTTACCCGACTTGCGACCGCGGTGTTCGATCACCGCGAACGACGGCAGAAACCGAGCGACCTTTTTGACCACCGGGTTGATGTACTTGACTTGTGCGCGATGTACCGCCGGCGGAAACACCATCGGCACGCCCGGGGCATTGTTCGGATGGTCCTTCGCGGACACGGTGCCTCCCTATCTAGGAGAGTTTGGTACCACACAGTACCATCGCCGGAACGCTAGAAAGCGGGCCAGGGAATCGGCCGGTGCCGGTCCGGGCCGGGCATCACCGGGTTGTCCACCAGCGCGCGGGCACGCAGGTGCAGCGCCGCGATCTCGGCGCTGGTGATGTGTTCGGCCAACTCATCCCCGAGCGAGCCGGTCAGCGCGTCGACCAGTTTGGCCACCGCGCCCAGAGTGCTGTCGTCCAGCGGTTTGCCGGCCCACCCCCACAGCACTGTGCGCAATTTGTCCTCGACATGCAGGCACACCCCGTGGTCGACACCGTAAATGCCGCCGTCGAGACCGCGGAGCACATGGCCGCCCTTGCGGTCAGCGTTGTTGATCAACACGTCGAACACCGCCATCCGCCACAGTCGAATGTCGTCGGCGTGAACCAACGAGACCGGGTCACCGGCGTAGTCATATGCCCGTAAAACCGGCAGATAGCCCGGCGGCAGCCGGTCAGCTGGAACCAGGTCGACGGGGTCTGGTCCGGGTCCGGGTTCTGAACCGGGCACGTCACCGGGCTGGTCCACCCACAGCTGCAGCATGCCCGGACCGGCCGGCCCGTGGCGAATGATGGTGTACGGCACGATGTTCCAGCCCAAATGTGCCGAAACCAGATACGCGCCGAGTTCTCGGCCGGCCAGGGTCCCGTCGGGAAAGTCCCACAGCGGCTGCTCACCGGCGACAGGTTTGTACACGCAGTGCACTGCTGTGCCATCCAGCGTCGATTCGCACAGGAAGGTGGCGTTGCTGGCCGAGCGAATGCGTCCCAGGACGGTCAGCTCGCCGCGTCGCAGGACTTCGCGATCGTCACTCCTCGGCGTCATCGTCGGGCCCGAGCAACGCGCTGCGCCGGTAGCCGTTGGTCCGCGCACAGATGTGTCCCTCGGGATCCAGCGGCTCGTCGCACAGCGGGCACGGCGGACGGCCCGCGGAAATCACGCGGTTGGACCGGGTCGCGAACTCCCGCGCCGACTCCGGCGTCAGGAATACCCGCACAGCGTCCGGCCCCTCCTCGGTGTCGTCGAGCACCACGGATGCGTCGAACTCGGTGTCGCTGACGGCCAGCAGCTCAACGACCACGGTCTGCGCCTCGGAGTCCCATCCGAGCCCCATGGTGCCGACTCGAAATTCCGCGTCGACCGGTGTGATCAACGGGCTGAGGTCTTCGACCTCGCTGGTCTCCGGTGGAACCGGTGTGCCGAACCTGCGGTTGACTTCTACCAGCAACGCACCGATGCGCTCGGCAAGAACCGCAACCTGCTGCTTCTCCAACACCACCGAGACCACCCGGGAGTCGTGCACGGCCTGCAGATAGAAGGTGCGGTTTCCAGGCTGGCCAACTGTCCCGGCGACGAATCGGTCGGGTGATCGGAAGACGTGAATTGCGCGAGACATGGCAATTCCAAAATACCGGCAGTTGCGGCTCAGTCGTAAATTCCGCTCAGTCGGTGGAGCCGCCAACGACCGCATCGCCGGGCGGCGCCTCGCCGTCTGGCGACCCAACCGCCGTCAGCGCGGACGTCAGTCGTGGGCCAGTGTGGTTGACGTGCAGCACGAATGGGCGCAGCCGGGTGTAGCGGATCACACTCATCGATGCCGGATCGGCCGAAACCCGCTGGAAGCCGTCCAGGTGCAGGGCGAGCGCGTCGGCGACAACCGCCTTGATGATGTCGCCGTGAGTACAGGCCAGCCACAGCGCGTCGCCGCCGTGCTGCTCGGCCAGCCGCGCGTCGTGCTCACGGACCGCGGCCACGGCACGTGTCTGCACATCCGCCAGCCCCTCGCCGCCGGGAAACACCGCCGCGCTGGGATGCGCCTGAATGACGCCCCACAGCGGCTCCTTGACCAAATCGCCGATTTTGCGGCCAGTCCATTCGCCGTAGTCGACTTCGGCGAACCGGTCGTCGAACACGGGCTCGATGCCCAGCGCTTCGGTGAGCGGCTCGATCGTGCGCCGGCATCGCAGCAGCGGTGAGCTCACCACCGCCCGGATCGGCAGCTCACCGATTCGATCGACCAATTCGGCGGCTTGCTGACGGCCCTTGTCGTCGAGGTCGACGCCCTCGGAACGGCCGGCCAGCACATGCGCGGTGTTCGACGTGGACCGGCCGTGCCGCAACAGGATGACCGTCATACCGCTTTCACCACCCCTGCGGCCAGCAGGATCAGCACAGCGACACCAGCGGCCACCCGGTAGCCGACGAACCAGTACATGCTGTGCCGCACCAGAAACCGAAGGAACCATGCGACCGCGGCGAGGCCGACCACGAACGCGATCAGGGTGGCCACCAGCAGCTGCGGACCTGTTGCGCTCATCCCCTCCGTTACTGGGTGGAAGGCATCCGGCAGAGAGAACAATCCGGACGCAAATACCGCAGGAATGGCAAGCAGGAAACCGAATCGGGCAGCCAACTCCCGCTCCAGACCCACGAAGAGTCCGGCGCTGATCGTCGACCCCGACCGGGAAACGCCTGGGATCAACGCGAGCGTCTGAGCAACACCGACGACGACGGCGTCGCGCCAGGAGAGCTGGTCGATGCCCCGGCTTTGCCGCCCGACGCGCTCGGCCAGCGCGATCACCGCCGAAAACGCCACCAGCGCAATGGCGATCACCCACAAATTGCGCACGCCCGAGCGGATTTCATCCTTGAAGAGCAGGCCCAGGATGCAAATTGGGATCGTGCCAATGATGACGTACCAGCCCAACCGGTAATCGGCATTGCGATGGGCGGTCACCAGCAAGCCGTTAAACCATGCTTTGAGGATCCGCACGATATCGCGGGCGAAATAGACCAACACGGCAATCTCGGTGCCCAACTGGGTTACCGCGGTGAACGACGCACCGGCGTCCTGGGCAAAGAAGATCCGCGACACGATCGCCAGGTGGCCCGATGACGACACCGGCAAGAACTCGGTCAGACCCTGCACCACGGCCAAATCGACAACCTGCCACCAGGACATCGCAGCCGTCGCAGTCACGACGACGACCGTACCGGGTGATCTAGTGGGGAACCTCGTCGAGGGCGACAGCGTCACGCACCGCGGCGGCCAGACTGCGCCTGTCGGTGATATCGACGTCGACGACGTTGCGCCGCACCGTGGCGACGACGTCTTCGGGCTGGGGAACCGGGCCGCTCAGCCGTGGCCGGTATATCTCGACGAGAAGCCACTGGCCTTCGATACGGAAAGCAAAGCTACGGCCGTCACCGAGCTGCCCGAACCCGCTGGCGAACACCTTGTCCGAGAAAACCCCGAGCCACATGTCCTCGATAGCAAACTCGGGATCGGGGAGGCGACGGTCGGCGGCGACGCTCATATCGCGCCCAAACTTCGACACCGGATCCCGGCTTGCGCAACGGGCCCAGGCCGCGCCCGACGGTGTTCTCTAGGATCGGGCCTCAAGCCGACTACCCCCTTCATACTGGCCAACCCCTGGATTCGAGAGTTACCCCGTGTCACCACTCTGCAAACTCAGTGCACATATTGTTCGTCGGCAGGCCGCTTGCCTACTGTTTTTGCTGACGTTGGTGGCCGGGTGTTCGTCCAAAGCGCTCGACGAAACCCCACCCACGATCGAGCCCGCGCAACCGGCGCAATCTCCGCCGTTGTCGCAGGCTCCAGCCGGTGCTATCCGCCCGCTGCAGGGTCACCCGCAGGCGGCGATATTCGACGGCCGCACTGCGCAGCTGGTGATCTTGACCTCCGGGCCGGGCGCCGAACCCGCGAGCATCACCGTGATAGGTTCTCAGCAAACATCCTCGCGGGTTATCGCGCTGCCCGGCCCGGCGACCGCGCTGGCCGGAGATGGCAGCGGCAACGCTTATCTGTCCACCCGCGGCGGCTACTTCGAGGTCGATCTGTTAGCCGGACGAGTCACCCGCGTGCCGGTCAGCGGCGCAGAGACCGTCGACTTCACCGCGATCACCCGCCGCGCCGATGGCGCCGTCGCGCTGGGCACCGCCGACGGCTCGGTCTATGCGCTGAAGGGGGGCACCGTCAGCAACCGAACGACGGTGTTTGCCCACGTTGATTCGCTTGCAGCACAAGGAAATACGCTTGCCATCTTGGACCGGGGGCAGACATCGGTCACCACAATCGGGGTCGACGGCAAGGTCGGGCAGCAACTACGCGCCGGTCAGGGCGCCACCACGATGGTTGCCGATCCCGCGGGCCGGTTGCTGGTGACCGACACCCGCGGCGGCCAGCTGCTGGTCTTCGGTGTCGACCCGCTGATCTTGCGTCAGGCCTACCCGGTACGACAGTCCCCTTATGGCGTCGCCGGATCGCGGGGGCTGACCTGGGTGTCGCAAACGTCGACGAATCTGGTCATTGGTTACGATCTGTCAACCGGGATCCCTCTGGAGAAGGTACGGTACCCAACCGTGCGGCAACCCAACACGCTGACCTTCGACGATGCTGCGGGCACGTTGTATGTCGTGTCGGCTGCGGGTGGGGGCGTCCAGGTCATCGAGCACGCCGCGGCGGGCCCCCGTTGACAGCGGCGCGAGGGCAGTTGCCGGCGGGCTGGGACACCGAAATGTCCGACGAATACGAGTGGGTGCCGTTGCGCCTGCCGCCCGAGGTGACCAGGCTCAGCGCCTCTACCCGACTGTCCATCGAAGCGGAGTACCGCGGCTGGGAGCTAACCCGGGTGCGACTGTATACCGATGGGAGTAGGCGGGTATTGTTGCGCCGCAAGAAGTCTCGTATCAACGGTCTCGATAGCGCGCGGCTCGACCAGCCGGAACTGTGACGGTGAGCGAACCACGCAACGACCGTCATCAGCTATACGGCGTGCTTCGCCGGTTGTTTTTCCTGGTACCACCAGAACGCAGCCATGAGCTGGTGTTCGCGGCGCTGCGTGGTGTCACCAGCGTGGCGCCGCTGCGGCGCCGCCTGAGCCGGCGGTTGGCGCCGGCCGACCCGGTGCTGGCCAGCACCGTGTTCGGGGTGCGCTTCCCCGGTCCGCTGGGTCTGGCCGCAGGTTTCGACAAGGACGGCATCGGGCTGAAGGCCTGGGGCGCCCTGGGATTCGGCTACGCCGAGATCGGCACCGTCACCGCGCACGCCCAACCCGGAAACCCGGCTCCTCGGTTGTTCCGGCTGCCCGCCGACCACGCCCTGCTCAACCGGCTGGGTTTCAACAATCGCGGCGCAGCCGCCCTGGCGTCTCGGCTGGCACGGGAAAGCTCCGATGTGCCAATCGGTGTCAATATCGGCAAGACCAAGGCCACCCCCACCCAGCACGCCGCCGACGACTACCGGGACAGTGCCCGGCTGGTCGGGCCACTGGCCGCATACGTGGTCGTCAACGTCAGTTCGCCGAATACCCCCGGGCTCCGCGATCTGCAGGCTGTCGACGCGCTGCGCGACATTCTGTCGGCGGTGCTCGCTGAGACCTCGACACCGGTGCTGGTGAAGATCGCACCTGATCTTGCCGACGCCGACATCGACCAAATCGCTGACCTGGCAATCGAGTTGGGTTTGGCCGGCATCGTCGCCACCAACACCACGGTGTCGCGCGACGGGCTGAGCACACCCGGCGTCGATGCACTGGGCAGCGGCGGCATCTCCGGGCCGCCGCTCGCGCACCGCGCCGCCGAGGTGCTGCGGCGACTCTACGGACGGGTCGGTGACCGGCTGACACTGATCAGTGTCGGCGGCATCGAAACCGTCGACGACGCGTGGGACCGCATCACTGCGGGAGCATCGTTGCTGCAGGGCTACACGGGCTTCATCTACGGCGGAGGTTTGTGGGCCAAGCACATTCACGACGGCATCGCCGTTCGGCTGCGCGACGGCGGGTTCTCCTCGTTGAGCGACGCGGTCGGTTCGGCGACCCGCTGACGATCAGCGCTGTTCGTAGGTTCCGTAGATGACGGCTCGGGCGATTGCATGCTGGAACAGGTTGAAGCCCAGGTATGCGGGGCTGGCGTCCTCATTGAGGTCGAGTTTCTCGACATCGACCGCGTGCACGGCGACGTAGTAGCGGTGCGGACCGTGGCCGGGGGGCGGCGCGGCGCCGACGTAGCGGCGCATACCCGCATCGTTGACCAGGGTCAGCGCGTCGCCCGGTAGATCACTGCCGTCGCCGGCACCGTCGGGCAACTCGGTGACCGATGCCGGCAAGTTGGCCACCGCCCAGTGCCAGAAACCGGACAAGGTCGGTGCATCCGGGTCATAGACCGTCACCGCGAAGCTGCGTGTCTCGTCGGGAAATCCAGACCAGCTGAGCGCAGGGCTGACGTCCTCGCCGCCGGCGCCCATGATGCCGCTGATTTGCGGTGTCGCCAGCGGCTGCCCGTCGGTAATCGACGCCGATTCCAAGTGAAACGACGGCAGCTTGGGCAGCGCAGCGTACGGGTCGGGCGGTGCGATCATGATCGATTCCCTCTCGTGTGTTTTGGCTCAACTTGCGGCTAGCAGTGTGTCAAGAAGTGTGTCAGCACCTCGGTGCCGAACCTCAGTGCATCGATGGGTACCCGTTCGTCGATGCCGTGGAACAGTGAGGCGAAATCCAGGTCCGGAGGCAGCCGCAACGGGGTGAAGCCGAAGCAACGAATACCCAAGCGCGCGAAGGCTTTTGCATCCGTGCCACCGGAAAGCATGTAGGGCACGGTCCGGGCATCGGGATCCACCGCCAGCAGCGCGGCGTTCATCACCTCGACCAGGTCGCCGTCGAAACTGGTCTCATACGACGGCAGGCTGGTGATCCATTCGCGGGTCACCTCGGGGCCGATCAGCTCGTCGACCTCCGCCTCGAACGCCGCTTGCCGGCCGGGAAGCACCCGGCAGTCCACCACGGCCTCCGCCGTCGCGGGTACCACGTTGGCTTTGTAGCCGGCTTTGAGCATCGTGGGGTTGGCCGTGTCGCGCAGGATCGCCTTGAGCATGCGGGTCATTGGACCGAGCTTGTCGATCATCCCCTCCAGGTCGGCGGACTCGGTGTCGAACGTCAGGCCCGTCTCCTCGGCGATGGCCTCCAGGAACTGCTTGACGGTGTCGGTCATGACGAGCGGGAACTGGTGACGGCCCAGCCGCGCGACCGCCTCGGCGATCCAGGTGACCGCATTGTGGTCGTGCGTCATCGAACCGTGTCCGGGCCGGCCACGCGCCGTCAGCCGCATCCAGTGCAGGCTCTTCTCCGCAGTCTCGATGAGATAAAGCCGACGCTCACCGCCATCGCGGCGGGGCACGGTCAGCGAGAACCCGCCGACCTCCCCCACCGCTTCGGTCACGCCGTCGAACAGGTCGGGCCGGTTTTCGACCAACCAGTGCGATCCATACTTGCCGCCGCTTTCTTCGTCGGCGAGAAACGCGAACACCAGATCGCGAGGCGGCACGACGCCAGCGCGACGAAACTGCCG
>NZ_JBAUZA010000431.1:0-4956 GCF_049585075.1 Mycobacterium sp.
GACGTGTAAACGCGGTACATGTAGTCGCCCAGCGGTACGTGTATCGCCACCAATGCCAGCACGAGCAAGGCGAGGAAGGCAATCCCCGCGGTAGAAGTGCTCACCTAAAACCTCTCCGGGAAGAACAAGGCCGCGACTAGGTAGACCGCCAAAACTGCCGACAGCACGAGGCCGACGAGGTTGTCGTAGCTCATATGCGCCACTCCACGATCGCGGCTACGCCGGCATCATCGTCATGGGCGCGGCTCATAACTTTTCAACCAGCTTTTGCACATATCCGAGGACGGCGAAGACTGCCACCGTCAGAAGGACGTAGGCAACCACCGACATAGTTTCTCCGTTCGTCACACCGGTCAGCTCGATGGTCGATCGAGTCGTGGGTCCGGCATGCAATTTAGACCTCTGCGGTGAAGATCTGGAATGAAGCTATGCTTCGCCGCTGAGTAAAGCTCCACCCCTAACGCAATCTTTACGGTCGGCCGACCGCTCCGAGTTTGCTACAAGGCTGATCGTCCTAGCAGGCGACGCGCATGGCCGTTGCTGAAGCCGGTGTGATCCGCTACTCAACGATCGGCAAGCACACCCGGAAAGTGGTTTTGCCTTCGCCGGATTCGGCAGTCACCGAGCCCTGATGAGCTTTGACGATCGAATCGACAATCGCGAGGCCCAGTCCATTTCCGGAGCCGACATATCGCGCGTTCTTCGCGCGGACGAATCGCTCGAACAAGTGCGGGAGCAGATCCCGCTCGATGTCGGGCCCATCGTCCGTCACCGTCAACTCGGCGTACGGCGCACCCGTAGCAGACCGGTGACAGGCGATTGCTGTCGTCACGGTGACTCCGGACGGGGTGTGTACCCAGCCGTTGGTCAGTAGATTGCTGACGAGTTGGTGCAGGCGGTCAGGGTCGCCGCGGACCCAGACTGGCTCGTCGGGTAGGTCTTTGACCCAGCGATGACTGGGTGCGGCGACCGCCGCGTCGTTGACCGCATTGAGGACGAGGTCGCCCAAGTCGACGTCTTCGGTACGCAGATCCTGACCTTCGCCCAAGCGCGAAAGCAACAACAGCTCGTCGACGAGCGAAGTCATCCGTCGGGCCTCCGACTCGATGCGCGCCAGCGCGTATTCCGTGGTCGGTGGCAATGCGGAGCTGTCTTGGCGGGTGAGCTCGGAATAACCCTGGATCGCTGCCAGCGGGGTGCGCAGTTCGTGGCTGGCGTCAGTGATGAATTGTCGCATCCGCCGGTCAGATTCAGCGCGGTGCGCGAGCGCGCTGTCGACATTGTCTAGTAATCGATTCAAGGTGTGGCCGACGATTCCCACCTCGTTGTCCGAGTCGGTGTCTTCCGGTCGCACCCTGGCAGTGATGCGATGGTCATCGCCGGTAAGCGTCGTGCCGGCGACCTCGGCGGCGGTCCCGGCGACACGGCGCAACGGGCGCAACGCGTAGGTGACCACCAATGTAGCGAGACCCGCTGTTACAAGTAACGCTGCTATCGAAACTATTGCGACACTAATGATTCGGCGCGTGATAATTCTGTTGGTGAGATCCATCGAGACCCCGACGACCAGGCGGTCATCGGGACCGGCACTTTGGCTGTCCACCCGAAATGAACCAAGGCTGCCCAGCGCCACGGTGCGTAACCGCCCGTCCTGCCAGGGCTGTGCCTTGATGGCGGCGACGACATCCGCAGCGGCGGGACGAGGGTCGTCTTCGAAAAATACCGCTGTGCCAATCACTTCGCCGTTGTGGAGTACGGCGATGACGTTGCCCGCGTTCTGTCCGGTGAATCCCAACATCGCATGCTCGAGATCGCTGTGATGCACCGATTCGCCGTGGCGGTACCGCATGAACGAATGGCTCAGTCCATCAAGCGATTCTGCGACTTCCGCATCGTTCATTGCATTGACGTAGCTGCGAAAACTCAGCGTGGTGACCAAGCCGACCACCAGCACGACAACCGTGACCACCGCCGAAACCCCTAGAACCAGTTGGCGGCGCAAGGTACGTGGGCGCCACCAGCGTCCGGTTGGGGCGCCGGTCATTGGTCGCCGGCGCCCGTCATTTCGGCAGGCGCAGCATGTATCCGACACCGCGCACGGTGTGGATCATCGGCTCACTGCCGGCGTCGATCTTCTTCCGCAGATACGAGATATAGAGATCAACGATGCTTGTACGTCCCGCGAAGTCGTAATTCCAAACCCGGTCCAGGATTTCGGTGCGGGTCAGCGCGCGACCAGGATTGCGCATCAGGAAGCGCAGCAGTTCGAACTCGGTTGAGGTCAGCGAAATCGGCTTGCCTGCGCGCGCGACTTCATAGCTGGCGCCGTCGAGCGTGAGCTCGCCAACCTTGAGGCCCTCCTGCGCGGGTGCCTCCATATGGTTGGAACGGCGAAGCAGTCCCCGCAGCCGGGCGACCAACTCCTCCAAGCTGAACGGCTTGGTCATGTAGTCGTCAGCCCCCGCCGTCAAGCCAGTGACCCGGTCCATCACCGAGTCGCGCGCGGTAAGGAACAGGGTCGGGGTGTAGGCGTCCGCCTCGCGGATCCGTTGCAGGATCTCCAGGCCGTCGATGTCGGGAAGCATGATGTCGAGGACGAGCACGTCGGGACCGACCTCGTCGAATTTCGTCACGGCCTCCCGACCGTTATGCGCGACCTCGACGGTCCAGCCTTCATAATGCAGCGCCATTTTGACCAGGTTGGTCAATGCCGGTTCGTCGTCGACCAGCAAAACCCGGATCGGCGACCCGTCGCCGCGAGTTATCCGGGGCAGCTGACCGAGGATCGCCTGACGCGGCCGCTGGTCACGCACAGAAACCGACATTGTCGCCATGTCCCTCCATTCTTCCCGGCTCACACGCCATTGTCACGAGGCTCATAGCGTTCTCAAATGTGTCGGCGATCGTTCGAGCAGCGGCCGAGACCGTCGGATATGCGTTTTCTATGCATCTCATCAGAGAGCTTGCTAAGCGGCTGCACGCCAAAAACACTGTGTAACAGAGCTGTTCACAGGGAGCCGCAGGTCAAAAGTGAGGCTACATCGCTAACCGATTGTGTGTAAACGCTTTACGTAACTCTGCCGTAACAAGACCCAGACAGCTCGCAATTAAAACCTTGGAGAACTCCGTGTTTTCATCTTCTTTTGTCACCACGCATCCGGAGGTTCTGTCGTCGGCGGCCAGCGATCTTGCTGGTATCGGTTCGGCGATGGCGGCCGCAAATAACGGAGCAGCGGGCCTGACCGGCGGGGTCGTCCCGGCGGCGGCTGACGAGGTTTCGGCGCTGACAGCGGCGCAGTTCGCCGCCCATGCGGGTAGTTACCGGGCTATCAGCGCTGCGGCCGAGGAAATTCATTCGTTGCTGGTGACCACGCTGCAGACTAACGCCGCGTGCTATGCGGCCACCGAAGCCGCCAACGTGCTAGCCGCCGGCTGATCCGCGGCACAACCGAAAGTAGAGAAGGTTAGGGGCAATGGACTACGGGGCGTTTCCGCCGGAGGTCAATTCGGGTCGCATGTATGCCGGTCCTGGCGCGGGGTCGATGTTGGCCGCCGCGGGGGCGTGGGACGCACTGGCCGCCGACCTGCAAACCACCGCAACCGCCGCCGGATCAGTGGTCACCGGGCTTACCGATGTGTCGTGGCAGGGCCCGGCGTCGACGTCGATGGCCGCCGCGGTTGCCCCGTACTTGACGTGGATGAGCGCAACCGCGGCGCAGCTTGAGCAGGTGGCAAACCAGGCCAGGGCGGCAGCCGCCGCATATGAGGCCGCGTTTGCGATGACGGCGCCGCCACCTCTGGTCGCCGCCAACCGGGCTCAGCTGATGGCGCTGATCGCGACGAACTTCCTCGGTCAGAACACGGCGGCGATCATGGCTACCGAAGCTCACTACGGTGAAATGTGGGCTCAGGATGCCGCGGCCATGTACGCCTATGCAGCCAGCTCGGCGGTGGCCTCGAGGCTGGCGCCGCTCACCGCGCCCAAGTCGAGCACGAACCCGGCTGGCCTGACTGGTCAGTCGGCCGCGGCGGTCCAAGCTGCCGGCACTTCGGCCGGTAACCACGCGCAGAGCGTCGCTTCGCTGTCGTCCGTGCCTCAAACGCTGCAGGGTCTGGCCGCGCCGGGCTCGTCGCCGGCCGGGGTGGGCCAGGTGGCGCTGGGCAGCGGGACGTCAGCCGCGACATCGGCGGTCACCACCCCGGCCAGCATGCTCGCGGGTTTGACTGGCGCGACGAGCAAGGGTGCCGTCAAGGCGGCCAGCAATACCGCAGACGCGAGTGGTGCTTTGGGTGGCCTGCTTGCGGCTGGCGGTGATTCGTCGTTGGGTCTGATTGAGGACACCATCGGATTTGGTGAGGACGGGATCGGTCTGGTCGGCTTGGACGGCGGCGGCGTTGGATTGGACGTAATCGGCGTGGGCCTCGATTTCTTGGGTGCCGATGAGTTGACCGAGTCCAGCGGCTTAGGAGCCTTGGGAACTTTGCCGCTCGGAGGCCTAGGAGCAGGACTGGGCGATACCGGCGGGATCGGCGGTGCGGGGGCAGCGGCCAGCATCGGCCAGGCGGCCTCGGTGAACGGATTATCGGTACCGCAGGGTTGGGCCGGCGCGGGCCCGCCAGTCGAGTCGACAAGCGCCCCGAGCGCGGTTGCGTTGCCCAACAGCGGCTTAGGCGCGACACCAGCTGCGTCGACGACGGCAGTGGGTGCGCCCAAAGTGACGTTTCCGAGCCTCGTCGAACGCGAGGCCGACGGGATGCATCGAATCGGTTTGCGTAGCACCATGGTTCCGCCGCACCTGGTGGGCTAGCACCAAAAGCTGTGGCCCGCACACGGTTTGGTGTGCGGGCCACAAAATGGTTGGAGCGGGGTGCTGATCAACTACGCCCAGCTGCCGCCGACTGCGTTGTCGGTGGAGTTCATGTTGTTGCCGGCGGTTTGCACCTTTTGGCCGTGAG
>NZ_JBAUZA010000432.1:0-1764 GCF_049585075.1 Mycobacterium sp.
CGGTCGCCGTAGCGATGGATGTTGCCCATCACCGCGAGCAGGGCTGAGTCGTCGATGCGGGCCAGCGCGGGCCGTTGCACCATCGCACAGAACACGTCGGTGCCATACACCACAGCGGTGCCCAGCACCGCGATCAATGCGAACAACTTGGCAACGTCCATGCCCCGGGCTCCCCTTTTCGTATTAAGTGTTAGCAACGCTAACTCCGCGAAATGGATCCTGTCAATAGCAATGCTAGTTTTCATATCGGCGCTAACATTGGGCTATGGCCATCGAGGACCGTCGAGCCCGGGAGCGCGCCGCGCGCCGCGCACTCATCACCACCACGGCACGCAAGCTGGCGGAGGAGGAAGGCTGGGACGCCGTTACCACGCGGCGGCTTTCCACCGAGATCGAATACAGCCAGCCGGTGTTGTACAAGCACTTCTCAAGCATGGAGGGCGTCGTCGCCTCCGTCGCCGTCCAGGGATTCGGCGAGCTCGCCGAGGCGCTGTCGGCGGCGCGCAGCGGTGCGACCGACGGCCGCGAAGCCCTGGGGCGAGTCACGCACGCGTTCATCCGTTTTGCCCACGACAATCCCGTCCTGTTCGACGCGATGTTCACCCGCGCCACGACACTGCATTTCGGCGCCCCCGACACCCCGGCCGAGCTAAACGCTGCCTTCGCCGAGCTTCGGGCGGCGGTCGGGATGGTCGCAGGCACTCGGGATGCCGACACGCTCTCGGAGGTGTTCTGGGCGGCGCTGCACGGCTTGGTCACCCTCGACCGAGCGGGACGGTTGCGTCCGGAGTATGAAGCCGCGCGGGTGGATCTGCTGCTCGCCCAGTTTTCGCCGTCGACGTGAGCCTGGTCACAGCCGCGGTTACGCTGTCACATCCGCGAACTGGGTGGTGTCTCAAGGGGAGAACACCCCTCAGAACAGGAGACAGCAATGACCGACCAGCGCACTCACATCGTCGTGATCGGTGGCGGATACGCCGGGACGCTGGCCGCTAACCACTTGCGGCTGCGCGCGGACGTCGACATCACCTTGGTGAATCCACGTCCCGTCTTCGTCGAGCGAATCCGCCTGCATCAGTTGGCCGCAGGCAGCGGCACCGCCGCCGTCGACTACGGCACCATGCTCGGCGAGGGCATCCAGCTGGTCGTCGACAGCGCCGAACGGATCAACACCGCCGACCGCAAGGTCGAGCTGGCTTCTACTTTCGTGTTGGACTACGACTACCTGATCTACGCTGTCGGCAGCACCGGCGCCGTGCCGTCCACGGTCCCCGGCGCAGTCGAATTCGCTTATCCCGTCGCTGAATTCGAGCATGCCCAACTGCTGCGCGCAACACTGGACGAGCTGCATTCCAACGCGCCCGTCACCGTCGTCGGCGCAGGATTGACCGGCATCGAAACGGCATCCGAGCTGGCCGAGCAGGGCCGACGGGTGACCCTGGTCTGCGGTGGGCTGCTGGGCCCGTCGTTGAGCGCGCCCGGCCGGCGTTCGGTGGCCAAGTGGCTGCGCCGCCTCGGTGTGGAGGTGCTTGAGACCGCGAGGGTCGACAAGGTCCATCCCGACGGGGTGGTGCTGGATGACGGCGCCGTGCTGCGCAGCGCGTTGACGGTCTGGACGGCCGGCTTCGGCGTGCCGGATCTGGCTGACCGCAGCGGGCTTCGCACAGATGCGCTGGGCCGGTTGCTCACCGATGAGACACTGACCAGCATGGACGATCCCCGCATCGTGGCGGCCGGCGATGCCGCTGCGCCGTCGGATCAGCC
>NZ_JBAUZA010000433.1:0-3119 GCF_049585075.1 Mycobacterium sp.
GCGCGATGCTGACCAGCTCACCGAGCTGGCCGCAGAATTGCGCGACGAGGTCGGGCGCGATGTCGAAGTGCTACCGGCCGACCTGGCCGACTCGGCCGACCGCGGCAAGGTCGCGGAACGGTTGGCCGCCGGCGTCGACGTGCTGGTGAACAACGCCGGTTTCGGCACGTCCGGTGAATTCTGGACCGCCGACCCCGCGCTGCTGCAGTCCCAGTTGGACGTCAATGTCACTGCGGTGATGCAGCTGACTCGGGCCGCGCTGCCCGCGATGATCGAAGTCGGCGCCGGCAGCGTCGTCAACATCGCCAGCGTCGCCGGGTTGCTGTCCGGCCGAGGCTCGACTTATTCGGCGTCCAAGGCGTGGGTGGTGTCGTTCACCGAAGGGCTTGCCGGGGGGTTGCGCGGCACAGGTGTTGGTATCCATGTGGTGTGTCCGGGCTACGTGCACACCGCTTTTCATGAACGGGCCGGCATCGACATGACTTCGCTGCCGTCGTTCATGTGGCTCGAGGTCGACGACGTGGTCCGGGAAAGCCTGGCCGACATCGGACGAGGCAAAGTGGTCATCATCCCCGGCATGCAGTACAAGGCGATCACCACCGCCAGCCGGATGGTGCCGCGAAACCTGGCGCGCGCCGCCACCAGAACGTTCGGCCGGGGCCGTGGCCGAACCTGACTTGACCGCGACCGACCGCGACGAGTTGGCCAAGCTGGTGCGCCAACTGGCGGTGGTACACGGTCGCGTCACGTTGTCGTCGGGCAAAGAAGCCGACTATTACGTCGACCTGCGCCGCGCGACCTTGCACCACCGCGCGGCGCCGCTGATCGGCCGGCTGATCCGCGAACTCACCGACGACTGGGAGTACGCGGCCGTCGGCGGCCTGACCCTGGGCGCTGATCCGGTCGCCACCGCCGTCATGCACGCACCCGGTCGCGTGATCGACGCTTTTGTGGTGCGAAAGTCAGTGAAAACCCATGGCATGCAACGTCTTATCGAAGGACCCGACATCTCCGGACGACGGGTCCTGGTGGTGGAGGACACCAGCACCACCGGAGCCTCGGCGATGACCGCGGTGCGCGCCGTGCAAGACGCCGGCGGACAGGTGGTTGGCGTGGCGACCGTGGTTGACCGCGCTACCGGTGCCGCCGAAGCCATCGAAGCCGAGGGCCTGCCGTACCGCAGCGTGCTGGGGCTGGCGGATCTCGGGCTGCATTAAATGTCGCGCGACGACCCGCTGCGCCCGGCTTCGCCGCGCTTGCGATCGCCGCAACAGACCGTGCGTACATTCATCGCGGTGGTGATGACGCTGGCGCTGGCCTGCGCGTGTTCGAGTTCGGCTGCACACCAACAGGTTTATGGCGCGTCGACCGCCCGGCTGGGCGAATCGTTGGCGGTGCTGGGCTGGAACACGTCGATGTCCAACCTGCGCTGGCAAGACGACTACGTGCTCGTCGACGTCGATGCGGCGCCGACCGACCCCGCTAAGCCCCACGCCGATGCCCGCGACATCCGGTTTGGCCTTTACGGTGCGGTGGCACACCCCATCGAGGCCACCGGAATTGGCAGCTGCGGCAGCGTGAAAAATGTTGTTCTCCAGTCTCTTTCGGCTCCAGTTGGCAAGCGGTTGACCGGTACGGTGTGCCTGGGACCGCTGGCAGACCGCAGCGCGGTGCGCGGGGTGTACCTCTATTCGCCCCGCGACCGCATCGCCGAGACCGCGGCGGCGTACCCGGCCGCGTTTCCGGTTGGGTTGCTGCCCACGAAACAGAACGACACCGGCTTGGTGGTCAAGACCACCAGCGTGGCCGGCTGGCGGGCCGACGGCACCCAGCTGACCCAGGCCTCGCTCGGCGACCCGGCTGCCTTCAACGGCAAGGGATACATGTTGCTCGGGTTGGAAGCCGACACCATCGCAGCGAAGTACCGCGACGACTCCGCGGCTCGCGGCGGGCCGATGATGTTACTCGCCACACCCACGCTGCCCGCCCCCGGCCTGAGCCCGGCTTGTTCGGCTTACGGGTCGGCGGTGCTGATCTTGCCGGAGGCATCGCTGAACGCCGTTCACGTCAGCGCTTCGCTGTGCACCCAGGGCGACATCAACGAGGCGCTGCTCTACGCGACCATCGCGGTGGTGGGTACTCACGCCGCGGTCTGGACCACCAAATGAATGAGCCGGGGCCAACCGAATGGGGTACCGCCGCAAGCGGAGTCGGGCCTTGGACCGGCCCGCTGCCCGACGACCCCCGGTACGACCCTGCGCTGCTGCGTGACGGCGACAAACGCAACGTCGTCGACGCCTACCGGTACTGGACGCGTGAGGCGATTGTCGCCGACATCGACAAGCGGAGACACCCGTTGCATGTGGCGATCGAGAATTTCGGCCACGACGCCAACATCGGCGGGGTGGTGCGCACCGCCAATGCGTTCGCCGTCGACACCGTCCACATCGTCGGGCGTCGTCGGTGGAATCGCCGGGGCGCCATGGTCACCGACCGCTACCAACGGCTACGCCACCACGAGCACATCGCCGACCTGCTGCGCTTCGCGGCAGAAGCGGACCTGACGGTGGTCGCCGTCGACAACCTGCCTGGCGCAAGGCGACTCGAGCAGACGACGCTGCCGCGCAACTGCCTGCTGCTGTTCGGTCAAGAAGGCCCCGGCATCAGCGACGACGCCCGGGCGGGCGCCGCCCTGACCGTCTCGATCGCCCATTTCGGGTCGACGCGCAGCATCAACGTCTCGGTCGCGGCGGGCATCGCGATGCATAGCTGGATCAGCCAACACGGCGACATCGCGCAGGCTTGGTAGAACTCCTTTACCGCCCCACTGGTTCGAATTCGATTGGCAGAGTGGTTGGTCCGGTCAGCGCGGTCAGCGGTTTCCACGGGGCCGGCCCGGTTCGCCGGGGGTTTGGCATATGCCGCGTCATGATCGTCAGGGCTTCGGCGAGTTCGAGCCGCGCAAGGTTAGCGCCGAGGCAGTAATGCATGCCGGCGCCGAAAGTCTGTATCGCGGCAGCGCCCTCGCGGGTGATGTCGAGTTGGCCGGGGTTGTCATAGACGGCGGGATCCCGGTTGGCCGAGGCCGTGTTGGCGACGACCAGTGTGCCGGCCGGAAT
>NZ_JBAUZA010000434.1:0-1900 GCF_049585075.1 Mycobacterium sp.
GCCACCACCACCTCCCCCGCCCGCACCGGAAGCTCCGCCGCCACCACCACCCGCACCGGGCGGGTAGCCCGGTGGCCGTGCGGATGGATCCGCAACGGTTCGACGAGCTGGTGTCCGACGCACTCGACTTGATCCCGCCGCAGCTGGCCGCCGTGATGGACAACGTGGTGGTGCTGGTCGCCGACCGTGATCCCGAGGAAGCCGAACTGCTCGGCCTGTACGAGGGTGTGGCATTGACCGAGCGCGATTCCAACTACGGCGGTTCGCTGCCGGACACCATCACGATCTACCGCGACGCGCTGCTGGACATCTGCGACGACGAGGACGACGTCGTCGAGGAGGTGAAGATCACCGTGGTCCACGAGATCGCCCACCACTTCGGCATCGACGACGACCGGTTGCACGAACTGGGCTGGGGCTGAGCAACTTAACTTAACGATCGCGCAGGCGCGGCATCCCGGATCTGTCGGCGATCGGTGCTATGAACGCCGTATGAACACCTACTGCCGCGACTGCCGGGCAGGGTTAGAACACTGTCACGGCACGATCATTCGCCATTGGTTGCACCGGTCGGAGTGCACCGAGGATGGCTGCACCAGCCCCGAGCTGATGCCGCACGCCTTCGTCGTCGACTGCGACGCGATCGGATGCCGCTGCGCAGACGTGGACGCGCTCGCGGTCTGATCTACCCCATCGGGTCGGTAGCCGACTCCACCGCGTCAGCCACGGGTGTGGCGTGGGGCTCAGGGTAGAACGGCGGCGTCAGGCTCCCCCACTGCACACAACTCCAGCGCCCGTCGGTGACCGGCGCCAGCACCACCGCCTCGGTGTTGTTGAGGTGATGATCGAGCACAAAGCTGCTTTCCACACCGGCCAGTACAGCGGCCGCCAGCCGGATCGCGGCGCCGTGACTGACGACGACGATGTCGCTGGTCCACTTGTCGTCGTCGAGGTAGCGCATCCGTAGGTCTGTCAGCACCGGCGTGTAGCGGTCCAGCACCTGGTTGGCGGTCTCGCCGCCCGGCAGCGGCACGTCCCATTCGCCTTCATGCCAGCGTTTGTAGATCGCATTGAATTCGGCGACCGCATCATCGTCGCTGCGGTTTTCCAGCTCGCCGACCTGCACCTCATGGATGCCTGTCACCTCGCCGGCCCGCACGTCGACCTCCGCGCTGATCTCGGCCGCGGTCTGCGCGGCGCGGGTGGCCACCGAATGCAGCAACAGCCCGGGCCGGCTCAGTCCCAACCGCGCGAAGGCTCGCGCCTGGTCGCGGCCCAACGGCGTCAGCTCTGACCCCGGCGGTCGGGTGTCCAATCGGCGATCGACGTTGCCGAAGGACTGACCGTGTCGCACCAACACCAGCCGACCGCTCATCGCGGCGATCCCTCATCGGCCGCGCCGTCGCGCATCCGCGCCAGCCAGCGCGACGCCTCGTCCAGTTGGGGCGGCGCCGCGCCGACCAGCCCTCCGGTCGGCCAGGATCCCAAGTAGCGCACATCGGTACAACGCCGGTGCAGCGCTTTGAGTGCCTCGGCGACCGCGTCGTCGTCGATGTGTCCGACGCAGTCCAGGAAGAACATGTAGGTGCCTAATTCGGTTCGGGTGGGCCGAGATTCGATGCGGGTCAGGTCGATGCCGCGGATGCCGAACTCGGCAAGTGCCGACACCAGAGCGCTTGGGGCGTTGGCGATCCGCAGCATCACCGACGTGCGGTCGGCGCCGGTTCGGGCCGGCGGCGTCCCCGGCGGGCCGACCAGTACAAAGCGGGTGCACGCATTGGCTTCGTCGACCACGCCGTCGGCCAACGCCCACAACCCGCGCTGGGAGCCGGCCAGCGGCGAACTGACGGCGGCGTCGACATTGCCGTCGGCGACTTGCTGCGCGGCATCGGCGTTGGAG
>NZ_JBAUZA010000435.1:0-42397 GCF_049585075.1 Mycobacterium sp.
TGCTTAGCGAGTCCGACCGACGGAATTACCACCGCGCCGGCATCTTTCAGCTTGCCGATCAAATCTTGCTTAGGTGCCAACGCAAATGACGCGACCTTGACGCCTTCGCGGATCATCAGATCCACCCGGTCGGCTGCGTCGCCTGCGTCAGCGCGGATGTTGACACCGAAGGGCTTGTCGGTGGCCGCCTTGACCTTCCCGATCGCGGCGGCCAGTTCGTCGAGGGTCATGGTGGCCGAGGCCAAGATGCCCAGTCCACCTGCGTTGGCGGTCGCCGAAACCAGCCGTGCGCCGGCCACCCATCCCATTCCGGTTTGCACCACCGGGTGCTCGATACCGACCAGCTCGGTGAGTGACGTGCGCAGTCTCATCAACGTATCTCTCGGTCGCGCAATGCTTTAGGATCAACAACCTCGCGAATCAGGCGCAGTTCGTCGTCGGTGGGCAGCCTCGTCTCTGCCGCCTCGTCGAGACCGTGCACATCGAATGAGGTGGCCTCCCGGACATCGTCGGCCGAAACGCCCGGGTGCAGCGACAGCGCTCGCATCGTGTGGTTCGGCCCGCCGAAGTCGAACACCCCGAGATTCGACACCACTCGGTATGTGTTGGCAAAACGGAACGCCGGGTTTTCGGTGTCCACCTTGTCCCAGCCGATACCGCAGACTATGTCGACGGCATCGCAGAACACCCGCTTGGAATGGTTGCCGACCCAGTAGCTGGTCGCGTGGTTGATGGCGTTACCCGGTGCGCCGCGGAGGCCGAACATCTGCCGGGTCGGGTGCTGCAGCGGCCCGAACGCCGAGATATTCTGATTGCCATGGCGGTCAACCTGATTGGCGCCCATCACGACATGGCGCCGTCCCCAGGCCAGCGTCTCGAACACCCGGCCGAACGGCATCCAGCCCTCGACCGCTCCCGCTGCGCCCAGCGCGGGCGTGTCAGCCAGCAGCTGCGCCTCACCGTCGGTCAACAGGATGTCGGGGGAGAAGGTCAGCCGCGCGAGCCGCGCGCCGACAGAGGCCATATTGGCCATCGGGCTGACCATGATTTCGCCTGCGTCTCTGAACAACTCGGCGCAGGCCACCGCGCAGACTTCGGCTCGGGTGGCACTCACTTTGATGCCTCCTCGGTGAACTTGCGCACGGCCGCCTGGTATTCAGCTTCGTCACCCGACAGATAGGTCTGCACGAACTTCTGCCAGCCCTCCTCGGTGGATGCCGCCTCGGCATAGTGGCGTTGCAACTTCTCGTCTCGGCCGTAATCCGGTGCTGCCGTTGTGAAATGCGCGCCGCCGGGTGCTTCCACTACGGCGTCGACCATCATCCGGTTCACCAACAAGGCTTGTGGCGGCACCGCTTTGACCAGTTCCTCGGTCGAGACGACGCGCTCGACCGACAGGTAGCGCTTGTCGGCGGCCATCAAGAACAGATCGTCGAAGTACGGATCGATGCCGGTGTAGGCGGCATTGCCTTGGGCGTCACCGAGATTGAGGTGCACAAAGGCGGCGTCCAGGCGCAGCGCAGGCATCGCGATCAGTGTTTCGTGTCCGCCGTCCTGTGCCGGGTAAGGACTGGTCACCGTCTGCAATTCGCCTTCCCAGAAGTCCGGGACCGAGCTGCCGAGCCCTGCGCGGATCGGCAGGAACGGCAGCCGCTGTACCGCTGCCTGTAGCCCGCAGCGCAGCATGCCTTCGTCCATCTCCCTGGCCTCGACGGATCCGCTGGTGCGCGCCTTGGCAAACCACGGGTCATAGAACGGTGGCGAGTCCAGTGATACGAAGCCGTAGTAGACCCGCTTCACCTTGCCCGCCGAGCACAACAGCCCCAAATCCGGCCCGCCGTAGGTGACCACGGTCAAGTCTTTGATGTCAGTGCGCAGCATTGCCCGCACGAACGCCATCGGTTTGCGCCGCGACCCCCAGCCGCCGACGCCGATGGTCATCCCGCTGCGCAGTTGCGCGACGGCCTCGTCCAGAGTGGTGCGTTTGTCGCTCACGACTTCTTGCCCTTCGCCGTACCGGCGAACGAGTCGCGGTGCTCGTCGGAGACCCCGGAGAGATTGAGCTCGAAGGTAAAGCCTTGCTCCATACGGTAACTGGAGTTGACGCGCTGCACGTCGATCAGATTCAGCGCCTCCTTGGCCGCACGGATCACCCGGGTGTCCTTGGCGGCGATGTCGCGCGCCACCCGCAGCGCGGCTTCGTCGAGTTCCTCGCGCGGCACCACCTCATGCACCGAGCCGAAGTGATGCAAGGTAGCGGCGTCCACGGTTGCCGCGGTGAAGAACAGCCGTCGCATCAGGTGCTGTGGCACCAACCGGGACAGGTGGGTGGCCGCACCCAGCGCGCCGCGTTCGACCTCGGGCAGCCCGAAGGTTGCATCCTCGGAGGCCACGATTACGTCGGCGTTGCCTACCAGGCCGATGCCGCCGCCGACGCAAAAGCCATTGACGGCGGCGATCACCGGCACCGCGCATTCGTAGACCGCTCGGAAGGCGGCAAAACAGCCGCGGTTGGCGTCAATCAGCGCGGTGAATCCTTCGGTGCGCTGCATCTCCTTGATGTCCACACCGGCATTGAAGCCGCGACCCTCGGCGCGCAAAATCACCGCGTGCGTGTCCGGGTTGGCGCCGGCGGCGGTGAGCGCATCGGCGAGTTCGAACCAGCCCTGCGAGGGGATGGCGTTGACGGGCGGAAAGTCGACGGTGACCGCGACGATCCCCGGTTCGACGGTGCGGGATGTGATTGTCATCGAGATCCTCGGCCACTTCCTGGGGGACGATTTACCTAAGCAAGCACTTGCTTGGTACGCTAGCACAGTGACCGACGCCGAAGGAGCCCCCGCGATCAGCCTGGGCCTCGCCGGCCGGGTCATTCTGGTGACCGGCGGCGTTCGGGGGGTCGGCGCCGGCATCAGCTCAGTCTTCGCCGGACAGGGCGCGACCGTGGTGACCTGCGCCCGCCGCGAGGTCGAGGGCCTGCCCTACGAGTTCCACTCCTGCGACGTCCGCGACGACGACGCCGTGAAGGCGATGATCGATGCGATCGTCGACCGGCACGGCCGCCTCGACGTCGTCGTCAACAACGCCGGCGGATCACCATACGTTCTGACCGCTGATTCCAGCGCGAAGTTCAACCGGAAGATCATCGAGCTCAATCTGATTGGTGCGCTCTCGGTTTCCCAGCATGCCAACGAGAAGATGCAAAACCAGGAACACGGCGGCTCTATCGTCAGCATCTGCAGTCTCAGCGGTCGACGGCCATCCCCGGGCACCGGCGCATACGGCGCGGCCAAGGCCGGCCTGGAAAGCCTCACTCAGACATTGGCCGTGGAGTGGGGTCCGAAAGTCCGCGTGAATGCCTGCGTGGTCGGCATGGTCGAAACCGAACAATCGGAGCTGTTTTACGGCGATGCCGAATCGATCGCGGCGATCTCGAAGAATGTGCCGCTCGGTCGGCTGGCCACACCAGCCGATGTCGGTTGGGCCGCAGCATTTCTGGCCTCGGATGCGGCGTCCTACATCAGCGGTGCCTCATTAGAAGTGCACGGGGGCGGCGAGCCGCCGCATTATCTGGCCACAACCACTGCGAGCGCGATCAAGTAGAGGATTCGAGGAGGATGGGTAGCTAGTGGGAATAGTTGACGGTCGTGTCGTCATCGTCACCGGCGCGGGCGGCGGTATCGGGCGCGCGCATGCGTTAGCCTTCGCCGCCGAGGGCGCCCGCGTCGTGGTCAACGACATCGGGGTGGGCTTGGACGGATCGCCCGCCAGCGGCGGCAGCGCTGCACAATCCGTGGTCGACGAGATCACCGCTGCCGGAGGCGAAGCCGTCGCCAACGGCTCTAACATTGCCGACTGGGACCAGGCGGCAGCTCTGGTAAAGACCGCCGTCGACACGTTCGGTGGTCTGGATGTCCTGGTGAACAACGCCGGCATCGTGCGCGACCGGATGATGGCCAACACCAGCGAGGAGGAGTTCGACGCCGTCATCGCCGTGCACCTCAAGGGCCACTTCGCTGCGATGCGGCACGCCGCGTCGTATTGGCGGGGGCTGTCGAAAGAGGGCAAAACTGTTGACGCACGGATCATCAACACCAGTTCCGGTGCAGGCCTGCAGGGCAGCGTCGGGCAAGGTAACTACAGTGCCGCCAAGGCCGGCATCGCGGCTCTGACCCTCGTCGGCGCCGCCGAAATGGGTCGGTATGGCGTCACCGTCAACGCGATCGCGCCGTCGGCCCGCACCCGGATGACCGAGACCGTCTTCGCTGAGATGATGGCAACGCAGGACGACGCTTTCGATTCCATGGCGCCGGAGAACATCTCGCCACTGGTCGTCTGGTTGGGTAGCGCTGAATCCCGCGATGTCACCGGGAAAGTGTTCGAGGTTGAGGGCGGCAAGATCCGCGTCGCCGAAGGCTGGGCGCACGGCCCTCAGATCGACAACGGCGCTAAATGGGATCCGGCGGAATTGGGCTCGGTAGTCAGCGAGCTACTCGCCAAGTCTCGGCCTGCAGTGCCGGTGTACGGCGCCTAACACAGCATCCGTCCTAGGCCGAGTGTGCACTTCGACTGGGAGCGGCTGACCGACAGTGTGCATCGTTGTCGGCTGCCATTCCTCGACGTGACAGTCGGTTTGGTGCAGGGCCACACCGGAACATTGCTGATCGACACCGGCAGCACGCTGACCGAAGCTGCCGCGATCGACGCCGACGTGCGTCAAATTGCCGGACGTCGTGTGACACACGTGGTGTTGACTCACAAGCATTTCGACCATGTGCTGGGTTCCTCGGTGTTCGCTGATGCCGAAACCTACTGTGCGCCTGAGGTCGTCGAGTATCTCTCGTCAGCTACTGACCATCTTCGCGACGATGCGCTGCGCTACGGTGTCGACGCAGGCGAGCTAGACCGCGCGATCACGGCACTGCGGCCGCCCCAACACGCGGTCGCCAATGCTGTCGTCGATCTCGGGAACTTTCACGTGACGATCGCTTACCTGGGTCGCGGCCACACCACTTCCGACCTAGTCGTGGTGGTGCCCGGCGATGACGGCGACCGGGTGGTGATCTTCACTGGTGATCTGGTCGAGGAATCCGGCGACCCGGCGATTGATGCCGATTCCGATGTGGCAGCCTGGCCCACCACGCTCGAGCGCTTACTTGCCCTCGGCGGGCCCGACGCCATCTACGTTCCGGGTCATGGTGCTGTCGTCGGCGCGGATTTTGTCCGCCAGCAACGGGATTGGCTCAGATAGCACCGGTCACAGCCCGGCGAAGGCGTCACCCACCAGCGCGCCGGCGGCAGCCGGCGTCGCGCCGGTGAAGGCGCCGAGGATGTCATCGAACACAGCGACCGGGAATTGCGCGAGCGCGCTGTCGACTTGGTTGATGCCAGTCTGCAGTGCAGTCTCAATCGTCGCCGAATTGCCGGTCAGGAGAGCCTGATAGATGTCGTAGCCGGCGAACTGCGGCGCCTCGATCACGTTACGGAAGTCCACGAACAGCTCGGTCGGCAGGTCGGGATTCTGTGGGACCGGCACGCCGTCGTAGCTGACCAAGGTCCAGCCGTCTTGCGGATCGCCCTGGATCACCACTTCGCCCCCATTCGGCAGGAACTGACCCTTTTCGAGCAACTCGGTGAGGATGAGTGAAAAATCGGGGTTCTTGACGTTCATCAGTGCCCAGGTGGTGATCGAGCCTTCGCTGGACACGGCGATGTCGGTCGGGTTGGCGCCGGCGTTAGCAGTTTGGTCGTATATCGCGTCAACCGCTTCGGTATAGCGTTGGTCGAACGCGACGCCGTTAACGTCGGGAGAGCCCGGCATCGGCACGAGGTCTGCGCCGAATACCCACGCTATCGGTGTCGTCAGGTAGAGCAGGCCATCGAGGCTGTATATCGGTTGGCCTTCGTAAATGCCGGCATTGATTTCGTCGAGCCCGGCCATCGGCGGCTGCACGGGCATGTTGTCCAGCGCAGCCGAGATGTAGCCTGCGGTTTCAATCGCCCTGAGCTCTTCCGATGACAAGAGCTCAGCGTAGGAACCCTGATTGGCGAGGGCTAGTTGCTCGCCGATGGTCGTCGCCTGTGTGATTCCCTCGGGAGTGAGACCCGTTCCAGGGGGGACCGTGTCGATGATGCCCGCCGCGTTGTCGATCGATTGGCCGTGCCGGATGAAGTCGATCGTGATGTCCGCCGCATCGGCCCACGCGACGGCCGGCGCGATAAAGAGCAAGCCCGTCGAAATGAGCCCGACCGCAACGTAACGGCGTCGATGTTGGCGTAAACCAGGCATAGTTCCCCCTCCGCGTCGGAGCGTCTCAGCGGCGAGGTTAAGTTACCGTAATTCCCGGCCATTTTTGGGAGATTGCAAGGCAATCTATGCCGGTTCGCACACGACCAATGGGATGACCCGGTTGGTGGCCTCCCGGTACCCGCGGTAGGGCGGATAGATACGCATTAGCCGCGGCCAGTAGTGGTTCCGTTCCTCGTCGGTCGCGTCGCGGGCAGTCAGATGTAGCCGCTCGGCACGGATCTGCACTTCGACCGCCGAGTTCTCCTTGAGGTTCAGATACCAGGTCGGGTTCTCGGCGCGACCGCCGAACGACGCCGGCAAGATCACCCGGTCGCCGTCGCGCAGATACAACGTGGGAGTGGTCCGCGGCTCACCCGACTTGCGGCCGGTCGTAGTCAGAAGAGCAGATGGAAACCACAACAACCGGGCGCCGAGTCGACCATTAGTACGGCGGTAGACCCAGATGTGAACGCGGGCAAAGTATTTGAGCAAGAGAGCAAGGAACCGCGAATTGCGGATCCATTGCCGCTGCGTCACGTCAGCGTGCGGGGTCGCAGACGACGATCGGGATGGTCCGGTCGGTCCAGGATTGGTAGTCCTCGTAGGACGGATACATCTTGACCAGCTGCGGCCAATACTTGGCGCGCTCCTCGTCGGTGGCGTCGCGTGCGGTGAGTTCCAGGACCTCTTTTTTGATCTGGACAGAAACCTTGGGGTCGGCCTTGAGGTTGAGATACCACATCGGGTTTTTCGCCGAACCGCCCTTCGAGGCGGCCACGATGACCCGGTCGCCGTCACGCATGAAATACAACGGGCTGACGCGCGGCTGACCGGACTTACGTCCGGTTGTGGTCAGCAGCGCGACCGGAATGTTCTGAAACGTGCCGCCGAGCCCCTCCCCGCCGCCGCGGCGGTACATGAAGGTGTTCAGGCGGGACATCCACTTGATGAAGAAGTCGGTGAACGGCGAATTCAGAAATCGCGGTGCTGATTTCGAGGGCATGGCACTGATCCTAAGCGCGCTGGATGAACGGGCGGAGCTGAGCCCGGATGTGGTGGATCTTGCCGTCGTCGGCAGGAATGAGAAACGTCTCGTCGACGTGCGCGCACACCCGCCGCCCGGCGAGCGACGGTTTGGTGATCACGTCGAACTGCGCTCGCACCCGGTCCCCATCGACACTGAAGTCCGGCGGTGTAGTCGCAACGATGATCCGGAACTGCGGCCCGCGATTCAGGCTGCGCCGCAGGTGGTTTCCGGACAACCCGGTCTTGACGCCCTGTTCGATCCGAACGCAGTCCGGCGCGAACGGGACTTTGTCGGCGTTGTGGCTGACCAGTGCGTCGATATAGGACTGGGCCGCGGCGACGCGGTCGTCGTCGGAAACCTGAGCCACTAGATGCGCTCGATGATTGTGCCCGTCGACAGCGCGCCGCCGGCGCACATGGTGATCAGCGCGGTGTTCTGGTCGGTGCGCTCCAACTCGTGCAGCGCGGTGGTGATCAGCCGGCTGCCGGTGCAGCCCACCGGATGACCCAACGCGATCGCGCCGCCGTTGACGTTGACCCGATCCAGGTCGGCGTTGTGCACCCGCGCCCAAGACAGCACGACCGACGCGAACGCCTCATTGATTTCGGTGATGTCGATGTCGCCCATCTTCATGCCGGCCTTCTCGAGCACCTTCGCCGTGGACTGCACCGGGCCGTCCAGGTGGTAATAGGGCTCGGCACCAACCAGTGCCTGGCTGACGATGCGCGCCCGCGGGCGCAGGCCCAGCGCCTTGGCCTTATCCTCGTCCATCCACAACACCGCTGCCGCGCCGTCGGAGATCTGCGACGACGTGCCCGCGGTGTGGATGCCGCCGTCAATCACCGGCTTGAGCTGGCTCAATCCCTCCAGCGTGGTGTCCCGCAGACCCTGATCGCGGCTCACCATATGCCGCTCGCTGGTCGGCTGCTTCTGCTCGTCGAGCACTGGCGCCTCGATCGGTGAGATCTCCCGGTCGAAGCGGCCCTCGTCCCAGGCCCGCTTGGCGTGGAGTTGGGAGGCCAAGCCGAAGGCGTCGATGTCCTCGCGAGTGATGCCGCGACGCTTGGCGATGCGCTCGGCGGCGGTGAACTGGTCGGGCAGATCGATGTCCCAGGACTCGGCACGCCAATTGCGGTCGGGACCTGCGTTGGCGCCCAGCCCGACCCGGCTCATCGCCTCAACCCCGCAGGCAATGCCGATATCGATGGCGCCGGTTGCGATCAGCCCGGCGATCAGATGGTTGGCCTGCTGCCCGCTACCGCACTGGCAGTCGACGGTCGTGGCGCCCACCTGCTCGGGCAAACCCACGGTCAGCCACGACGTGCGGGTGATGTTGTTGGACTGCTCCGCGAACTGCGTCACGCAGCCGCCGATGAGCTGCTCGACGTCGCCGGCATCGATGCCAGCCTTCTCCACAAGCGCTTTCTGAACCGAGCCCAGCAGCTCGGTGGCGTGCAGCCCGGACAACCATCCGGCGCGTTTGCCGATGGGGCTGCGAGTGGCTTCAACTATTACCGGGTTACCCATGACGTCAGGCTAGAACACGTTTCATTACCCTGACAAGCGGCGATGCTCTGACGCCTTTTGGTCTGCGGTGAAGGCATGTTTTACTGGCACTAGAACACGTTGCATTGAGGAGCGCACTGATGCCCGTCCCCAACATACCCACAGGGTTCGACTTCACCGACCCCGACATCTATACCGAGCGGCTGCCGATGGAGGAGTTCGCCGAGGCGCGCAAGTCCGCGCCGATCTGTTGGATCGAGCAGCCGCCCGGCGAGGGCGGCGGATTCAACGACGGCGGCTACTGGGCCATCACCAAACTCGACGACGTCAAAGAAATCTCGCGGCGCAGCGACGTCTTCTCCAGCTACGAGAACTGCGTAATCCCGCGGTTCAACAACGACATCGCCCGCGAGGACATCGAGCTGCAGCGGTTCGTCATGCTCAACATGGACGCACCGCACCACACCCGGTTGCGCAAGATCATCTCCCGCGGCTTCACGCCGCGCGCCATCGGAGGCCTGCGCGACGAGCTCAACGAACGCGCCCAGAACATCGCGCAGGCCGCCGCAGCCGCCGGCTCGGGCGACTTCGTCGAGCAGCTGTCGTGTGAGCTGCCGCTGCAGGCCATCGCGGGTCTGCTCGGCGTCCCTCAGGAAGACCGCGACAAGCTCTTCCGCTGGTCCAACGAGATGACCGGCAACGACGATCCTGAGTACGCCGACATCGATCCCAAGGCGTCGTCGTTCGAGGTGCTCAACTACGCGATGCAGATGGCCGCGGTGAAAGCCGAGAACCCCGGCGACGACATCGTGACCACGCTGATCAACGCCGACATCGACGGTGAAAAGCTCTCCGATGACGAGTTCGGCTTCTTTGTGATGATGCTTGCCGTGGCCGGCAACGAGACCACCCGTAACTCGATCACCCAGGGCATGATGGCCTTCGCCGATCACCCCGACCAGTGGGAGCTCTTCAAGAAAGAGCGCCCGGAGACAGCCGCCGACGAGATTGTTCGGTGGGCGACCCCGGTCACCTGCTTCCAGCGCACGGCGCTGGAGGACTACGAATTGTCGGGTGTGCAGATCAAGAAGGGCCAGCGGGTGGTGATGTTCTACCGGTCGGCCAATTTCGACGAAGACGTCTTCGAGGACCCATACACGTTCAACATCCTGCGCGATCCCAACCCGCATGTCGGCTTCGGCGGAACGGGTGCGCACTACTGCATCGGCGCCAACCTGGCGAAGATGACGATCAACCTGATTTTCAACGCGGTGGCCGACAATATGCCTGACCTCAAACCGATCTCGAAACCCGAGCGATTGCGTTCGGGGTGGCTCAACGGCATCAAACGCTGGCAGGTCGACTACACCGGCAAATGCCCGGTCGAGCACTGATGGACTTCACTCCGGACCCGGCGCAGCAGGCCGTCGCCGACGTCGTCACGTCGGTATTGGACAGGGATAACAGCTGGGAAGCGTTGGTAGCGGGCGGCGTAACCGCGCTGCCGGCCCCCGAGCGCCTGGGCGGCGACGGCGTCGGACTGCCCGAGATCGCGACGGCGCTGACCGAGATCGGTCGCCACGGCCTGGTCGGTCCGGCGTTGACGACGCTCGGGTTCGGAGCCGTTCTGCTGCTGGATTTGGCGTCCGACGAGCAGCAGGATCGGTACCTCGCCGGCCTGGCCAAGGGCTCGCTGCTGACCGCGGCGCTCAATGAACCCGGCACGGCGCTGCCCGAAAGGCCGGCGACGACCTTCGTACATAGTCGACTGTCCGGCACGAAAGTCGGTGTCGGGTATGCCGAAAATGCAGAGTGGATGATCGTCACCGCCGACAGCGCCGTTGTCGTGGTGTCACCGAAGGCCGAGGGCGTGCAAGTGGCGAAGACGCCGACGTCCAACGGATCCGACGAGTACGTCGTCACGTTCACCGATGTCGCGGTCGGCGATCAGGACGTGCTGGTCGGTGCTACGACTCAGCGGGCGAACCAGTTGGCGCTGGCGGGGATCGGTGCCTATGCCGCCGGTCTGGTCGCCGGCGCATTGCGGTTGACGGCCGACTATGTCGCGAACCGGCACCAATTCGGTAAGCCACTGTCCACCTTCCAGACCGTTGCGGCTCAGCTCGCCGAGGTCTACATCGCTTCGCGGACCATCGATTTGGCGTCGACATCCGTGGTCTGGCGACTGTCCGAAGGTCGGGACGCAAGTGATGATCTTGACGTCCTGGGCTACTGGATCAGCTCGCAGGCGCCGCCGGTGATGCAGATCTGCCACCACCTGCATGGCGGGATGGGCATGGACGTCACCTATCCGATGCACCGGTACTACTCCACGATCAAAGACCTGACCCGGCTGTTGGGCGGGCCATCGCATCGCCTCGATCTGGTGGGAGCGCAATGTTCATCGAACTGACGCCGGAGCAGCGACAGCTGCAAGCCGAGCTACGGCAATACTTTTCGAATCTGATCTCGTCTGACGAGATGAAGGCGATGGAGCAGGATCGCCACAACGCCGCTTACCGCGCGGTGATCCGCCGGATGGGTCAAGACCGCAAGCTCGGCGTCGGCTGGCCGAAAGAGTTCGGCGGCCTGGGGTTCGGTCCGATCGAGCAGCAGATCTTCGTCAACGAGGCCCATCGCGCCGACGTGCCGTTGCCCGCCGTGACGTTGCAGACGGTGGGGCCGACCCTACAGGTGTTCGGCAGCGAGATGCAGAAGAAGAAGTTCCTGCCGGCGATCCTGGCCGGCGAGGTGCACTTCGCGATCGGCTACACCGAGCCGGAGGCGGGAACCGACCTGGCGTCGTTGCGCACCACGGCCGTGCGCCACGGCGACGAGTACATCGTCAACGGGCAGAAAATCTTCACCACCGGCGCGCACGACGCCGACTACATCTGGCTGGCATGCCGCACCGATCCGGAAGCCGTTAAACACAAAGGCATTTCGATTCTGATCGTCGACACCAAGGATCCCGGCTACTCCTGGACACCGATCATCCTTTCCGACGGCGCCCACCACACCAACGCCACGTACTACAACGACGTGCGCGTGCCGGCCGACATGCTGGTCGGTGAGGAGAACGGCGGCTGGCGGTTGATCACCACGCAGCTCAACAACGAGCGGGTAATGCTGGGTCCAGCGGGTCGTACCGCGGGCATTTATGACCGGCTGCACGCCTGGGCGTCCAAGCCGGGCGGTGACGGGGTCACGCCCATCGACCACCAGGACGTCAAGCGCGCGCTCGGTGAAATCTATGCCATGTGGCGGATCAACGAGCTGCTCAACTGGCAGGTGGCGGCCGCGGGCGAGGAGATCAACGTGGCCGACGCCGCCTCGACGAAAGTATTTGGCACGGAGCGTATTCAGTACATCGGCCGGCTCGCCGAAGAGATCGTCGGCAAATACGGCAACCCCGCGGAGTCGGACACTGCCGAGCTGCTGGACTGGCTCGACTCGCAAACCAAGCGCAACCTGGTCATCACCTTCGGCGGCGGTGTCAACGAAGTGATGCGCGAGATGATCGCGGCGTCGGGCCTCAAAGTTCCCCGGGTTCCGCGATGATCGACATTGCCGAAGCCGTCGCCGAGATCAAGGCGGCTGGCGCTGCCAAACCGCGCGCAGCCCGGGATCCGGTGAACCAGCCGACGATCAACAACTGGGTGGAAGCCCTCGGGGACACCAACCCGATCTACCGCGACGAAGCCGCGGCCCGTGCCGCAGGCCACCCGGGAATTGTGGCCCCCCCGGCCATGATTCAGGTGTGGACGATGTTCGGGCTGGGTGGGGACCGCCCGACCGACGACCCCATGGGCCCGATGATGAAGCTGTTCGACGACGCCGGTTACGTCGGCGTGGTCGCCACCAACTGCGAACAGACCTACCACCGGTATCTGCGGCCCGGCGAGGAGGTCAGCATCGCCTCCGAGATGCGCGACGTCGTCGGCCCCAAGCAGACAGCGCTGGGCGAGGGCTGGTTCATCAACCAGCACATCACCTGGCGCGTCGGCGATGAGGATGTCGCCGAGATGGAGTGGCGGATCCTCAAATTCAAGCCGCGCGAGTCGCAGAGCGGTGAGGCTGTCCCTGCGGATCTGGACGCCGACGCCATGATGCGGCCGGCGGTATCGCGGGACACCGCATTCTTCTGGGAGGGCGTCAAGGCGCACGAGTTGCGGATCCAGCGGCTGCAGGACGGTAGCCTGCAGCACCCGCCGGTGCCGGCTATCTGGCAGGACAAAGCTAAGCCGGTCGAGTTCGTGGTAGCCAGCGGCAAAGGGACGGTGTTCAGCTTTGTGGTGCACCACGCTCCGAAGGTGCCTGGCCGCACACTGCCGTTCGTGATCGCACTCGTCGAGCTGGAGGAGGGAGTGCGGATGCTCGGTGAGCTGCGCGACGTCGACCCTGCTGAAGTGAAGATCGGAATGCCGGTTCGGGCAACCTATATCGACTTTCCAGCCGGTGAGAGCGGGCCGGAGTGGTCACTATACGCGTGGGAGCCTGACGCATGAGCGCACCGACAATAGAGGTCGGCACGAAATTGCCTGAGCTGTCGTTGTATGGCGACCCCACGTTCATCATCTCGACTGCGCTGGCCACCAGGGACTTTCAAGACGTGCACCACGACCGCGACTTGGCACAAGCCAAGGGATCTAAGGACATCTTCGTCAACATCCTCACCGACACCGGCCTAGTGCAGCGGTACATCACCGACTGGGCCGGGCCGTCGGCGTTGATCAAGTCGATTGGGCTGCGGCTGGGTGTGCCGTGGTACGCCTATGACACGGTGACATTCTCCGGTGAAGTCACCGCGGTGGATGGTGGCTTGATCACGGTAAAAGTCGTGGGCAGCAACAGCCTTGGCGATCACGTTATCGCCACGACCACGCTCACGATTGAGGATTCTTGATGTCACCGGGTTTGCTCAGTGGGCGAGCCGCCATCGCCGGCATCGGCGCGACCGACTTCTCCAAGGACTCCGGTCGCAGCGAGCTGCGGCTGGCTGCCGAGGCCGTTTTGGACGCCCTCGACGACGCCGGCCTCACGCCTGCCGATGTCGACGGGCTGACCACATTCACGATGGACAGCAACACCGAAGTCGCCGTCGCGCGTGCGGCCGGCATCGGTGAGCTGAAGTTCTTCTCGAAGATCCACTACGGCGGCGGCGCGGCGTGCGCGACCGTCCAGCAGGCGGCGATGGCCGTCGCGACCGGCGTGGCCGATGTGGTGGTGGCGTACCGGGCCTTCAACGAGCGGTCTGGCATGCGGTTCGGCCAGGTGCAGACTCGGTTAGTGGGAGATGCCGGCGCCCAAGCCGATTCGACTGCAGCGGACAATTCGTTTTCGTATCCGCATGGGCTTTCCACGCCCGCGGCGCAGGTGGCGATGATCGCGCAGCGGTATATGCACATGTCCGGCGCGACCAGTCGGGACTTCGGCGCCATCTCGGTGGCTGACCGCAAGCATGCCGCCAAGAACCCGAAGGCCTACTTCTACGAGAAGCCGATAACCATTGAGGACCATCAGAATTCGCGGTGGATCGCCGAGCCGTTACGTCTGCTGGATTGCTGCCAGGAGACCGATGGCGCGGTGGCGATCGTGGTGACGTCGGCCGAGCGCGCCAAGGATCTCAAGCACCGGCCCGCCGTCATCGAGGCGGCGGCCCAAGGTTCGAGCCCCGACCAGTACACGATGGTCAGCTACTACCGGCCCGAACTTGGCCTGCCCGAGATGGGATTGGTGGGCCAGCAGCTGTGGCAGCAGTCCGGGTTGTCGCCCGCCGATATCCAGACGGCGGTGCTCTACGACCACTTCACCCCCTTCACGCTGATCCAGTTGGAGGAGTTGGGATTCTGCGGCAAAGGTGAAGCCAAGGATTTCATCGCCGACGGTGCCGTCGAGGTGGGCGGTCGGCTGCCCATCAACACCCATGGCGGCCAACTCGGTGAGGCCTACATCCACGGCATGAACGGCATCGCGGAGGGAGTGCGCCAACTACGCGGTACGTCGGTCAACCCGGTTCCCGATGTCGAGCACGTGCTGGTTACCGCAGGCACCGGCGTGCCGACATCCGGCCTGATCCTCGGCTGAGTCAACTGGTGCTCGAGCGTGAAGCTAGCTTCACGCTGGGCGCCCAACGTGAAGCTAGCCTCACGCTCGTCGATTGAAGTGACGCCCGGGGTAGCGCGTGCGATCCTGCGGGTTATGAGCGACCCATTCATCGGGAGCGAGGCCATCGCTCAGGGGGCATTGACCAAGAGTCAGCTGTGCACTCGCTATACGCGTCTCTTCCGTGATGTGTACGTCGAACAAGACGCCGAGGTGACGCCCGCTCTGCGTGCGAAAGCAGGGTGGCTGTGGGCTAGGCGTGACGGGGTAGTCGCGGGATTATCTGCTGCGGCATTGCACGGTAGCAAATGGGTCGACAACACAATCGCGGTCGAATTGATTCACGACAATAGACATCGTCTGCCGGGAATTCAGACGCGTGGAGACCGCCTCGAAGATGACGAGGTTGATACTGTCGCCGGCATTCCAGTCACCTCGCCGGCCAGGACAGCACTGGACATCGGTTGTTGGTACCCAACCGTGGCGGCCGTTGCCGCTATCGACGCATTGGCGCGTGTGACCGACATCAAACCGGCTGATGTCGAGATGCTGGCCCAGAGGTACACGGGACGCCGGGGCATTGCTCGCGCACGTCAAGCGGTCCGTCTGTTCGATGCCGGTGCGCAATCTCCGAAAGAGTCGTGGCTACGAGTTGTCCTAGTGCAGGCGGGCTTACCGCGGCCGCAGACACAGATTCCGGTACTCAACGAATTCGGCGACGCGATCGCATATCTCGATATGGGTTGGGAGGACGTGAAAGTCGCAGTCGAATACGACGGCGAACAACACCGAAGTGATCGCCTGCAATACACCTGGGACGTCCGGAGGTTGGAGATGCTCGAGCGTCTTGGATGGATTGTCGTACGAGTGCTGGCGGGAGACCGGCCTGCAGAGATCGTGAGGCGCGTCCGCGCGGCGTTGGCCCGTCGAGCGTGAAGGTGGCTTCACGGTCGTTGTCGAATGTGAAGCCAGCTTCACTCTCGACGTACGCAACAGCAGCGTTAGGCGGGGACCAGCTCCACGCCACTGAGCACAACCGCGTCTTCACGCGAAGGCGCGCTTACGTTGGCCAGCAGTCTGCCGTCTTCCTTCCAGACGGCGGCCTTCAGCGTCTCGCCGGGGTAGGCCACGCCCGTGAAGCGGGCGCCGTAGGACGCGACGGCGGCGACATCGGCGTCGAGTAATGCGTCGACGAGGGCCTTGCACGTCATGCCGTAGGTGCACAAGCCATGCAGGATGGGCCGCGGAAACCCTGCGGCAGCGGCAAATTCGGGATCGGAGTGCAGCGGGTTGCGATCGCCGCAGAGCCGATACAGCAGCGCCTGCTGCGGCGATACCACGATGTCGAGTTCGAGATCCGGCGACCGGTCGGGTGCGCTCGCAGCAGTGGACGCTCCGCGCTCGCCGCCGAACCCGCCTTCGCCGCGGGCGAAGATCGACCGCCGCTGAGTCCATAGCAGCGTGCCGTCTGGCGCCGTCGCTCGCGTCTCGGACCAGATAACCGCGGCCTTGCCCTTGTCCCAGATGTCAGTGAACCGGGTGATGGCTTTCGCGGAGCCGGACGGCGGCAACGGCGCCGGCGCGGTCACCTGCTCACTGGCGTGCAAAACCTTGCTCAGCTCGATGTCGATGCCGGGAAACTGTACGGTCGGCGGCTTTGTGGCGTGAAAGGTGGCGGCGACGTTGCCGAATGTCGGCAATACCTGCGGGGTGTCGTCGACCAAATAGCGCAGCTCACGCGGATCCATCGGGTCGGCGCCGGCGCCCAATCCCAGGTGGTAGAGCTGCACATCGCTGCTGCTCCACGAGAATTCGATCGGATCGAGCTCGGCGGCCAGTGCGACGTCCGGATCAATAGGCATGTCTAGGACCGTCCTGCTGGCGATTGAGAAATGTGCAGAGCTGCCAAGTAGCCGAAGGTCATCGCGGGGCCGATGGTGCCGCCCGGGCCGGGATAGGTATGTCCCATCACCGGTGAACTCACATTGCCTGCCGCGTACAAGCCTTCGATAATGCTGCCGTCGTCGCGCAGCGCACGGCCGTGTTTGTCGGTGCGGATGCCACCCTTGGTGCCCAGATCGCCGGGCACCATCTTCGCGGCGTAATACGGCGGATTGCTGATCTCACCGAGGTTGGGGTTCGGCTTGTTGGTCGGGTCGCCGTAGTACCTGTCGTAGGCGCTCTCGCCGCGGTGGTAGTCGGTGTCGACGCCTGAGCGGGCAAAGCCGTTGAAGCGTTCGACCGTCGCCTTGAATTCGTCGACCGGTAGGCCGGCCTTGCTGGCCAGCTCCTCGAGCGTGTCGGCCTGGACGATCACGCCGGATTCCAGCCATTTGCGCGGAATACGTTGTCCTGGCTGCAATCCGGCGAAGATGTAGCGGTTGCGGTACTGCTGGTCGAATACCAGCCACGCGGGGATGTGTTCCCCGGGACCCGGACCTTGCCCGTACTCGCCGCCGTACATGTGGTGGCAGGCCTCGACGTAGGGCATGGATTCATTCATAAATCGCTGGCCGGACATGTTGACGATGATGGAGCCGGGCGAGTTGCGCTCCGACAACGCAAACCACGGCGCGCCCACCAGCGGGACCGTCGGCCCCCACCAAGCGTCTTCCATGATCTCCAGTGCCGCGCCCAGCTTTTCGGCGGCGAGGATGCCTTCGCCGGTGTTGGCCTTGGCTCCGACTGTCCACTCGGTGGTGATCGGTGCGCGCTGATATTTGACCCGCATCTGCTCGTTGTGTTCGAATCCCCCGCTACCGAGGATCACGCCCTTTCGGGCTCGAATGAGTTGTGGCTCACCGGATTCAGGTGCTTCGGTGTTGCGCACGTAGACGCCGCGGACCACCCCGTCTTCGACGTAGAGGTCGGTCAAGGCGGTGTTGAGCTCTACCGGGACGCCGGCCTCGCGCAGGCCGATTCGAAGTGGCGCGATGAGCGCACGTCCCATCCCGACAAGGTTCTTGCCCGTCGCTTTGGCCCACATCGTCCGCGCGCCAACCTTGAGGCTGCGCAGCACGCCTCTCGGATGCCGCTTGAGCTGGTTCAGTCGCACGTAATCCTGTTGCATCACAACGACGTTGAGCGGAACTTTGCCGTATGCGGGCTCCAGCCCGGGCAGGTCGGGGCCGAGTTTGTTGGCGTTGAACGGCTTCGGCTCGATGGACCGGCCGCCTGGGCGGCCGCCGGCGGCCTCGGGGTAGTAGTCGGAGTACGCGGGCACCCAACACATCTTCAGCGGCGTGTGCTTCAGCACGAACGACAGCATTTCGGGCCCACGTTCGAGGTAGGTGTCGATGCGTTCGGGCTCGACAACATCGCCGATGATCCCGTGCAGGTATGTGCGGGCCGCTTCGGCGGTGTCCTTGACGCCGTCGCGCTTGAGTACCTCGTTGTTGGGAATCCACACGCCGCCGCCCGAGCGTGCCGTTGAGCCGCCGTAGTGGGCAGCCTTTTCGATGACTATCGTCGATAGACCCCGGTGGGCGGCCGCAAGGGCAGCAACCATGCCGGCGCCGCCGCTCCCGACCACGACGACGTCGAACTCCTGAGCTGTCATGTAGAACACGTTATAGAATTGCCGGGGCCGGGCGCTACTGCCCCGGTCACACGAACGAGGGGACTTCGGTAATGATCCCGCTAGCCACCCGTGATTTGCTGGCCGCCGATCTGGCGCAGGCTGAGCGCAGCCGCCAGCCGATCGCCCCGTTGACGGCCGAACAGCCCGAGATCGACGTCGTCGATGCCTACGAGATCCAGCTGATCAACATCCGCCAGCGGGTCGCCGAGGGCGCCCGGGTGGTGGGGCACAAAGTGGGCCTCTCGTCGTTGGCGATGCAACAGATGATGGGGGTCGACGAGCCGGACTACGGACATCTGCTCGACGAGATGCAGGTGTTCGAAGACACCCCGGTCAAGGCGGACCGATACCTCTACCCGCGGGTAGAGGTCGAGGTCGGTTTTGTCCTGGCGCATGACCTGCCGGGCGCCAATTGCACCGAGGACGACGTCCTGGCGGCCACTGAAGCGCTGGTGCCCTCCATCGAGCTGATCGACACACGGATCACCGACTGGAAGATCGCGCTATGCGACACCATCGCCGACAACGCCTCCTCGGCGGGTTTTGTGCTGGGCGCGGGACGGGCGGGGCCGACCGACATCGATATCACCGCGATCGAGGCAGTGCTGACCCGCAATGACGAGGTGGTGGCCAAAGGCCGCAGCGACGCGGTGCTGGGCAATCCGGCGACCGCGGTGGCGTGGTTGTCCCGCAAAGTGGAAAGCTTCGGAGTACGGCTGCGAAAAGGTGACATCGTGTTACCGGGTTCGTGCACCCGGGCCATCGACGCCCGGCCCGGCGACAACTTCGTCGCCGAATTCGCCGGCCTCGGGTCCGTCCGGCTGTCTTTCGAGTAAAAGGAGCATCCATGCCGTCCAAGGCAACTGTTGCCATTGTCGGGTCGGGCAATATCAGCACCGACCTGCTGTACAAACTTCGGCGCTCGGAGTGGCTCGAACCGCGCTGGATGGTGGGGATCGACCCCGAAAGCGAAGGGCTGGCACGCGCTCGCAAGCTGGGCCTGGAGACCACCCACGAGGGGGTCGACTGGCTGCTCGCCCAGCCCGAGAAACCCGATCTGGTGTTCGAGGCGACCAGCGCCTACGTGCACCGGGACGCGGCGCCGAAATACGCCGAAGCGGGGATCCGGGCCATCGACCTGACGCCGGCCGCTGTCGGCCCGGCCGTGATCCCGCCGGCGAACCTCCGTGAGCACCTCGACGCCCCTAACGTCAACATGATCACCTGCGGCGGCCAGGCAACCATCCCGATCGTGTACGCCGTTTCCAGAGTCGTGGACGTGCCCTACGCCGAGATCGTCGCGTCGGTGGCTTCGGTGTCCGCGGGTCCCGGGACCCGCGCGAATATCGACGAGTTCACCAAGACCACCAGCAAGGGTGTGGAAACCATCGGCGGCGCCACACGCGGCAAGGCGATCATCATCCTCAACCCGGCCGACCCGCCGATGATCATGCGTGACACCATCTTCTGCGCAATCCCGGAGGACGCCGACCGCGACGCGATCGCCAAGTCCATCCACGATGTCGTGGCCGAGGTGCAGACCTACGTGCCGGGATACCGGATGCTCAACGAGCCGCAGTTCGACGAGCCGTCGATGCACTCCGGTGGGCAGGCCTTGGTCACCACGTTCGTCGAGGTCGAGGGCGCCGGCGATTACCTGCCCCCATATGCGGGCAATCTCGACATCATGACCGCCGCGGCCACCAAGGTCGGCGAGGAAATCGCGAAGGAAGCCCTATCCGCGACGGCGGGAGGAGCACAGGCATGAGCACCCGCGAGATTTTCTTCAACCCGATCTGGGACGTCCGGATGACCGACACGTCGCTGCGCGACGGCTCGCACCACAAGCGTCACCAGTTCACCAAGGACGAGGTCGGCGCGATCGTGGCCGCCCTGGACGCCGCGGGCGTGCCGGTGATCGAGGTGACTCACGGCGACGGGCTGGGCGGCTCGAGCTTCAATTACGGGTTCTCCAAGACGCCCGAGCAGGAGCTGATCAAGCTGGCCGCCGAGACGGCCAAAGAGGCCAAGATCGCCTTCTTGATGCTGCCCGGGGTGGGCACCAAGGAGGACATCAAGGAGGCCCAGAACAACGGCGGGTCGATCTGCCGGATCGCCACCCACTGCACCGAGGCCGATGTGTCGATCCAGCACTTTGGGCTGGCCCGCGAGCTGGGACTGGAAACCGTCGGGTTCCTGATGATGGCGCACACGATCCCGCCGGAGAAGCTGGCCGCGCAGGCTCGCATCATGGCCGACGCCGGGTGCCAGTGCGTCTATGTTGTCGACTCGGCCGGAGCGCTGGTTCTCGAAGGAGTGCGCGACCGGGTGGCGGCGCTGGTCGCCGAACTGGGCGACGACGCCCAGGTCGGTTTCCACGGTCACGAAAACCTCGGCCTCGGGGTGGCCAACTCGGTGGAGGCGGTACGCGCGGGCGCCAAGCAGATCGACGGCAGCGTGCGGCGCTTCGGTGCAGGTGCGGGTAACGCCCCGGTCGAGGCGCTGATCGGGGTGTTCGACAAGATCGGCGTCAAGACAGGCATCGACTTCTTCGACATCGCCGACGCCGCCGAAGACGTCGTGCGTCCGGCCATGCCCGCCGAATGCCTGCTGGACCGCAATGCGCTGGTCATGGGGTATTCCGGGGTGTACTCGAGCTTCCTCAAGCATGCCGTTCGCCAGGGTGAGCGCTACGGGGTTCCGGCCCACGAGCTGTTGCACCGGGCCGGCCAGCGCAAGCTGATCGGCGGCCAGGAAGACCAGCTCATCGACATCGCGTTGGAGATCAAACGGGAGCAGGCCAGCGGCCAGCAAGCCGTCACACATTAGCCTCATAGCTCCAGCACAGGCTGCGGTAACGCTGTCGCGCGTACTCTCGATTAGCAGATCGAAGTACTGCGAGAGTCAGTGCGCAAAAGGAGCAATTTCATGACCATGACTTCCGGAACCCCATGGTCCCGTCGCCGCGGACTGTTTCGTCTGCTCGCTGGTGGCCTGCTGAGCGCCTCGGCCGCGACGCTCATCGCGTTGCCCATGGCGGGCGTAGCGAGCGCCCAGTGCGATCAGAACGTGGGTAATTCCATTGACCAGTACCTACAGCGGCATCCCGACCTGCACCAGCAGCTGCAGTCAAGGTCCGAGGCGGAGGGTGGCGGGCCCAACGTCATCGATTACCTAAATCGGCATCCGGATGTGCGGCAGCATCTGATCGACCTGTCGCAGCAGTGCGTGCCGTAACCACGTAGCGAGCAAGCCTCGTCGGCGAGCGCCCGCGCCAACACGCGATATGTTCGCCCATTGACGAAAACTAGAACACGTTCTAGCGTCTAGGCGTGTCCGCTCCCCTCTTTTCTGAGCCGCTGGTCTCCGCAATCGCCGAGGCCGAAAATCTGGTAGCCGCCGCACCGCATATCGAGACCGAAGCCGACCTGCTCGAAGGCCTGCAGTATCTGGCGGGGTGTATCGCCGCTTGCACGCACATGGTGTTCGACTACGAGCGTGATCATCCGATGCTGCTGTCCGGCACCGGACCGTTCACCAAGATGGGCTTGGACAACCCCGACACCCTCTACTTCGGCTGCCGAGTCCAGCCTGACCGCGATTACCTGGTCACCGGCGTGCGCGGCACCACCACCGACCTGAGCTTTCAGCTGCTCGGCGGCGAGTACACCGACGACAACGTGCCCGCCAGCCAGGCCGCGTTCGACGACCGCGAGCTGGAGATCGCCGCCGACGGCAGCTTCCAATGGCAGGTGCGACCGAGCAGCCCCGGCCAGCTAGTGATCCGTGAGGTTTACGGCGACTGGTCGGCACGGCGGGGGACGTTGTCCATTTCCCGATTGGATACCGCCGGGACCGCGCCGCCGCCGCTCACTCGCCAGTCCATTGAAAAGCGTTATGCGACAGCGGGAAAGCAGCTAGTCAACCGGATCAAGACATGGTTGCAGTTTCCGCAGTGGTTCTATCTCGATATCCCGGTCAACACGATGGTGCCGCCCCGGTTGACGCCAGGGGGCCTGGCCACCCAGTATTCGTCGGTTGGGCACTTCGACCTGCGGCCCGATCAAGCGCTGGTGATCACCATCCCGGCCTCCGATGCCCCTTACCTCGGCTTCCAGCTGGGTAGCCTGTGGTACATCTCGCTGGACTACATCAACCACCAGACATCGCTGAACAACACTCAGGCACAGGCGGATCCGGATGGCAAGGTGCGAATCGTCGTCGCCGACCAGAATCCGGGCGTTACCAACTGGGTAGAGACCCTCGGCCATCGGCGGGGATTCCTACAGTTCCGCTGGCAACGAGTGTCGCGTCAACTGACCGACGCCGACGGACCGACCGCCGAGTTGGTCGACTTCGACGCGATACCGGCGAAGCTGCCTCATTTCGAGCACAATAAGATTTCCGATGACGAATGGCAGGCGCGAATTACGCTGCGCCAACAGCAAATTGCGGCGAGGATGCTGGGATGACGAAGATGCTCGACGGCAAGGTCGTGGTGATCAGCGGGGTAGGCCCGGGTCTGGGCACGACGCTGGCGCACCGGTGCACGCGGGAGGGCGCTGATTTGGTGCTGGCCGCGCGCACCCCGGAACGCCTGGACGACGTCGCCAAGCAGATCGCCGATGCAGGGGGACGGACGGTGACGGTACCCACCGACATCACCGACGATGATCAGGTCGCCAACTTGGTCGACGTCACCATGGAGGCCTACGGCAAGGTCGACGTGTTGATCAACAACGCGTTCCGGGTGCCGTCGATGAAACCATTGGCCGGCACAAGTTTTCAGCACATCCGCGACGCGATCGAGCTCAGCGCGCTGGGGGCGCTACGGCTGATCCAGGGCTTCACTCCGACGCTGGCTGCGACGCACGGTTCTGTCGTCAACGTGAACTCCATGGTGATCCGGCATTCCCAGGCGAAGTACGGCGCCTACAAGATGGCTAAGTCCGCGCTGCTGTCCATGTCGCAGTCGTTGGCCACCGAGCTGGGTGAGCAGGGCATTCGCGTCAATTCCGTTGCCCCCGGCTATATCTGGGGCGACACATTGCAAGCCTACTTCAACCATCAGGCGGGTAAGTACGGCACCACCGCTGAACAGATATACCAGGCAACTGCGGCGAACTCCGACCTCAAGCGACTGCCCACCGAGGACGAGGTGGCGGCGGCAATTCTATTTATGGCTAGCGACTTATCCAGTGGCATCACCGGCCAGACCCTGGATGTCAACTGCGGCGAGTACCACACCTAATGACTGAACGCACCGACATCGCAACCGTCGACGAACTGCACGCCTCAGCCACCAAGCTAACCGGGCTCGACGACTTCGGCGGCGACGACGACAACTACCGCGAAGCGCTGACTGTGCTGCTGGACTCTTACCAGCGCGAAGCGGGTCTTACCGTGTTGGGCAGCAAGATGAATCGCTTTTTCCTGCGCGGCGCGTTAGTGGCCAGGCTGCTCTCCGAATCGGCGTGGAAGCAATACCCGCAACATGCCGACGTCGTCATCAAGCGGCCGATCTTCGTCACAGGATTGGTGCGGACCGGCACGACGGCGCTGCACCGGCTACTTGGCGCCGATCCGGCTCATCAGGGCCTGCACATGTGGCTGGCCGAGTTCCCGCAGCCCCGTCCGCCGCGGGACACCTGGGAATCCCACCCCCTGTATCGCCAACTCGATGCACAGTTCAATCAGCACCACGAGGAGAACCCCGGCTACACCGGCTTGCATTTCATGGCCGCATACGAGCTGGAGGAATGCTGGCAGCTACTGCGGCAGTCCCTGCATTCGGTGTCCTACGAGACGCTCGCACACCTGCCCAGCTATTCAAAGTGGCTGTCGCAGCAGGACTGGACGCCGGCATACCAGCGGCACCGCAAGAACCTTCAGCTGATCGGACTCAACGATGCCGACAAGCGATGGGTGCTGAAGAACCCCAGTCATCTGTTCGCATTGGATGCGCTGATGGCGACCTATCCCGATGCACTGGTCATCCAGACGCACCGACCTGTCGAGACGATCATGGCCTCGATGTGTTCGCTCGCGCAGCACACTGCCGATGGCTGGTCGACGACCTACGTCGGCTCTCAAATCGGCGCTGACTCAATGGAAACCTGGTCACGTGGTTTGGAGCGGTTCAACACCGCGCGCGCCAATTATGACCCGGCTCAGTTCTATGACGTCGACTACCGCGAGTTGATCGCCGATCCGATCGGCATGGTGACAGACGTCTACCGCCACTTCGATATCCCGCTAACTGATGAGGCCCGGCAGGCCATGGAAAAGAGCCATGCCGAAAGCCAATCCGGCGAACGTGCCCCCAAGCACAAGTACTCGTTAGCCGACTATGGGCTGACCGCCGAAGAGGTCAAGGAGCGCTTCGCCGGGCTGTGATACGCCGTTAGTCGTCGTCGTCGTCGCCGGCGGGCGGAGCGGTCGACTCCGCCTCCAAATAGCCCTCGGCAGCGGCGTGTTCGATGCTGTCGGCCAGCTTCGGGCAGGACCGGGTGCGCGCGCTGTGCTCCCCGGACGTACGCAGTTCGGCGAAATACGCGCAGCGCTGTGATGCGTCGGCGTTCCACTGCACCGCGGTATGCCCCGGTCCGAGCCGTTTGACGTTGACCGTGGCATGACAGAACCGGCAATCCACCGGCTGCAGACCCGACGTCAGGTAACGGGTGCGGTCGGCCTGAGTGGCCTCACGCACCGCGGCGACGCGCTGTGGATCATTAGCGAAAACCGGTGCCTTAGACCAGGTTCCGCCGCGTCCCCCAGGAGCTGCCGGTGCCGGCTCGTCATGGCTGTCGTGATCGCCATGAAGCATCAGCATCGACCGAGCCAGCCGATCGACGTCGGGCGGCTCCTCGCCTCGGTTCAAGCGCCGCTCCTCCTCATCGCTGCGTCCCCCTCGCCGCTACGCGGCTGGGAGGTGCCCCCACTGCATCGTCGCCGGCGCGGTCATGTCGCTGGCTGCTCCGCCTTTGCATCTTGGTCAGAGGCCTGCCGTTGCAAATTTTCTTCGACCTCGACATGCCACTTCTCGTTGGCGATGGTGGTATCCACCTCAATCTCGAAGCGATCGGTCATGTCCGGCGTGACATCGGCGGCGTCGACGTAGAACTGCTGATACCACCGTCGCATCTGGTAGACGGCGCCGTCCTCCTCGACCAACAGCGGATTGTCGATGCGGGTCTTGTGCTTCCAGATCTCGACGTCTTGCAAAAAGCCCTTGCTGACACCCTCGGTGAAGACTCTGGAGAGCTTCTCGGTCATGGCCTCGTCCATGCCCTTGGGCTTTTCGACGATGACGCCCCACTGCAGGACGAACGAATCCTGGGTTACCGGGTAGTGGCAGTTGATCAGGATCGACTCGGCTTTGTAGTCGCCGTAGCGGTTGTGCAGCCAGTTGATCATGAATGACGGCCCGAAGTAGGACGCCTCCGAATCCAGGTGCGCCTCACCGTAAGACGTTCCGAGATCGTTGACGTCGGGCCGACCGACATTGTGCAGGTATTGCGACGCGATGTGACCCTCGAAGACGTTTTTGAAGTAGGTCGGCAACCCCAGATGGATGTAGAAGAAGTGCGCCATGTCGGTGACGTTGTCGATGATGTCGCGGCAGTTGGACCCCTCAATGAGGATGCTGTTCCAACGCCATTCGGTCCACTCGTCGCTGTGGGCTTCCGGAATGTCGGGAATCTGCACGGCGGGATCCGGCGGATTGTTTTCGTGGTCATGCCATACGAACAGCAGTCCGCCGCGCACATCGGTGTTCCACGACCGGGTGCGGGCCGTCTTGGGTGTGCGCTTGGCGTAGGGCACCAGCTTGCAGCGGCCATCGCCGCCCCAGCGCCAGTCGTGGAACGGGCAGGCCACCTCGTCGCCCTTGACGGTGCCCTGTGCCAGGTTGCCGCCCATGTGCCGGCAGTAGCCGTCGATGACGTGCACGTCGCCGTGGGAGTCGGCGAACACCACAAGGTGGGTGCCGAAGGCCTCGACCCCATGAGGTTCGCCGTCCAGGTAATCCTTGACCGGGCCAAGGCAATGCCAGCCGCGCGCGTAGCGGTCGGGCAGGGTGCCGGCGTCGATCTCGCGAACACCGGCTGTCTCGGTAGCCATGCGGCCTCCAACTTCGTCAGCTTCTAACTAGAACACGTTACAGTTTTCATGCGCGGTAGCGCAATCACAGCGCAACGACGGCGGGCTTTACTGCCGGTTAATAAGGTCTGGACGCTGGAATACCCGGCCTGGGGTATATGTGAACGATGCCGCTGTTCTCCTTCGAAGGCCAATCGCCGAAGGTCGATCCCACGGCCTTCGTGGCACCCACCGCTACCTTGATCGGCGACGTCACGATCGAGGCCGGGGCGTCGGTGTGGTTCAACACCGTGTTGCGCGCCGACTACGCGCCCGTCATCGTGCGTGAGGGGGCCAATGTGCAGGACGGCTCGGTGTTGCACGCACCTCCCGGCATCCCGGTGGACATCGGACCGGGCGCAACGGTGGCGCACATGTGCCTCATCCACGGGGCCCATATCGGGGCCGAGGCGCTGATCGCCAACCATGCCACCGTCCTCGACGGCGCGGTGATCGGTTCACGCACCATGGTCGCCGCCGGCGCATTGGTAGTGGGCGGCACCAAGATTCCCGATGAGGTGCTGGTGGTCGGGGTACCTGCCACGGTCAAGGGTCCGATCGCGGGTACCGGCGCGGAAATGTGGGTGAACGTGAACCCGAAGGCCTATCAGGACCTGGCCCAGCGTTATCGGACTGGTCTGAAACCTATTTAGCCTGGCGGCATTTCACCGCCGCGCTTAGTTATGCGGAGGCTTATCGCATCCAGTCCGGGGTCACCGAAAGCCCATTGTGATGGCGGTATTCGGCGATTGCTTTGAGGTTTTTCATCTCCAGTAGATGGCCGGCGCCGAACATGTCCCAGAAATCGCCGACCCAGACCGGGCGTTCCGACGGGGCCGCGTCCGGGTACGGGTTCTGCTCGTAGAACGGATGGTGGCAGTTGGTCCACAGCACCACTGAGCCGGGCTTGTCTAGCACCGTTTGTGCGTCGACGACCCGCATCAGGTAGATCATCCACAGATGCTTGCCCTGGTCCCACGCGCAGTGGTAATCCACGGTGCGACCCTGCTCGCCAGCCACCGTACGGACGTAGATCTTGGTCTCCGACCCCAGCCGGTCGTAGGCCTGCCAGAGTCCTGGCTCATCGGTCTCGGTAAACCCGCGCAGGCTGTAGGTCCACTCTTCCAAGCACCGGGTATCGGCCATGTAAGCGAACAGTTCATCGGGCGGGCAATCGATGTAGTCGTTGACGGTGATGTACTGGCCGAATACCTCATCGTGCGGGTACACCGAGTGCATCATCTCCATGATGATCGGCGTGGCCTTCTCTCGCGGGCTGGTTTCGATCCGGGTTACTCCGTCGATCGGCTCGGTGTTGCCGGTGTGGGCGACGATATCTTCAAGCGCGGGCAGCGACATCGGATCGGTCTCCTGTTAAAAACGTTGCAAACACGGGGATTTCGCCAATCGAATTATACACGTATTGTAAATCTGTGGACGGGGATTTATCCGGGCTATCACGATTGAACCGATTGGGCTTCGGGCTCGTTATACCCCATACCAGTGCCTTTGCGACATGATGCTCGCATGGGCCTGCCAGTCGGTCGCGTACAGGTCGCCGCGGCCGGCCGAATGCTGCGGTCTCGCGGGAGGACCATGATCGGACGACTCGATACCTGCGACACACCAAAGCACCAGCTGACGATTGAACTTCGCGATGTGGTGCGCGAATACCGGGTCGGCGGTCAGCGTGTGCGCGCGCTCGACGAGATCAGCCTTCGGTTCGGGGGCGGGCAGTTTGTCTCGGTCGTCGGGCCGTCGGGGGCCGGCAAGAGCACGTTGCTGCACCTGCTCGGCGCATTGGATTCCCCCGATTCAGGCTCGATCAAATTCGATGGCGACGAGATTGGCCACCTCAGCGACGAACAGCAGTCGCAATTTCGCCATCATCGCGTGGGTTTCGTCTTTCAGTTCTTCAACTTGTTGCCGACGTTGTCGGCGTGGGAAAACGTGGCAGTCCCGAAGCTGCTAGACGGTGTCAGGCTGGGCAAGGTCAAGTCGGATGCCATTCGGCTGTTGGACCGGGTTGGCCTCGGTAACCGGACCCAGCACCGGCCGGCGGAACTGTCGGGTGGTCAAATGCAGCGGGTTGCGGTGGCGCGGGCGTTGATGATGAACCCATCGCTGATTCTGGCCGACGAACCGACCGGGAACCTGGACTCCGCCACGGGCGCTTCGATCCTGGCGCTCCTTGCCGAGGTGGCGCACGAGGATGGCGATAGCCGGCTGGTGGTGATGGTGACCCACAACTCCAGTGCCGCAGCGACAACGGATCGAGTGATCACCCTCCAAGACGGACGGGTCGGTTCCGACCAGTTGTCAGCGGTGCCGGGATGAGACCGGCTTCCGCCGTCGCGGCTACGGCGAGCCGGCTACGTGTGTTCAGCCTGCGCGAACTTGTTGTGCACCGTCGGCGTACCACAGCCTCAATCGCCGTAATGGCCGTATCTGCAATGTATCTCGTTGCGGTATTCGGAATTTTCGGATCGATCACCGGATCGGTTAACCGGCTGGCCGACGGGATCGCGGGAGTCGCCGCGCTCGAGGTGTCGGGCATTACCGACGCGGGATTTCCCGACGCAATCACGGCCGATGTCGCAGCGGTTCCCGGCGTGGCGACCGCGGCACCGATGATTCGGACTTCTGCGCCCACGTCATCAGGTCCCGTTCTGCTCTTCGGCGCAGACAAAAGCAGCGCTGCGTTGGGTGGCGCCTTGAAAGACGCCGTGCAGAAGCCCCTAAAGACGCTGTCCGACAATCCCAACGGCGTCCAGGTCGGGCCCGGTGTCGGTCACACTAAAGGCCAGACGTTCCGGCTGGGCTCGGCTTCGGTCGCAGTCACCGAAGTGCTCACCGGCAAGCAGCTTGCGAACCTCAACGGCGGGCACTACGTCCTTGCTCCACTTGCATTGGCGCAGAACATCGCCGGGCGAAAAGGGCAGCTCGACTCGATACTGATCACTACGAAACCCGGTGCCAATCTCGCAACAGTGCGCGCCGCGGTCACCGCGGCCGTGAAAGCCAGGGCAATCGTTGCGGATCCGAGTATGCGGGCGACCCGGGCCGGCGACGGCGTCAAGCTGATGAACTACATGGCGTTGATGGGTGCGGGAGTTGCGTTGGTGGTCGGCGCTTTCCTGATTTACACCACGATGACGATGGCGATCACCCAGCGCCGGCCGGTCATCTCGATGCTGCGCGCGATCGGCGGCCGGCGCGTCACCATCGTTCGCGACTTGCTCGCCGAAGCTGCGATTCTCGGCGTGATCGGCGGAGCGATCGGGTCGGGCCTCGGAATAGTCATGGGCCGTATGGCGATTGGACGATTGCCGCCGGCGATAACCCAAGGTCTCGAAGCTCGAATCGAGTACTGGCTGCCCGGCTACGCGATACCGGTGGCACTGGCCGCGACGGTGCTCACCAGCGCGGCAGCATCGGCGATGGCTGCGCGGCAGGTGTACAAGGTTTCGCCGATCGAGGCGTTGGCACCGGTCGGGGTGTCAGCAGCCGATTTCGTGCCGCGATGGCTGCGGCTGGTAACCGGTATTGCCGCTGTCGCGATGTTCGCGGCGTCGATCCTGATCGTCGTCGCCCAACGCGGCAGTCTCGCATTCGTTGCGATCTTTGCTCTGTTCAGTGCTGAGATCGCGCTCGGCTTCGCACTCACCGCGCCCATCGTCAAAGCGACGGCGGCTACGGCCCGGATCTTCGGATCGGTTGGGCCACTTGCGGCGGCGACGATCGAGCGTGCGCCGCGGCGGGTATGGGCCACGGTGATGACGGTGCTCATCGCAGTAGTCACCACAGTCGTGATCACCGGTACGAACGGCGACATGATCCGGTCGGCGCGGGCCATCTTCGCTCCGGTCGCCGGCGTGGACGTGTGGGTGACCGCGGATCCTCCGGACAGTTATGCGGCTGACCCGCTGCCGCAAGATCTTGCCGGCAAGGTCGCGAAAGTGCCGGGGGTAGAACGTGTCACCGAGGGCGCATTCGGCTTCGCCGAGGTCGGCGGCACCCGGGTGATGCTCGACGGGTTTTCCGCCGGGAGCGCCGATCCGCTGTATCGCGCGCTCGGGGAGCAGGTACGCAACGCGGTGCTCGCCGGTCGGGGCGTGGTGCTTTCGCAGAACCTCGGCAAAACTCTTCACGTACGGGTCGGCGACAATCTTCAGCTGCAAACGCCACATGGCCCGCGGCAGACGGCTGTGCTTGCGTTGGTTCCGTACTTCTCGACGGTCATCGGCACCGTCGGGATTGACCTCGGTCGAATGCGGACGTGGTTCGACCGTCCAGCTGCAACAGCACTCCAGATCTCTGCGGCGCCAGGCGTGGATCCGAATCGGTTATTGGCCGACGTCCGCCATGTGGTGCCTGCGCCGAACTACGTATACAACGGTCACACAGCACTGGCCGGGATCGAGGCGCCGCTGCATCAGAGCATGTTCATCGCCAACGCCGTATGGATCATTGTTGTATTCGTTGCTGCGGTAGCGCTTTTCAACACGTTGACGCTCTCGGTGCTCGAACGGCGTCGTGAGATCGGAGTGCTGCGGGCGATGGGAACCAGCCGTCGGTTCACCGTGCAGATGATCCTGGCCGAGGCGGCGGCCATCGGTGTCGTCGGCGGCGTCTGCGGCCTGCTATTCGGCTTGACGGACCAGTGGCTTTACAGCCTCGTCAGCGGCGACATCATGAATTTCAACGTTGGCTTCCGGCCAAGCCCGATGGCAGTCCTGTTCACCGTGGGCGCGCTGGCGATCAGCCTGCTCGGATCGCTGCCGCCAGCGCGACGCGCGGCCCGGCTGAACATCATCGAGGCCGTCGGCGTCGAGTAGCGCGTAGGTCTCTGAAGTTCAGCGATCTACCTCAGAGGCCGAAGAAGGCGTTTGCGACAAGGAAATCCCACAGCTGGGCGAGGGGATCCTCGAAGGGAATGATGAACGAGCTGTCCAGGGCCGGGTTCATCGTATCGACGAACGTGTTGACCGAGACGCCGGCCATCCCTATGCCCGTGTCGTCGGGAATCGGTATCCCAAGGCCAGCCAAGAGATCTGAGGAATCTTTCCCAGAAGTCAACACATCGGTGATGCCCATAGACGGAATGTTGAAAATCATCCCCTCAAAATTGTCGTCGGGGTCGGCCGCCCCAATGTCCGTGATGCCAAACATCTTAAGAATTGGGTCGGTGGCAAAGATGAAGTCCGCGTCGCACCCCAAGCTGTCGTCCGGTGCGCAAATGGCGTGGGCGACGGGGGTGTTTGCCAACGGGATGAGCCCGGCGGCCAGGAAAGCACCGGCAGCCGTGCCGACAACGAGCGTCATACGCCGAGTACTCATTGAAAACTCCATTCATGAGTGTGATCTAGCTCACTTCTAGGCTAGTGACGACCTGAGGATATACCCACGAAAGCCTGAGTGAAACCTCCTCTCCGTTGACTATTTGCTGCTGAAGCCATCAGGCGCCGAACGGAAGAAGTGCAACCCACAAGTCGGTCAGCGGATCCGTGAACGGGATGGTGAAAGTGCTGTCGAGGGTGGGATTCATCGTGTCCGTCAACGTGTTGACTGTGGCATCGACGGTCCCGGCCGTCACGTCCGCGGGCAGTCCCAGCCCCGGGTCGGCAAGAGCCAGGTGATCCGAGGGATCGATCCCCGACGTCAAAATATCTGTAATGCCGAGGGACGGAATTTGCATGATTGCCACGTCAAAATGTTCATCCGGGTCGGCGAAGCCCTGCATCGCGAAAGGGCCGAAATTTTGCAGGGGTCCAATCAGAAAGTCTGTGTCGGGCCCCGGGGGGTTGGCGATGGGGATGCCATCCCCGTCGTCTGCGTGGGCGCCGGGGATGGCACCCAACGAGGCGAGTCCGGCGGCCAGGAACGCACCGGCAGCCGTGCTGAAAACGAGTGTCATAAGCCGAGCACTCATTGGAGACTCCAATCAAACCTGAGTGAAACTGCTTCGTCAGGCCCGAGCTCGCGGGCCGGTGAGATCAGAAGCCGAACGGGAGAAGCAACGTAAATAGCTCAGCCAACGGATCGGTGAATGGAAGCGTGAATGTGGAATCGAGGGCCGGGTTCATCGTGTCGATGAACGTATTTACTGTCTCCCCGGATACGCCGACGCCCGCGGCCCCGAACCCGACACCGTCTGACGGGTCGGCTCCGGAAGTCAAAATATCTGTGATGCCGAGTTGCGGAATTTGGAAAACCGTCGCTACGAACTCATTGTCGCTTGGGTCGGCAAATGACTGGTTGGTGAAGAAGCCGAAGTCTTGGAAGGGTCCGGTCATGAAGTCGGTGTCTAACCCCGGGGCGCCATCGTCCCCGTCGGCGTGCGCGATTGGGCCGGTTGCCAGCGAAATGAGTGCGGCGGCGAGGAAACCGCCGGCGGCCGTGCCGAGGCCGGCCAGGACCTTGTGACTCATAGGAGACTCCACTTCGTACATCGTTGGATGAGGGGTGTGGACTCCCCGCGGCGACGCCCGCTCCCTTCGATGCAATGAATGATGTTGTGGGTCGCCCACCGTCGGACCTTCGCGAGCGGCGAATGTTCGGCTTAACGGGTACACGGATCGATGGTTAACAACGGATGGCTAAAAGCTGAACAACAGATGAACGACAGATAAGAATTTGCCAGCTCTGAATCCATAGGTTTCACCCGTTGTGGTCGATAACGGTGGCGAACCCCTGCAGATGAGGAGTGCACGGAGGCGGCACCAGGGTTCGTGGGATGCTGCGCAGCCCCTCGGTGTCGAATCCGGCCGCGGCAATGGCATCGATGGTTCGGCGGTTCGGCTCGCAACCGGACGCCAACCAAGACCACGGTTTGGCGATCAGGTCTTGGAACCGACCGATCACGCCATCCCCGCGGACATGCTCCAGGACCACCAGCCTGCCGCCGGGTGTGAGCACCCGGCGGATCTCACCGAGGGTGGCGGCAACATCGTCGACCGAGCACAGCACAAGCCCGACGTGCACCGAGTCAAAACTGTTGTCCGGAAAGGGAATCGCCTCCCCGGTCCCGTCGACAATGTCGGCTGCGATGCCCCGACGTCGAGCCAGCGCGGAAGCCATCCGGCGCATCGCCGCCTCCGGTTCTACGGCAGCGACCGATGTCACCGCGGGCGGAAGGAAGAGCAAGTCGGTTCCCGGCCCGAGACCGACGAGCAGCAGCCGGCCGGTTGCATTGCCCATCGCCTCTCGGCGATACCGGCGGTAGAACAGCCGGTCGAAGATCGGCATGCCGAGTCGATAGATATAGGGAAATAACGGATTACGGCGTGCCACTTCTCACCTGCAGGTTACCCAGATCCATTCGGAACGGCGGATACTCATCGCGCATCAACGAGACGTAGACGGCCACTCGGTACCGCCACCGAACCATGCCCAGGAGAAGGTCGAACATGCCCTGGTTGATCGTCCCCTTGCAGAGCAACCACACCGCGTTGATAACGCAAAGCACTTGCAAAAACGGCTCCATCGCCCAGCACAGCAATATCTGCGGTAGGCCCAGCAGCCACCACTTCACCAGCACCGCCCAGTTGGTGAGCCGTTCCGGATAGTCGACCTCGAGATCGCCGGGGTAGTCCGGCCGAGACGCGAGCGTGAAAGGCGGGTACTGGTCGGTGCCGTTCATCGGAAATCGGTAATTCATCACCCGCCACGACCACCGCAGCACCCCGACGTTGAAGTCGAAAAGTGGGCGCGGATACCGTCCGGTGAACAAGATGGCGACGCCGGCAACGATGGTCACCAGCGGGTAGACCAGGTAGAGCAGTATCAATATCGGGTAGTGCGGCACCGCCAGCACGCACCACTTGAACAGGCAGAGCCAGCGCGAAGGCGCATCTAAATCGCCTCGCACCCGTACGGGATCGTCCCTGAGAACAGGCTCGTCCACGCTGTCCATCCTGCAACTCCCCAGGCCGATATGCAGGTCACTCCAATGTGAATACGGGGGAGCGGGGTGCTGGGTTCAGATTTTTCGCGCGTTCGCGGTCGCCTGGTCGACCTCCCAGTACGCACGCAGCGCCACCAACTGGCCCTGGTCATTGGCCTTGTAGGTGAACACGCCTTCGGCGGTGACCTGGTATCCGGCCGCGGTGATCAGGATGTGGCCGACGTTGGCTTCCTCGTTGCCGCATTGGTAGGTGTCGCGGAAGTGGAACTCGATGTTGTCCGTCGGCGCAATCGCCTTGTCCCAGAACGCCGAAATAGCGTCGCGGCCGCGATGCCCCTTGCCCTCGGGATCGAAATGTGAAGGCCCGATCGGGTCCTCGACGATCGCATCGTCGGCGAACACCGCCAGCCACGTGTCTTTGTCTCTGGCTGTCACCGCATCGCGAGAGCGCTTTCCGGCCAGGTGTGCGGGCGATGTGCTCATTTGTCCTGCCATCCCGAGTGGATAAAAGTGTCGGCGAATCGCTTCAGTGAGTCTTTCTTCTTGTCCAGCGGCGCATCGAAGCCGAGCCCGTCGAACATCCAGGGGATGACGATGTTGTCGGTGACGCCTACCTCGGCCAGTTCCCGATGGCCGTCTACGCCGAACTTGTCGATGCACACCGCCTGATATTCGAAAGGCACATCTGCACGGTCGTATTCGGCGAGCAACGCCTTGATCTTGCCGATTGTCTCGGCGAGCTGGTCGCAGGTCATCATCGCGCTGGTCCACCCGTCGCTGACCCGCGCGGCACGCTTGAGCGCGACGTCGGTGTGGCCGCCGACGTAGAACGGCACCGGTTTACTCGGGGCAGGGCTCATCTGCAGGCGGTCGAAGTCGAAGAAGTCGCCGTGGAATTCGACCATCCCGCCGTCCAGCACGAGCTTGATGACCTTGATCATCTCATCGACCCGCGCCCCGCGTCGCGCATACGGCACCCCACACCATTCGAATTCTTCTGGCGCCCAGCCGATTCCTACACCGAAGCCTAACCTGTTGTTGGTCAGGTTGGCCACCGAGCCGACCTGGCGGGCCAGCAGCAGCGGGTTGCGCGAGCCCAGTTTCATCACGTTGGTGTAGAAAAACAGCTTCGAGGTGACCGCGCCCATCGCGCCGGCTGCGATCAGAGGATCAACCCATGGGGTGTCCTCGTTCCACATCCGTGATCCGTCGGCGGTGTACGGGTAATCGGCGGCGGCCTTCTCCATGTAGAACAGCGAGTCGGGTAGCGCGATCGCGTCGAACCCAACCTCCTCGGCGGTTTTGGCCAGCTCGGTCAACTGATCGACCGGCCCCATCGCGACGCTGCAGGTGTACTTCACGGCTTATCAGCCCCCACCACCCACATCGAGTAATACTGCGAGCCGCCGCCGTAGGCGTGACCAAGTGCCTTGCGCGCGTTCGGAACTTGGTGATCGCCCGCCTTGCCCATCACCTGGATGGCCGCCTCGGCGAAGCGGATCAGCCCGGAGGCGCCGATCGGGTTCGACGACAGCACGCCGCCCGAGGCGTTGAGCGGGATCCGGCCGCCGATCTCGGTTTCGCCCGCCTCGGTGAGCTTCCAGCCTTCGCCCTCGGGCGCAAATCCGAGGTTCTCCAACCACATCGGCTCGAACCACGAGAACGGCACGTAGATCTCGGCGGCGTCGATCTCGTCGATCGGGCTGGTGATGCCCGCCGCCTTCCACAGCGCCTGCGCGGCATCGCGCCCGGCCTGCGGGTTGACCTGGTCGCGCCCGGAGTACGCCAGCGGTTCGGTGCGCAACGCGGTGGCGTGAATCCATGCCACCGGGTGGCCTTCGCCGACCCGCTTGTCGGCGGCGTCCTCGTTGCCGATCACGACCGCACACGCACCATCGGACGACGGGCAGGTCTCGTCGAAGCGAATGGGGTCCCACAGCATCTGCGACGCCATCACCTTCTCTAGCGTGATGTCCGGTTGATGCAGATGCGCCAACGGGTTCTTCGCGCCATTTAGCCGGTCCTTGACCGCCACCATGGCACCGATGTGCGTCGGCGCGCCCGATCGGCGGATGTAGGACCGCACGTGCGGGGCGAAGTAGCCACCCGCGCCCGCGCCGACCGGCTTGGTGAACGGCACCGGAATGCTCAACGCCCACATGGCATTCGACTCGGACTGCTTTTCCCACGCCATCGCCAGCACGCGCCGGTATTTGCCAGACTGCACCAGGCTGGCCGCCACCACGCCGGTCGACCCACCGACCGAACCCGCAGTGTGCACCCGGATCAGCGGCTTGCCGGTTGCGCCGACGGCGTCGGCCATGAACAGCTCCGGCATCATGACGCCTTCGAAGAAGTCGGGCGCCTTGCCGACGACGACCGCGTCGATGTCGTCCATGGTCGACCCGGAGTCTGCCAACGCCTTATCGATGGCCTCGCGAACCAGGCCGCTCATCGAGACGTCCTGACGCTTGGCGACGTACTTCGTCTGGCCGGTGCCGAGCACCGCAGCGAGCCTGCCGGCCATATTTATTTCCCTTCCAGCACGGCGACGAGATTTTGTTGCAACACCGGGCCGCTGGTCGCGTGCGCGAGAACCCGTCCTGCAGAGCCGTCGAAAATATGTTGTGCGGCAAAGCCGATGCGTTCCAACCCGGCAGAGAACATCGGGTTGGCCGCCAGGGTGCCACCCGACGGGTTGACCTTTGTCGTCGACGACAGGCCGATCGCCTCGGTGAGGATCAGCTGCTGATGCGTGAACGGCGCATAAATCTCGGCCACCTCGATCGAGTTGGTGTCCCCGCCCGTCGCGGCCTTGGCGGACGCCGCTGTCGACGGAGACGTGGTCAGGTCCCGGGCGCCGAGGACCGGAGTCTCGATGCGGTGCTCGATCCCGGCGATCCACGCGGGGTTCTTCCGCAGCTCGCGGGCCCTGTCGCCGGCGGCCAGCACGATCGCCGAGGCGCCATCCGTGATCGGTGCAATGTCGTGGCGCCGAAGAGGATCGGCGAAGAACGGCCGGGCCAGCAACTCGTCGATGCTCTTAGCGGGCTTCTCCGAATCGGTTCGCTGGGCAACGGCGAACGAATCCAGCGCTACTTGGGCCATCTGTTCGGCCGTCCACTTGCCCGCGTCCAGGCCGAGGCGGGCCTGCAGCCCAGCCATCGACACCGCGTCCGGCCACAGCGGTGCGACCGAATACGGATCGGTCTGCAACGAAAGCACCCGGCGTAGCGTGCCGGCCGAGGACTTGCCGAAGCCGTAAACCAATGCGGTGTCGACCTGCCCGGTGAGGATTTTGATGTAGGCCTCGTAGAGTGCAAACGCGGCGTCCATCTCCACGTGCGACTCGTTGATCGGCGGCACCGCCCCGATCGAGTCGATCGCGGAGATGAACGAAAATGCTCGGCCGGCAAGGTAATCCGACGAGCCGGAGCACCAGAAGCCGATATCGGTCTGCTCGAGCCCGAGTTCGGTGTAAAGGGCATGGAAACACGGCATCAGCATTTCGACGCCGTTGGTGGTGCCGTCGGTGCGGCGCACATGCGGTGCATGGGCGAACCCGACGACAGCTACATCGCGATCGGTCACGTTATTCCCTCTTACAGGTGGTGTTTGTAGGTGTCGTAGTCGGCGTCGGGTTCGCCGCTCGGCTTGAAGTATTCGATGTTGTCGATGCCCAGGCCCCATTCCTCGCGGGGCTTCCACACCGCTTGCACCCGCATGCCCATCCGTACCTCGGTGGCGTCGATCTCCTGAATCAGGTGCAGGAACGCGATATCGGCGCCGTCGAGAAGGACGTAGGCCGCGACGTAGGGCGGCTTGATGCGTTGGCCGGCGAACGGGATGTTGATGATCGCGAACGTCGTCACCGTGCCCTTATCGGGCAGCTCGACGAAGTTGTCGAGTTCCAGACCGGTCGCCGGGTCCGCTTCCTTCGGTGGGAAGTACACCTTCCCGTTCTCGCCGGTGCGCGCGCCGAGTAGCTTGCCCTCTTCGAGACCACGCAGAAACGCGCTCTCGGGAAGTGAAGCGGTGTGCTGGATTTCGATGGTGCTCGGCGTTACCTGGACCGTCACCGGGTCACGGTCGTCGGTCGTTTCGGGAACCGGCTCGGCCTTGTCGCCGAGCGCGAAGTAGGCGATGTCGGTGATCGCGCCTGCCGGCTCGTCGACCCAATGGGCGTGCACCCGCGCGCCGGTACTGATCGCATCGGAGGATCCAGCGTCGACGGCGTGCAGCATTGCGATGTCGGCACCGTCGAGCTTGATCAGTGCCCACGCGAATGGCCGGTCCAGCGGCTGCCCAGCCAACGGCTCGGGCTGCCAGGTCCAGGACAGCACGGTCCCGACGCTGGCCACCGGTACGATCTCGGTCAATCGTTCGTAGGTCACGGGATCGAACTCGGCGGGCGGCACGTAGACCCGGCCATCCGAGCCCCGGACACCGACGATGCGTCGCTCGCGCAGGGCGGTGAAGAACTGGCTGAGGGTGGATCCGACTGAACGGGTGTAGTCGAAGGACAGCTTCAGAGGCGCCGATAGCGGCGGCTGATGGGTATCGATCTGCACCGGGCTGCTTTGGCTGGTGGTCACAGCATCGAGTAGAACAGGTTCTAAGAATGGTTTCAAGACACGGTCGGGACCTGCAGGAAAGGCGGCTCGCATGAAGCTCGGACTCCAGCTGGGATATTGGGGCGCTCAGCCGCCGGAAAACCACGCGGAACTCGTCACCGCGGCCGAGGAGGCCGGATTCGACGCGGTGTTCACCGCCGAAGCATGGGGATCGGACGCCTACACGCCGCTGGCCTGGTGGGGTTCGTCGACACAGCGGCTAAGGCTGGGCACGTCGGTGGTGCAACTGTCCGCGCGTACCCCGACTGCGTGCGCGATGGCGGCGCTGACACTCGATCACTTGTCCGGTGGCCGGCACATCCTTGGTCTCGGGGTCTCGGGTCCGCAGGTGGTGGAGGGTTGGTATGGGCAGTCGTTCCCCAAGCCGTTGGCCCGCACCCGCGAATACATCGACATCATCCGGCAGGTGTGGGCACGCGAGAAGCCGGTGACCAGCGATGGCCCGCACTACCCGCTGCCATTGACGGGGGAGCGCGCGACGGGTTTGGGCAAGCCGCTCAAGCCCATTACCCACCCGCTGCGGTCCGACATCCCGATCATGCTGGGCGCCGAGGGGCCGAAGAATGTCGCGTTGGCCGCGGAGATCTGCGACGGCTGGCTGCCGATCTTCTACACGCCGCGGATGGCCAACACCTACAACGAGTGGTTGGACGAGGGCTTCGCCCGGCCGGGCGCACGCCGCAGCCGAGAGAACTTTGAGATCTGCGCCACCGCCAACATCGTCATCACCGAAGACCGCAGCGCCGCCTTCGCAGCGATGAAGCCCTACATCGCCCTCTACATGGGCGGGATGGGCGCCGAGGACACCAACTTCCACGCCGACGTGTACCGCCGGATGGGCTACGCCGAGGTGGTCGACGAGGTGACGAGGCTCTTCCGCAGCAACCAGAAGGACAAGGCCGCGGAGATCATCCCCGACGAGGTCATCGACGACGCGGCGATCGTCGGCGACGTGGACTACGTGCGTAAGCAGATCAAGGCCTGGGAAGCCGCGGGCGTCACGATGATGGTCGTATCTGGCCGCAGTACAGAGCAGGTCCGCGAGCTCGCGTCGTTGATCTGAGCGCGTCCTTGCCAGAGCATTAGAACGCGTTCTAGATTGACCGGATGACAGCCTCGCAACACACCATCGCGGGCACGGTACTCACGATGCCGGTGCAGATCCGCAAGGCGACTCAGCATATGGCGATGTTCTCGGTGGACGCCGAGGCCGCACAACGAATGATCGACTACAGCGGCCTGCAGGTCTGCCGTTACCTGCCTGGGCGTGCGGTCCTGGTCCTGATGTTGATGCATTACGTCGACGGCGACCTGGGCCAGTACTACGAATTCGGCACCAGCGTGATGGTCAACCCGCCCGGGTCGGACGCACGCGGCCCGCGCGCCCTGCAGTCGGCCGGCGCCTTCATCCATCATCTGCCCGTCGACCAGCCGTTCACCCTCGAGGCGGGAACCAAGATTTGGGGCTACCCAAAAGTCATGGCGGACTTCACCGTTCGAGAAGGCCGTCAGTTCGGGTTCGATTGCACCGTGGACGGTCAACTGGTGATCGGCATGGACTTTCGCCGCGGCCTGCCCTTCCGGCTGGGCCCACGCCATCAAGAGCAGCGCAGCTATTCGCACCGCGACGGCGTCACCCGTGAGATCGCCTTCGAACACACGCTAGACGATGTGCACACCCGTCTCGGTGGAGCGCGGATCCGACTGGGCGACCACCCTTACGCCAAAGAGCTTGCATCGCTGGGCCTTCCGAAGCGCGCGATGTTGTCCAGCTCTGCTGGCCACGTACAGATGACATTCGGCGATGCCAGGGAGATCTCATGACGGTCACTGCAACGACCAGGCCCGATGTCGACCTGACCGACGGCACGTTCTATGCGGGTGACTCCCGGTCCGTCTACCGCTGGATGCGGGAAAACGAGCCGGTGTTCCGGGACCGCAACGGTTTGGCCGCCGCGTCGACGTACCAGGCCGTCATTGATGCCGAGCGCAACCCCGAATTGTTCTCCAACGCCGGCGGCATCCGACCCGACCAAGACGGCATCGAGATGATGATCGAGATGGACGATCCGCAACATCTGTTGCGGCGCAAGCTCGTCAACTCGGGCTTCACCCGCAAGCGGGTGAAAGATCTGTAGTCCAAGATCGTTTCATTGTGCGACACGCTGATCGACGCGGTCTGCGAACGCGGGGAGTGCGACTTCGTCTGGGACCTGGCCGCGCCGCTGCCGATGGCGGTCATCGGCGACATGCTCGGGGTGCGTCCCGAAGAACGCAACATGTTCCTCAAGTGGTCCGACGATTTGGTCAGCTTCCTGAGTAGCACTGCGTCGCCAGAGGGTGTCCAGGCCAGCATGGAGGCCTTCGCCGCCTACAACGAATACATGATGGGGATGATCGCGGCGCGCAAAACACAACCGACCGACGATCTGGTCAGCGTCCTGACGCACGCCGAGGTCGAGGGGTCGCGCCTGGAGGATCACCAGATCGTCGTCGAGGTTGTGCTGTTGCTGGTCGGCGGCGACGAGACCACCCGTCATACCTTGTCCGGCGGCACGAGGCAGCTACTGCTGCACCTCGATCAGCACAAACGGCTGGCCTCGGATCTGGGATTGCTGCCCAACGCGATCGAAGAGATGCTGCGCTGGACGGCGCCGGTGAAGAATATGGCACGCACGATCACCGCGGACACCGAGTTTCACGGCACCCAATTGCATCAGGGCGAAAAAATGATCCTGTTGTTCGAGTCGGCGAACTTCGACGAGAAGGTCTTCGGCGATCCGGACACCTTCAACATCGAGCGCTACCCCAACAACCACCTCGCGTTCGGCTTCGGCACACACTTCTGCCTGGGCAACCAACTTGCGCGGCTAGAGCTGTCGATCATGTTAACCCGTCTGCTGCAACGCATTCCAAACCTACGGCTGGCCGACGATTCCGCGCTGCCGCTGCGGCCGGCGAACTTCGTCAGCGGCCTGGAGTCGATGCCGGTCGTCTTCACCCCAAGCGCGCCGCTGGGGGCTTAGCTAGTAGCGCGCGAAAGCGGGGAGGTTAGCGCCCTTTGAACTGCGGGGTGCGCTTCTCCTTGAACGCCAGCGGGCCTTCTTTCGCGTCATCGGACAAGAACACGTCGATGCCGAGCTTGGTGTCGATCTTGAACGCTTCGTTCTCGTGCATGCCCTCTGTCTCGTGGATCGCGCGCAGGATCGCC